>NZ_FNSM01000001.1:2944500-3250500 GCF_900105415.1 Streptomyces sp. TLI_105 | reverse complement strand
TCCAGGCCGACGCAGGTGGCGGCCCGGGCCGCCATCCGGCCCGCGAGAGCGGAGGCCGGCAGGGCGGAGAGCAACTCGGCGGCGGTGGCCCGGACGTTGCGGCTGCGGTCGTCGAGGGCCTCTTCCAGGAACTCCTCGTCGGCGCCGGAGAGCCCGGCCCGCAGCGAGTCCAGGAACATCAGCCGGTCCTCCGCCCGCTCGGTGGACCAGGTCGAGGCGAGCAGCGCGAGACCGGCGGCCGGGTCCTCGGTCCGTACGGCGGAGAGCAGGGCGACCCGCTCGGCGAACAGGCCCTCGTCCCACAGCGCGCGGACCCCCTCGGCGTCCTCCGGGGACGGGAGGCGGCCGCCCGCGCCCCGGCCCCGGAGGGCGAACCTCCACTCGGGGTTGAGCCGGGCCAGCCACAGGCCGCGCGGACCCGCCAGACGCAGCGCCTGGGGGCGCAGATCGGTGCGGGCCCTGGCCGCGTCGAGCAGCGCGGGCAGGGCGGCGGGCGGCGCCTTGTAGCCGTGCCGGTCTGCGAGGGCCAGCCACTGGGGGAGCAGCTCGGCCAGGTCGGGGGCGGCCCCGCGCCGCCCGGCGGGCGAGGGCGCGGTCCGGCCGGCGAGCAGCTGGTCGAGGCGGAGCCGGGCGGCCTCGGGCAGCGGCGCACGCGGATCCTCCGGCGCGGGCTCCGGCAAGGGCGCGGCGGGGCCGGGCCGCAGCCCCGCCCTGCGTCGTACGGTGTGCAGCGCGGCCGCGTCGAGCAGCGCGCCCGGCAGGTCCCGGGCCGCGGCGGAGCCCGCGGGCGCGGCGGGAGGCCGACGGTCCGTCCCCAGCATCGCCGAGCTGACGAGCTCCTCCCAGGACGGGGTGGACGCCTCGTCGTCGGCGGTCGTTCCCGCCGCCGGGGCGGCGGTGGTGGTGGTCGCGGTCGTGTCCATCGGGCTCCTCCGGTGGGTCGGTGCGCGGTGGCCGGGCGTCATATGAGGGGGACCGTCTCGCCCGGGGCCTCCGGCGACCAGGCGGCGAGCGGGGTGAACCCCCGGTGCCCGACCTCGCCGAAGACGGTCACCGGGGCGCCGCCGGACAGGGCGACCAGGCGCCAGAGACCGGGCCGGGACTGGGCGGCGGGCGTCAGGGGCAGCGCCTCGCGGCCGTCGGCGTCGGCGAGCTGCCAGCCGTACTCCGCGCGCGCCGGTACGACCTGTCTCAGCGTCACGGGCCAGGAGCCCAGCCACGGGTCCTCGCGGAGCGCGCGACCGTACGCGTCGAGCGCCGCGCCGACCGGTCCGCCCGCCGGCGGGGCGACGGGTCCCGCGACCGGGACGAACCGCTCGCCCGGCTCAGCCCGCACCTGACCCGAGCCGGTGTGCGGCGTCAACTCGCCGTCCAGCAAGGCGCCCACGGGGAGCGCGAGCTGCGGCGCCCGGCCCGCCGCGCCGAAGGAGAGCAGGAGCGCGGTGCGCCCGGTCGTCGTGCCGTACAGCCAGATCCGCCGGGTCGTCAGCCGGGCGTCGGACGCGTCGTACTGGGCGAGGACCAGCCAGTGGTCGCGCACCGGGACGCCGTCGGCCGGGGCGGTGAGGCCCACCCGGGTCCGCACCGTCGTCGCGAACGGGGCGGGCAGCCGGTCCGCCGCCAGCCACGCCCGGCCGAGGAGATGCGTCAGCGCGCACTCCTCCAGGAGCCGCACCGGCCAGCCCGGCCCCGAGGCCGGTATCGCCCCCAGTTCCCGGACCCGCCCGGCGAGCCCCGGCGCCTGGGCGTCGACCATGCGGGCCGCCGTCTCCTCCCACAGCCCGTACCCCGCCTGGCCGGCCACCGCCAGACCGCCGCGCAGCAGGTCGGCGAGGCGCTGCTCCAACTCCCGCGCGCCCGAGGTGATACGGGCCGCCCTGCGCTCGGCCCGGCGGCGCACCGCCTCCGGATCCGCCGTCGCTCCCGGGGCCCCGTCCCCGGCCCGAAGGTCCGCGCTCGCGGTCCGGTCGCGCCGCGCGGTGAGCCACTGCGCGGCCCAGTCGGGCGCGGGGCACCCCTCGGCGGCGATCCCGTCCGCCGCCCGGAGCAGCAGCAGGCCCAGCGCGTGCTTGCAGGGAGACTTCCGGCTGGGGCAACCGCACGAGTACGCGGGTCCCGTCGTGTCGACGACCGTCCGGTACGGCGTGCTTCCGCTGCCCTTGCACAGGCCCCAGACGACGCCGTCACCGCAGCCCGTCTCCGACCAGGGCCCGGCCGTGCCGAGCTCGCTCCCCGCTCTGCGCGACGCCTCGTCAGGAGCCAGCGCAAGCACCTGTTCCGTCGTCCAGCGCACCCCCATGGCATTCATGTCATCGAAGGTAGGGGCCGCCACTGACAACGCCCTCGGCCCGGCGGTTCCAGGCAACGAGACCTACGAGGTCACGTACGAGGCCGGCGGCGGGAACATCGAGTCGACCGACGATCGTCGACTGACCCTCCCTCACCTTCCCCAACCGGCCCTGACCAGCGGTGACATCCGATTGTCAGTGGCATGGTGCACGGTGGATCACACAGCAGGTCGAACGATCTGGAGGGGGATCCATGCCCGTGCCCGAAACCATCGCGAAGCCCGGTTCCGGTGTCGAGACGGACACCGGACCGGGGCGGCCGCAGACCGCCACCGAGGCCCTGCGGCCGCACGTGGAGCACGCCTTCGCCCACGAACTCGCGGCCCTCGCCGCCGCCGACGACCGGCCCCGGCCCGCCCGCTGGCGCCTCTCCCCGTGGGCCGTCGCCACCTACCTCCTCGGCGGCACGCTCCCCGACGGCACCGTCATCACGCCCAAGTACGTCGGACCGCGCCGCATCGTGGAAGTCGCCGTCACCACGCTCGCCACCGACCGGGCGCTGCTCCTCCTCGGCGTCCCCGGCACCGCCAAGACCTGGGTCTCCGAGCACCTCGCCGCCGCCGTCAGCGGCGACTCCACCCTCCTCGTCCAGGGCACCGCCGGCACGCCCGAGGAAGCCATCCGGTACGGCTGGAACTACGCGCGACTCCTCGCCCACGGCCCCAGCGGGGGCGCCCTCGTCCCCAGCCCCGTGATGCGCGCGATGTCCCAGGGCATGACCGTCCGGGTCGAGGAGCTCACCCGCATCCCCGCCGACGTGCAGGACACGCTCATCACGATCCTGTCCGAGAAGACCCTGCCCGTCCCCGAGCTCGGCCAGGAGGTGCAGGCCGTCCCCGGCTTCAACCTGATCGCCACCGCCAACGACCGCGACCGCGGCGTCAACGAGCTCTCCAGCGCGCTGCGCCGCCGCTTCAACACCGTCGTGCTGCCGCTGCCCGCGACCCCCGAGGCCGAGGTCGACATCGTCGCCCGTCGGGTCGAGCAGCTCGGCCGCTCCCTCGAACTGCCCGTCCTGCCCGACGGCGTGGACGAGATCCGCCGGGTCGTCACGGTCTTCCGCGAGCTGCGGGACGGCGTCACCACCGACGGCCGGACGAAGGTCAAGTCCCCCTCGGGGACGCTCTCGACGGCCGAGGCGATCTCCGTCGTCACCGGCGGACTCGCCCTCGCCGCCCACTTCGGCGACGGCGTCCTGCGCCCCGGCGACATCGCCGCCGGCATCCTCGGCGCGGTCGTCCGTGACCCGGCGGCCGACCGGGTCGTCTGGCAGGAGTACCTGGAAACGGTCGTGAGGGAGAGAGACGGCTGGAAGGACTTCTACCGCGCCTGCCGCGAGGTGAGCGCATGACCTCGACGACCACGGCCCCGAACACCTCCCGCCCACCGGACCCACCCGGAGACGCGCCCCGCGCGTCGGACGCCCTCCGTGACGGCGCCCGCGCGTCGGACGCGCCCCATCATGCGCCCCGCGCCTCGGACGCGCCCCCGGTCTCCGCCGCCTCCCGGGTCTCGGCTGCCGAGCCCCGTCCCGGCAAGAACGGTGGGGGCCGGAGGGAGCCCCTGTTGCTGGGGGTGCGGCATCACGGGCCCGGCTCCGCGCGTGGAGTGCGGGCCGCGTTGGAGGCGGCGCGGCCCGCCGCGGTGCTCGTCGAGGGGCCCGCCGAGGCCGACGCCCTCGTGGCGCTCGCCGCGGACCCGGACATGCGGCCGCCCGTCGCGCTGCTCGCCCACGCCGTGGACGACCCCGGGCGGGCCGCGTTCTGGCCGATGGCCGAGTTCTCGCCCGAGTGGGTCGCGATCCGCTGGGCCCTCGACCACGACGCCGCCGTCCGCTTCGTCGACCTGCCCGCCGCCCACACCCTCGCCGCCGCCGACCCCACCTGGAGGGACGAGGAGGAGGTCACGGGCAGCGGCCCGCGGATCGACCCGGTCGCCGAACTCGCCGGAGCCGCCGGGTACGAGGACGCCGAGCGCTGGTGGGAGGACGTCGTCGAGCTGCGCGGGGACGGCGATCCCACCGCCCCCTTCGAGGCCCTCGCCGAGGCCATGGGCGCCCTCCGCGAGACGTACGGACACGGCGGCCACCCCCGCGACCTGGTCCGCGAGGCGCACATGCGGCTCAAGCTGCGCGCCGCCCGCAAGGAGTTCGGGGACTCCGTCGCCGTGGTCTGCGGCGCCTGGCACGTGCCCGCCCTCACCCGCAGGACCACCGTCGCCGCCGACAAGGCCCTCCTCAAGGGCCTGCCCCGGGCGAAGGCCGAGCTGACCTGGGTCCCCTGGACCCACCGCAGACTCGCCCGCCGCTCCGGCTACGGCGCCGGGATCGACGCGCCCGGCTGGTACGGACACCTCTTCGCCGCCCCCGACCGGCCCGTCGAGCGCTGGATGACGAAGGTCGCCGGGCTCCTCAGGGCCGAGGACCACCCCGTCTCCTCCGCCCACGTCATCGAGGCCGTCCGGCTCGCCGAGACGCTCGCCGTCCTGCGCGGCCGTCCGCGCCCCGGCCTCGACGAGGCGACCGACGCCGTCCGCGCCGTCCTCTGCGAGGGCTCCGACGTGCCGCTCGACCTCGTCCGCGACCGCCTCGTCGTCGGCGACGTCCTCGGCGAGGTGCCGGCCGGCGCCCCCGCCGTACCCCTCCAGCGCGATCTGGACCGCCGCCGGCGCACCCTGCGCCTCAAGCCCGAGGCCCAGGAGCGCGAGCTCGGACTCGACCTCCGCAAGGAGACCGACGGCGAGCGCAGCCGGCTGCTGCACCGGCTGCGCCTCCTCGGCGTCCACTGGGGCGAGCCGGCCGCCGGGCGGGCCGGCACCGGCACCTTCCGGGAGACCTGGCGGCTGCGCTGGGAGCCCGAGCTGTACGTCCAGGTCGCCGAGGCCGGCGTCTGGGGCACCACCGTCGAGGCCGCCGCCACCGCCAGGGCCGAGTCCCGCGCCCTCGCCGCGACCGCCCTCGGCGACATCACCGTCCTCGCCGAGCAGTGCCTCCTCGCCGGGCTCACGGACGCGCTTCCGGTCGTCATGCGGGCGCTCGCCGACCGGGCCGCGCTCGACACCGACGTCGCCCACCTGGCGCAGGCCCTCCCGGCTCTGGCCCGCGCCCTGCGCTACGGCGACGTCCGCGGCACCGGCACGGCGGCCCTCGGCGAGGTCGCCGCCGGGCTCGCCGAGCGGATCTGCGTGGGCCTGCCGCCCGCCTGCGCCGGACTCGACACGGACGCCGCCGCGCAGATGCGGGACCGGATCGACGCCGTCCACACGGCGATCGGCCTCCTCCCGGACCGCCCCGACCTCGTCGACCGGTGGGCCGGGGTGCTGCGCCGGCTCGCCGACCGCGACCGGACACCGGGCGTCCTGCGGGGGCGGGCCGCCCGGCTTCTGCTCGACGAGGGCCGGATCGCCGACGGCGAGGCCGCCCTGCTCATGAGCCGCGCCCTCTCGCCCGGCACCCCGCCGGCCGACGCCGCCGCCTGGATCGACGGCTTCGTCGGCGGGGCCTCCGGCGGCGGACTGCTCCTCGTCCACGACGAGCGGCTCCTCGGACTGGTCGACGCCTGGCTGACGTCCGTCCCGGCCGAGGCGTTCACCGACGTCCTGCCGCTGCTGCGGCGCACCTTCTCCGGTTACGAGCAGGGCGTGCGCCGCACGCTCGGGGAGCTGGTCGCGCGGGGGCCCCGTTCCGGCGGGCCGGGGCCCTCCGAGCCCGGCGTGCCCGGCTTCGCCCCGGCCCCCGACCCCGAGCGGGCGGACGCCGTGCTGCCGCTCCTCCACCTCATCCTCGGAACGGAGGCCCTCGCATGACGGACAGGACGCTCACCGACGACGAGCGGCTGCGGCGCTGGCGGCTGGTCCTGGGTGGCGGGGAGGCCGACGGCACCGGCAGGGCGCTCACCGGCACCGACGCGGCCATGGACGGAGCCCTCACCGCGCTCTACGACCGCCCCAGCGAGAGCGGCCCCCGCACCGGACGGGACCGCTCGGCCGGGCTCGGCGCGTCCGTGCCCTCCGTCGCCCGCTGGCTCGGCGACATCCGCACGTACTTCCCGAGCTCCGTCGTCCAGGTCATGCAGCGCGACGCCATCGACCGGCTCGGGCTCGCCACCCTCCTCCTGGAGCCGGAGATGCTGGAGGCCGTCGAGGCCGACGTGCACCTCGTCGGCACCCTCCTCTCCCTCGGCAGGGCGATGCCCGAGACGACCCGGGAGACCGCCCGGGCCGTCGTCCGCAAGGTCGTCGACGACCTGGAGAAGCGCCTCGCCGCCCGCACCCGTGCCACCCTCACCGGTGCGCTCGACCGCTCCGCCCGGATCAGCCGCCCCCGCCACCGGGACATCGACTGGGACCGCACGATCCGCGCCAACCTCAAGCACTACCTGCCCGAGCAGCGCACGGTCGTCCCCGAGCGGCTCGTCGGCCACGGGCGCGCCTCCCGGGGAGTCAGGAAGGAGATCGTGCTCTGCGTCGACCAGTCGGGCTCCATGGCCGCCTCCGTCGTCCACGCCGCCGTCTTCGGCGCGGTGCTCGCCTCGATGCGCACGCTCGCCACCCGCCTCGTCGTCTTCGACACCTCCGTCGTCGACCTGACCGAGCAGCTCGACGACCCGGTCGACGTCCTCTTCGGCACCCGGCTCGGCGGCGGCACCGACATCAACCGCGCCCTCGCCTACTGCCAGTCGAGGATCACCCGCCCCGCCGACACCGTCGTCGTCCTCGTCAGCGACCTCTACGAGGGAGGCATCCGGGACGAGATGCTGAAGCGGGTCGCGGCCATGAAGGCCTCCGGCGTCCAGTTCGTCGCCCTGCTCGCGCTCTCCGACGAGGGCGCCCCCGCCTACGACCGGGACCACGCGGCGGCGCTCGCCGCGCTCGGCGCCCCGGCCTTCGCCTGCACCCCCGACCTGTTCCCGGAGATCATGGCGGCCGCCCTGGAGAAGCGCCCGCTCCCGATACCCGAGGGCTGAGGACTGCGGAATCCGTCGCCGCGGGGCCACCCACACGGGCGCGCGCGACCCCACTGAGGTCCATATCACACTCGTGGCGGAACGACCCTCACCCCGGCCCCCGGCGCGTCGTGAGGGCCCCGAAGGCCGGTCCTCGCCTGCCGCGAGGGGTCTCCGGGCCAACCCCACCACCCCTACGGACAGCCCCCCGGCCCGTACGGTCTGTGACCCGTATCACCGCTCTGGTGTGACCTGCGATTTAGGGACCCACGGCCCACGGGGATAACCTGCGAGACGGACATGCCGCGTCCACGGACTCCGTGAACGCCTCCCTTGTGACAGCGCAGTCACGTTGCCCTCCGCGGCACGCCCACGCAGACAACGAACCGCGATCATCAGAAAAGGGACGGACGCGCGTGGACCTGTTCGAGTACCAGGCGAGGGACCTCTTCGCCAAGCACGGTGTACCGGTGCTGGCCGGTGAAGTCATCGACACGCCTGAGGCGGCGCGCGAGGCCACCGAGCGTCTTGGCGGCAAGTCGGTCGTCAAGGCGCAGGTGAAGGTCGGCGGCCGCGGCAAGGCCGGCGGCGTGAAGCTGGCCGCCACCCCGGACGAGGCCGTCGCCCGCGCGACGGACATCCTCGGGATGGACATCAAGGGCCACACGGTCCACAAGGTGATGATCGCGGAGACCGCTCCGGAGATCGTCGAGGAGTACTACGTCTCGTACCTCCTCGACCGCACCAACCGCACCTTCCTCGCCATGGCGTCCGTCGCCGGTGGCATGGACATCGAGGAGGTCGCCGCGACGACCCCCGAGAAGCTCGCGAAGGTGCCGGTCGACTCCAACAAGGGCGTCGACATCGAGAAGGCCCGCGAGATCGTCGCCCAGGCCAAGTTCCCGGCCGAGGTCGCCGAGAAGGTCGCCGAGGTCCTCGTGACCCTGTGGGACACCTTCGTCGCCGAGGACGCCCTCCTCGTCGAGGTCAACCCGCTGGCCAAGGTCGCCTCCGGCGAGGTCATCGCCCTCGACGGCAAGGTCTCCCTGGACGCCAACGCCGACTTCCGCCAGCCGGAGCACGAGGCGCTCGAGGACAAGGCCGCAGCCAACCCGCTCGAGGCTGCCGCCAAGGCCAAGGGCCTCAACTACGTCAAGCTCGACGGCCAGGTCGGCATCATCGGCAACGGCGCGGGCCTGGTCATGTCGACGCTGGACGTCGTCGCGTACGCCGGTGAGAACCACGGCGGCGTGAAGCCGGCCAACTTCCTCGACATCGGCGGCGGCGCCTCCGCCGAGGTCATGGCGAACGGCCTGGAGATCATCCTCGGCGACCCGGACGTCAAGTCCGTGTTCGTCAACGTCTTCGGTGGCATCACCGCCTGTGACGAGGTCGCCAACGGCATCGTGCAGGCCCTGGAGCTCCTCGCCTCGAAGGGCGAAGAGGTCACCAAGCCGCTGGTCGTCCGTCTCGACGGCAACAACGCGGAGCTGGGTCGCAAGATCCTGTCGGACGCCAACCACCCGCTCGTGCAGCGCGTGGACACCATGGACGGCGCGGCCGACAAGGCCGCCGAGCTCGCGGCTGCGAAGTAAGGGACAGGGGAAACCACAGCCATGGCTATCTTCCTCAACAAGGACAGCAAGGTCATCGTCCAGGGCATGACCGGTGCCACGGGCATGAAGCACACCAAGCTCATGCTCGGTGACGGCACCAACATCGTCGGCGGCGTGAACCCGCGCAAGGCCGGCACCAAGGTCGACTTCGACGGCACCGAGATCCCGGTCTTCGGCACCGTCGCCGAGGCGATGAAGGAGACCGGCGCCAACGTCTCGGTCCTCTTCGTCCCGCCGGCCTTCGCGAAGGCCGCCGTGGTCGAGGCGATCGACGCCGAGATCCCGCTCGCCGTCGTCATCACCGAGGGCATCGCCGTCCACGACTCGGCCGCGTTCTACGCGTACGCCGTGGACAAGGGCAACAAGACCCGCCTCATCGGCCCGAACTGCCCCGGTCTCATCACCCCGGGCCAGTCCAACGCCGGCATCATCCCGGGCGACATCACGAAGCCGGGCCGCATCGGCCTGGTCTCGAAGTCCGGCACGCTGACGTACCAGATGATGTACGAGCTCCGTGACCTCGGCTTCTCCTCCGCCGTCGGCATCGGTGGCGACCCGGTCATCGGCACCACGCACATCGACGCCCTCGCGGCGTTCGAGGCGGACCCCGACACCGACCTGATCGTCATGATCGGCGAGATCGGCGGCGACGCCGAGGAGCGTGCGGCCGACTTCATCAAGGCCAACGTCACCAAGCCGGTCGTCGGCTACGTCGCGGGCTTCACCGCCCCCGAGGGCAAGACCATGGGCCACGCCGGCGCCATCGTCTCCGGCTCCTCCGGCACCGCCCAGGCGAAGAAGGAGGCCCTCGAGGCCGCCGGTGTCAAGGTCGGCAAGACGCCGACCGAGACCGCCAAGCTGGCGCGCGCCATCCTCGCGGGCTGAACAGGCTGAAACGCACAGCGGCCTGACAGGCAGCACGCGAGTGGGCCCCGCCCCTCCCGGGAGACCGGGAGGGGCGGGGCCCACTTCACGTCCACCTCCTAGTCGACCGCCGGGACCAGCCGCTCCGGGCCCGGGTTGGGCTCGGCGCGCAGCTTGTCGCGGAGCTCCAGGTCCTCCGGGCTGAGCTTCTGCGGGCCGCCGCGCACGGGCACGCCGTTGACGGCCTCGCCGGGGGCGTTCACCGGGATGTAGCGGGTCGGCGCGGTCGCCGCCGTGAAGCCGGTCACCGCGATGAGGGCCGCCGTCACCCCGAGCACCGCCCGCGTCCAGCTGCGGGTCCGGCGCTCGCTGCCCGTCCGGACCGCGCGGGCGGGCGGCAGCGTCGCCGTCGGCGCCTCCGCGACCAGCGCGCTCAGACAACGGTGCAGGGCCTCCGGCTCGGCGAGCTCGGGGATCCGCCGGCCGAGGACCGCCCGGGCGTGCAGCAGCCGGTTGGCGGCGGCGGGCGTGCTCGCCTCCGTCTCGGCCGCCGTCTCCGGCAGGTCCAGGCCGAGCCCGTCGTAGAGCAGGACGGTACGGCGGTACGGCGGCGGCAGTTCGAGGAGCGCGCCGAGCAGTGCCCGGCGGTTCGCCTCGGTCGGCGGGGCGTCGGGATGCCGGTGGGCGCGCCGGAACCGGTGCCAGGGGGAGAGGGCGTACTCGTACGCCGTCGCCCGCACCCAGCCCACCGGGTCCGCGTCCACGGCGACCTCGGGCCAGTGCTGCCAGGCGTGGTGGAAGGCGTACTCGACGGCCTCCCGGGAGAGCAGGCGGCGCCCCGTGAGCAGGTACGTCTGGTGGACGAGGCCCGGCGCGGCGTACGCGTACAGCGCGTCGAAGGCCTCCTCGGGGGTGAGGGCCGGCGGCCCTGCGGGGACGGCCGGTTCCGCGGGGGCCTCCGCCGCCACCGGTTTCAGTCGCTCCGGCGGCTTCGAGGGGCCCTTGCGGGCGGGGGCCGGTGAGATGGCCGGCGCGGGGGACGGGGCCCGCGGCGGCTTGGCGGCCCGCTTGACGGCGGCCCTGGGCCGCACGTTGCCCGAAGCCGACGGCTGCGGCTGCTGAGAGTGCGTCTGTGCCTGCGGCTGCTGAGCCGGTGTCTGAGCCTGTGACCGGGCCGGGCGGGCCTCGCCCGGCGCCTCGACCCGGGCCGACTGCGCCTCCGCCCGGGTCGCCTGCGCCTGGGGTTCCGCCTCCGTCTGCGCCTGGGGCTCGGCCTCAGGACGTACGAGATCCGTGGGCTCGGGGGTGCCGAGCAGCTTCGCGTACGCCTCGCGCTTGCGGCCCCGGGGCGCCGAGCGCCCGGTCTCCCATGCCCTCACCGTGGCCTTCGTGACGCCCATGGCCTCGGCGACCTGCTCCTCGCTCAGGGCGAGGGCCTCACGCAACCTGCGCCGCTCCTTCGGGGGCGGCAGGGTGACGGAGGATGCGGAATCCGCGGTGCTCCGGCTCATCGACGTCGACCTCCCGCAGAGCTGCTCTGGGCGGAAAAGTACATAAACGTATATTGGGCGACACAACGGATGTTTGCCTGTTACGCGGCGAAAGCGCGTGTCGTTGGCAGCATGGCCCCGTGACCCATGTGACCGAGCACCCCCTGGTCCAGGGCGGCCGTTCCGCCGCGCTCGCCACCGCCTGCGTCCGGGGCGGGGTCGCCGCCGGACTCGGCCTCGGCGCCCTCGCGGTCCTGGTGATCGCGGCCTGGATCAGCTCCCCGTACCCCGACAGCGGTCCCGTCGGCGCCCTGCACGTCGCCGCCGGCATCTGGCTGCTCGCCCACGGCGTGGACCTGGTCCGCACGGACACCCTGTCCGGCCTGCCCGCCCCCCTCGGCATCGCCCCGCTGCTGCTCGCCGCCCTGCCCGTCTGGCTGGTGCACCGGGCCGCCCGCGACACCCTCGACCCGGGGGACGACGGGGCCCGGCCGCGCCCCTCGCCGGGCGGCGCCGTCGCCGCCGTCGCCGGGGGATACCTGCTGGTGGCGGCCGCCGTCGTGGTCTACAGCGAGAGCGGCCCGCTGCCCGCCGACCTCGTCACGGCCGGACTCTGGCTGCCCGCCGTCGTCACCGGCGCGGCGGGCGCGGGCGTCTGGACGGCGCTCGGCCGCCCGCTGCCGGGGCAGCGGCAGGCCGCCGCCGCCCTGCGCGCCGCCGGGCTGGGGACGCTGACGCTGCTCGGCGGCGGCGCGGTGGTCGCGGCCGTCTCGCTCGCCTGGCACGCGGGCCGGGCGCAGGCCTCGTTCGAAGGCCTCGCGGGGGAGTGGTCCGGTCGGGTGACGGTGCTGCTGCTCGTCCTGGCGCTGCTGCCGAACGCGACCGTCTGGGGAGCCGCGTACGGCCTCGGGCCCGGCTTCGCCCTCGGCACGGGAGCGCTCGCGACCCCGCTGGGCCTCGCAGGCGACCCGGCCGTGCCGCCCTTCCCGCTCCTGGCGGCGCTGCCCGCCGAGGGGCGCGGCAGCTGGGTCCACTGGGCGGCCGCCGCGGTCCCGCTGGTCGCCGCGGTGGTCCAGGGGCGCCGGGCGGGCCGGGCCGCCCGGACCTGGGCCGCCCGGGACGCGGCCCTGACGGCGCTCGGCGCGGCCGGGGCGTGCGGGGCGGCCGTCGCCGTCCTGGCGGCCGCGGCGGGCGGCCCGCTCGGCACCGGCCGGCTCTCGGCGTTCGGCCCCGTGTGGTGGCAGGCGGGCGCGGCGGCGGTGCTGTGGGGGGCCTGCGCGGGGGTGCCGGTGGCGCTCGGGGTACGGGCCTGGGGCCGCCGGGTCCCGCGCTCCAGGAAGCCCCGGTCCTCGGTCGCGTCCATGCCGGCGCCGATGCCGGTGCCCGTGGCCGCGTCCACCGTGGCGGACGGCCCCGTGGCGGACGGCCTCGCGGTGGACGGTCCCGTGGCGGCCCCGTCCGGACTCGCGGGAGCCCCGTCCGGACTCAGGGCGACCCCGTCCAGACTCATGGCGGCCCTGTCCGGACTCATGGCGTCCCCGTCCGGACCCGTGGAGGCCTGGCCGGAGGCGGCCGCGCCCCGGGCGACGGCCGAGACCGGCACCGGCAGGGGCGCCGGGGTCGGGACCGGGCCGGACCCGCGGGGCGACGCGCCCGCCGCCCCGCACACCGACCGGTACACCGCTCCGTACGCCGACCCCTTCGGCGACGACCCCGGCTACGAGCCGTACGACTACCTCCCGGCGGCCTGGGAGCCTTCCTCGCCGCCGCCGCCGCCGCCCGCCACCGACTGACGCCGGCCGACTAGTCCCGTACCCCGAAGCCCGCGCGCAGCGGCTTCGGCAGGAGGTCGTTGCAGGCCAGCTCGCCCGCGTGGGTCAGGGCGTCGTCGCGGCACTGGTAGAAGTCGCGGTAGACGAGCTGCATGGTGAAGCCCACCGCGACGATCATCAGCGCCAGGCTCGCCGCGACGAGACCGCTGATGGCCGCCGTCCGCATCGAGCGGAGCGGCAGGGTCGAGGCGGACGCCCCCTGCCCCGAGGGCCGGCCCGGCGAGGGCTGCGCCGACGGAGGCTGTGATGTCGGCGACAGTTCCTCGGCCGCCTTCGGCTTGGCGCGCAGCGAGCTGATCGACCAGTAGAGGCCGAGGGCGCCGAGCAGCAGCGCCAGCTCCGGAATGTCGAAGATGGCGAAGAAGAAGCCCCACATGCCGGAGAGGATCGCGTACCGCGCCCTTCGCTGCGCCGGGTCCGTCGGGTCCCAGCGGATCCCCGGGCCCTGCTTGGGCCCGCCCTGCCCGGGTCCGCCCTCCGGCCCGCCCTGCCGCTCCGGTCCCCGGCCGAAGCCGTCCTGCGAGGGGCCCGGCTGGCGCGGGCTCCAGCGGCCGTCGGACGGCCCCGACGAGCCCGGGGTGCCGGACGCGTCGTCGTCCGAGCCCTCCGGTCGCCGCGGCTGCCACGGCTGGTCCGGCCTGCCCTCGGGCGGTGGCGCGAACGGGTTGTTGTCGTCCGTGGACTGGCGTTCCGGCATCTGCTGAACGTCTTCCCTCTGTCGTCTCGACCACGACCGCACCCGTGGTCTCCGCTGCTGTCTCGTGCTGTCTCGTCTGCTGCTCGTCCGCCGGGCCGTCCGCCGTCCGAACCGGCTCCGACCTCCCGTCCGGTCCGGTGCGCGCCCGGCGTCGGACCCTGACGCTACCGCCCTGCTCCGCCCCCGTCCCGTGGGGGCCGTCCCGTGTGCCGGTATCGTTGCTGACGGTCGAGCCATTCGTAGGGTTCCCCGTATCAAGGGGCACGATTCGTTCGTACGACCGCACAAACACCACGGAAAGAGTGACCCCTGTGGCTGCCGCCCGCCTCGTCGTCCTGGTCTCCGGGTCCGGTACCAATCTGCAGGCCCTCCTCGACGCCATCGCCGCCGACCCCGAGGGGTACGGCGCCGAGATCGTCGCCGTCGGCGCCGACCGCGACTCCATCGTCGGCCTGGAGCGCGCCGAGCGCGCCGGGCTGCCGACCTTCGTGTGCAGGGTGAAGGACCACGCGACCCGCCAGGAGTGGGACCGCGCGCTGACCGAGGCCACCGCCGCGTACGAGCCGGACCTCGTCGTCTCGGCCGGGTTCATGAAGATCGTCGGCAAGGAGTTCCTCGCCCGCTTCGGCGGCCGGGTCGTCAACACCCACCCGGCGCTCCTCCCCAGTTTTCCCGGTGCCCACGGGGTGCGTGACGCCCTCGCCTACGGCGCGAAGGTCACCGGATGCACCGTCCACTTCGTCGACGACGGTGTCGACACCGGCCCGATCATCGCCCAGGGCGTGGTCGAGGTGCGGGACGAGGACGATGAAGCCGCTCTGCACGAGCGCATCAAGGAAGTCGAGCGCTCGCTGCTCGTCGACGTCGTGGGGCGCCTCGCCCGGCACGGCTACCGCATTGAGGGACGAAAGGTTCATGTCGGTGAACACGGACACCGTTAAGCCCATCCGCCGCGCGCTGGTCAGCGTCTACGACAAGACGGGACTCGAAGAGCTGGCCCGCGGCCTCCACGAGGCCGGTGTCGAGCTCGTCTCCACCGGCTCCACCGCCGGGAAGATCGCCGCCGCCGGGGTCCCGGTCACCAAGGTCGAGGAGCTGACCGGCTTCCCCGAGTGCCTCGACGGGCGCGTCAAGACGCTGCACCCGCGCGTGCACGCCGGCATCCTCGCCGACCTGCGCCTGGAGTCGCACCGCGCGCAGCTCGCCGAGCTCGGCGTGGAGCCCTTCGACCTCGTCGTCGTGAACCTGTACCCGTTCCGCGAGACGGTCGCCTCCGGCGCCACCCCGGACGAGTGCGTGGAGCAGATCGACATCGGCGGCCCGTCGATGGTCCGCGCCGCGGCCAAGAACCACCCGTCGGTCGCGATCGTCACCAGCCCCGACCGGTACGCCGACGTGCTCGCCGCCGTCCAGGCCGGCGGCTTCGACCTGACCGCCCGCAAGCGGCTCGCCGCCGAGGCCTTCCAGCACACCGCCGCGTACGACGTGGCCGTGGCCTCCTGGTTCGCGGCGGACTACGCGGCAGCGGACGACAGCGGCTTCCCGGACTTCCTCGGGGCCGTGTACCGGCGCGAGAACGTCCTGCGGTACGGCGAGAACCCGCACCAGGGCGCCGCGCTCTACGTCGACACTGTGTCGATCAGCGGCTCCGCCGCGGGGGGCGGCCTCGCCGAGGCGGAGCAGCTGCACGGCAAGGAGATGTCGTACAACAACTTCACGGACACCGACGCCGCGCGCCGGGCCGCGTACGACCACGACGAGCCCTGTGTCGCGATCATCAAGCACGCCAACCCGTGCGGCATCGCGGTCGGCGCCGACGTCGCCGAGGCGCACCGCAAGGCGCACGCCTGCGACCCGCTGTCCGCGTTCGGCGGCGTCATCGCCGTCAACCGCCCGGTCTCCGTGGAGATGGCCGAGCAGGTCGCCGAGATCTTCACCGAGGTCATCGTGGCCCCCGGCTACGAGGACGGCGCGGTCGAGATCCTCGCCAAGAAGAAGAACATCCGCGTCCTGAAGGCCGAGGGCGCCCCGGCCAACCCGGTCGAGGTCAAGCCGATCGACGGCGGTGCCCTCCTGCAGGTCACCGACCGCCTCCAGGCCGAGGGCGACGACCCGGCGAACTGGACCCTGGCGACGGGCGGGGCCCTGTCCGCCGAGGAGCTCGCCGAGCTGGCCTTCGCCTGGAAGGCGTGCCGCGCGGTCAAGTCCAACGCGATCCTGCTCGCCAAGGACGGCGCCTCGGTCGGCGTCGGCATGGGCCAGGTCAACCGCGTCGACTCCGCGAAGCTGGCCGTCGAGCGGGCGGGCGAGGAGCGGGCGCGCGGCTCGTACGCCGCCTCCGACGCCTTCTTCCCCTTCCCCGACGGTCTGGAGATCCTCACCGCGGCCGGCGTGAAGGCGGTCGTGCAGCCGGGCGGTTCGGTGCGCGACGAGCTCGTCGTCGAGGCGGCGAAGAAGGCGGGCGTGACGATGTACTTCACGGGCACGCGCCACTTCTTCCACTGAGCCCCACCAACCCGAGGCCGGTGACGGACGGCCCGCCCGTACCCAGGGGTACGGGCGGGCCGCTCCCGTTCCCGGGCCCGGCGGCAGATCCGCCGAACGGGTGGACTCTGGTCTAATGGGTTGCTCTTTTGTCGGCCGCCGTTAGTGGGGGACGTGGTGTTGGACGTACTGAACAGGCCCCCGGCGGACACCGCCGACACGGACCCGTCCGACGGCCTCGCCCCGGCCCCGCTCCGCCCGTACCTGATCCTCGCGGGCGTCCTCTGCGGCCTGTACTTCCTGTACTCCTGGGTGCAGTACGCGCACTTCCGCACGCCCTCCTGGGACCTCGGGATCTTCGGGCAGTCCGTCCGGGCGTACGCCGAGTTCCGCGCCCCCGTCGTCGACATCAAGGGCCCCGGCTTCCAGATACTCGGCGACCACTTCAGCCCCGTCACCGCCCTCCTCGCGCCGCTCTACTGGATCTGGTCCTCGCCCGCCGCACTGCTCCTCGGGCAGGCCGCGCTCTTCGCCGCCTCCGCCGTCGTCGTGGGCCGCACCACGCAGCAGATCCTCGGCAGCCGGGCCGCAGGCATCGGCCTGACCGTCGCCTACGGCCTCTCCTGGGGGCTCCAGGAGGCCGTCAAGTCCGACTTCCACGAGATCGCCTTCGCCGTCCCGCTGCTCGCCCTGGCCTGCCGGGCCCTGCTCCTCGGGCGCTGGACCGCGGCCGCCGCCTGGTCCGTTCCGCTCGTCCTCGTCAAGGAGGACATGGGCCTCACCGTCGCCATGGTCGGCGCGGTCCTCTTCCTGAAGGGACAGCGGCGCCTCGGCGCCGCCCTGGCCGGCTTCGGCGTGGCGGCCTTCGCGCTGACGGTCCTCGTCCTGATCCCGGCGGCGAGCCGGCTCGGCCAGTACGACTACTGGGCCAAGATCGAGAAGACCGGCCAGGGCGCCGACACCTCCTTCGGGCAGGTCATCGGTGACGCCCTCGCCTCGGGCGAGCGGTGGGAGATGGTCTTCTACCTGCTCGCGATCACCGGCTTCCTCGCCCTGCGCTCCCCGCTGGTCCTGCTCGTCCTGCCGACCCTGGGCTGGCGCTTCCTCTCCCAGGACGCCAACCACTGGGGCATGCACTGGCACTACAGCGCGATCCTGATGCCGGTCGTCTTCCTGGCCCTCGTGGACGGCGTCCGCTCGGTCCGCACCTCGCCGCGCGCCTGGCTCGTCTCGTACGGCAAGGTCGTGATCCCGGTCGCGACGGCGGTCGCGCTCGTCCTCGCCGCGAACCTGCCGCTGCGGGAGCTGATGAAGTCGGAGACGTACCGGACGGACACCCGGACCCTGGAGGCGCGGGCGGCGGTCGACGCCGTGCCGGAGGGGGCGAGCGTCGAGGCGGACGTCTCGCTCCTCGCGCACCTCACGGCGGACCACCGGGTCTACTGGGTGGGCACGTCGAAGGGCGCCACCCCGGACTATCTCGCCTTCGACCTGCGGGGCTGGGGGCAACAGGTGTCGGATCCGGCGCAGCTGGCTTCGCAGCTGCATCCGGAGGCGCGGTACGAGATCACCCACCGCTCGGACGGCTTCGCGGTCCTGAAGCGGCGGTGACGCGCGTGAGGGGCGGGATCCGTACGGATCCCGCCCCTCAGGCGTGCGTCAGGCTCAGTACTGCTGCCTGTTCCGGTTGAACCAGGCCGAGCCGTCCGACTTCGCCACGAAGACGATGACGAGGACGCCGAGCGCGAGGCTGACGATGCCGAGCGGCAGCGAGAACAGGCTGAACAGCACCGCGAAGGAGGCCCAGACGATCGCGCCGATCCGGACGCCGTTGCCACCGGAGTTGAACTTGGCGGCGAGCACCATGCCGAGGATCGCGAAGATCAGCGAGACGATGCCGGCGCCGATCATGATGCCCTGGCCCAGGTTCGCGAAGGTCTCCTCGTCGCCGGACAGGGAGCCCGACTTCTCCAGCTCGCTGGAGAAGGTGAAGGAGAGGGCGATCGCGCCGAAGCCGCCCAGCAGGTTGAGGGCGCTCATGATCCACAGGATCACGCGCGCGCTCTTGACGCTGCCCGGCATCTCCATGGCCGCGCCCGGGTAGCCGCCGTACGCCGGGGCCGCCGGGTAGCCGTAGCCCTGCTGCGGCACGCCCTGCGGGGCCTGCTGCGGGTAGCCGTAGCCCGGCTGCTGTCCCTGTCCCTGCGGCTGGCCGTAGGGGTTGTTCGGATCGCCGAAGCTCATCGCGGGATTCCTCCGTGAATTTCTCTGTGCGGGGACGACGCGGCCCGCGCGGAGGACTTTCACGGCATTTGAGCGGATTTCCCCCCGGCACTTTCCGCGCTACTACGCCGGTCATCGTCGTCGCAATGGCGAGATTTTGTCCAGTCGATACGCAGCGGAGTTGTGCAAGTGCAACTTCTCGCTCCGCATCGCCCGCCGCTCCTCGTGAGCGAATTGGAACAAGGCGGGGGTCATCCGGGAGGATGTCTCCATGAGCGCCCAGATTCTCGATGGCAAGGCCACCGCAGCCTCGATCAAGTCCGATCTGACCGTCCGTGTGGCGGCCCTCAAGGAGAAGGGCATCACGCCCGGCCTCGGCACGGTCCTGGTCGGCGACGACCCGGCCAGCCAGAAGTACGTCGCCGGAAAGCACCGCGACTGCGCGGAGGTCGGTCTCGCCTCCATCCAGCGCACCCTGCCGGGCACCGCCACCCAGGAGGAGATCGAGGCGGTCGTACGGGAGCTCAACGAGGACCCGGCCTGCACCGGCTACATCGTCCAACTGCCGCTGCCCAAGGGCATCGACGAGAACCGCATCCTGGAGCTGATGGACCCGGCCAAGGACGCGGACGGCCTGCACCCGACCAACCTCGGCCGGCTCGTCCTCAACGAGCCCGCGCCGCTGCCCTGCACGCCGAACGGCATCGTCACCCTGCTCCGCGCCCACGGCGTGGAGATCAACGGCGCCGAGGTCGTGGTCGTCGGCCGCGGTGTCACCATCGGGCGCCCGATGCCGCTCATCCTGACCCGTCGCTCCGAGAACGCGACCGTGACCCAGTGCCACACCGGCACCCGGGACCTCTCGGCGCACCTGCGCAACGCCGACATCATCGTCGCGGCGGCCGGCGTGCCGCACCTGATCAAGCCGGAGGACGTGAAGCCGGGCGCGGCCGTCCTCGACGTCGGCGTCTCCCGCAACGGCGAGGGCAAGATCGTCGGCGACGTGGACCCGGGCGTCGCCGAGGTGGCCGCCTGGATCTCCCCGAACCCCGGCGGCGTGGGCCCGATGACCCGTGCGCAGCTCCTCGTCAACGTCGTCGAGGCCGCCGAGCGCGCGGCCGCGGCGCTCTGAGGTGACCTCCGGGACCCCGGGGACGCCCGGCAACCCGGACGGCGCGGACGTCGTGGAGAGCGCGGACACCGCGGGCGGTACGGAAACCGTCGACGGTACGGACGCGGGCGGCGCGGCGGAGGGCGGGGCGAAGCGCGGTCCGCGGCAGCGGCTCACCACCGACACCGCGCGCCCCGAGGGCGGCGGCCGGGCGGCCCCCGGCGACGCGCCGGCGCCCGCGCGCCAGTGGCCGCTGCTCACCGTCCTCGTGCTCGCGGGGCTCGGCCTGCTCGTGGTGGGGACGGATCCGTTCCCGCAGGCCTTCCGGGTCGGGGCGATCCTGGTCGGCGCGGCGCTCCTCACGGGCGCGGCCTTGCGGCGGGCGCTGCCGTCCGTCGGCATGCTGGCCGTCCGCTCCCGCTTCACGGACATGATCACGTACGGGGTGATGGGCGGCCTGATCGTGCTGCTCGCGCTCATGGTGCAGCCGGAGCCGTGGCTGCGGATCCCGTTCCTGGAGGACGTGCTCCACCTGACGGTGACGTAGCCGCCCCCCATGTGAAGCACGGCGCCCGCCCTCTCCCCCGTGGGAGGGCGGGCGCCGTCACGATCAAGGGTCATGTACGGACCAAGCCGGTTCAAGCTCCGTCGGGGCGCTGTGGCACGGAAGTGACCATTCCGCCACCTCGGCCCGGCGTCGGGGCGGATGACGGTCCCCGGACGGGTGGCAGTGAGCCGGACCACAAGGGGTTGGGGATTCGCGGGGGTCCGGGTCGGATAGCCTGACCGCTGGATATCTCTTCATGTCGAGACACCGATCGATCAAGAGAGCTATCCCGCACCAGGGGCAGGGACCCCCACCGCCAGCTGTCTTACGGAGATCGCCATGACCCGCACTCCCGTGAATGTCACCGTGACCGGCGCGGCCGGCCAGATCGGCTACGCGCTGCTCTTCCGCATCGCCTCCGGCCACCTGCTCGGCGCGGACGTGCCGGTCAAGCTGCGCCTCCTCGAGATCCCCCAGGGCGTGAAGGCCGCCGAGGGCACCGCCATGGAGCTCGATGACTGCGCCTTCCCGCTGCTCAAGGGCATCGACATCTTCGACGACCCGAACAAGGGCTTCGAGGGCGCCAACATCGGTCTGCTCGTCGGCGCCCGCCCGCGCGGCCCGGGCATGGAGCGCGGCGACCTGCTCGCCGCCAACGGCGGCATCTTCAAGCCGCAGGGCGAGGCCATCGCCGCCCACGCCGCGGACGACATCAAGGTCCTCGTCGTCGGCAACCCGGCCAACACCAACGCCCTGATCGCCCAGTCCGCCGCCAAGGGCGTCCCGGCCGAGCGCTTCACCGCGATGACCCGCCTGGACCACAACCGCGCGCTGACGCAGCTGGCCAAGAAGACGGGTTCCTCGGTCACGGACATCAAGCGCCTCACCATCTGGGGCAACCACTCCGCGACCCAGTACCCGGACATCTTCCACGCGCAGGTCGCCGGCAAGAACGCCGCCGAGATCGTGAACGACGAGGCCTGGCTGGCCGAGGACTTCATCCCGACCGTCGCCAAGCGCGGCGCCGCGATCATCGACGCCCGTGGCGCGTCCTCCGCGGCCTCCGCCGCCAACGCCGCCATCGACCACGTCCACACCTGGGTCAACGGCACCGCCGAGGGCGACTGGACCTCCATGGGCGTCCCGTCCGACGGCTCCTACGGCGTGCCCGAGGGCCTCATCTCCTCCTTCCCCGTCACCTGCAAGGACGGCAAGTACGAGATCGTCCAGGGCCTGGAGATCAACGACTTCTCCCGCGCCCGCATCGACGCCTCCGTGAAGGAGCTCTCCGAGGAGCGCGACGCCGTTCGCGAGCTCGGCCTGATCTGAAGCTGACCGCAGCTTCACACTCCCGGCGCCCCCGGACCGTACGACCGACCGTACGGCCCGGGGGCGTCGTTTTCCGGGCCGACACGGAACTCCCGCCTCCCCTATGCTGTCCCCTCGGTTCCCGGCCAACTGGGCCGGAAACATGGACGGTTCCACACCATCGGGGGAGTTTTGCCGCAGTCGTTCGTACCCCACCAGTCCGGCGGACCGTCGTCCGCCGTCGACCCGCGCCGCTTACCGGCCGCCAGCGAGGCGACCCGCATGCTCTGCGCCGGTACGTACCTCGACGACGGATTCCGTGACGCGGTCATCGATCAGCTGTACGTCCACGAGGAGCGCTTCGCCGCCCCCTCCCTCGGCTACGACGCGAGCCGCGTCCTCGCCCACGCGCTGCGCGCCCGCCGCGTCGAACTCGGCTGGGCCGCCGGCGTCCTCGCCCTCTGGATCGTCGCGATCCCCCTCACCAAGGGCCTGATCGCGCTCCTCCTCACACCCTTCCTGGTGCTCGGCATCGCCCGCTGGGTGCGCGGCCGGTCCGCCACCGCCCCCGTCTACCGGATCGTCTCCGCGTTCCTGCTGCGCTGGTACGGGCGGCTGATGTTCGTCCAGTCCGCGCTGCTGCTCTTCTTCCTGGCGTTCGGCGACGACGGGTCCGGCTGGGAGTTCCTCGGCGAAACCGGCGAGGCCGGAGAGTTCGTCGGCCTCGCGGTCGAACTCGCCGCCCAGGAGATGTGGGGCATCGGTCCGCTGGAGGTGTGGATCACCATCGCCGTGCCGCTCCTCGTGGCCTGGGCGGTGGCCGCCCAGCGCGGCCAGTTCGCCCGCGCGCTCACCCAGGAGCTGTCCCGCGAGCGCTTCGCCGACCAGCGCTCCGACCCGGCCGAGCAGACCGAGAGCGCCCGCTTCCGCCGGCTGCGCGACCGGATCCGGGTCGAACAGCACGCCCGGCTGATCATGTACGACGCCGACGTCCCCTTCTGCGGCGCCGGCTCCCCGTACGAGCCCTGGTCGCTCTCCGTCGAGCTGCGCCCCCGCAAGAACCTCGACGGCAAGGCGCCCGAACCGCTCGACAACAGCGCCGTCCTGCGGCACGTCGTCCCCCTCCTGGAGGCGCTCCGCGTGCCCTCCCTCCACGGCTCGCCGCAGCTCCAGGCGGCCGTACGGGACCGGCTGCGCGAGCTGGAGATCGACGAGGTCGTCTTCCTGCCCGTCGACGGACTGCCGGCCCGCACGGCCGCCCCGTACACCCCCGAGGACTTCGAGGCGCACCGCTCGCGCGCCATCGAGGAGGGCGGCGAGACCCGCCGTCACTTCCTCCGCATCCGGGTCGGCGGCTGGGGCGAGGAGATCGTCACCACGGTCTTCGTCCGCGTCCACACCCAGGGCGGCATGCTGATGCTGGAGGTCGCCCCGCACGTCCTGCGGCCGGTGAAGCGGCTCTACCGGTACGCCGACCGGATCGCCCACCGCTACCGGCACAACCACCACTTCGGCAAGGCCGTCTGGGCGCTCGGGCAGACCCCGCGCTCGGCCGGGCAGGCCGTGGTCACGCTCTGGCGCGCGCTCGCCCAGCTGTGGCGGGTGCTCACCGCCGGTCACGCGGGCGCGCTGCCCGAGGGGCCGTGGATCTCGATCCGCGAGCTCGGCTCCGACGACGAGGCCTCCCTCTTCCAGGAGATGGACGTCAGCCGCTACCTGAAGAGCGTGCAGGACCGTGTCGCGAACGGCGTGACGCTCGCGCTCCGCGAAGCCGGTTACGAGACCGCCGAGTTCGAGCAGAAGATCGTCCACGTGGCCGAGGGCGGCACGTTCATCGAGAACACCAAGGGGAACGTCACCGTCGGGCACCACAACACCGTCACCAGCAAGACCTTCACCACTTCCACGACCGGAGGCGACCGTGGCTGAGACAGGGAACTCCCGCGACCGTGGCGGCATTCACGTCACCAACACCAGCGGGAACGTCACCATCGGCGACCACAACACCGTCACCAGCACGGTGAACGGCACGCAGCCCGCCCGTGACGCCCGGCAGGAGGAGCTCCTCCGGGCCATCCGCCGGCTCCGCGCCGACCTGGAGGGCGTCGTCCCCTCCGAGCAGACGACCGCGCTCGACGCCGAACTCTCCGACGCCGAGGACGAGATCGAGGGCACCGGACGCGCGGGCACCGGACGGCTCGCCGCCCTGCGCCGCGCCCTCACGGACGCGGGCGCGGTGACCGGGATCCTCGCCTCGGGCGTGGCCGTGGGGCAGGCCGTCGGCGCCCTGCTCGGAGGGTGAGATGAGCGGTCACGGGGGCGTTCCGGCGGGCGGGGCCCGCTGGAACGACGAGACGCAGAGCTGGGAGAGCGGGACGACGGAGAGCACACCCGCCCCCACGTGGGAGGGAGGCCCGACCGGTCCGGTGGTCCCGGAGGGAGGCCCGACCGGTCCTGTGGTCCCGGAGGGGGCTGGGGCCGGTGGACCTGTGGTCTCGGAGGGGGCTGGGGCCGGTGGGCCCGTGGTTCCGGGGGGTGTGGGGTCCGCCGGGCCCGTGGCCCCGGGGGGCGCTGGGGCAGCCGGGCCCGTGGTCCCCGTCGGGCCTCCGGCTCCGCAGGCCGCCGGGGTCGCCGGTGGCGCCGGGGTCGCTGGGACCACCGGGGCCGCCGGGCCCGTCGCTCCGCCGCCTCCTCCTCCGGAGTACGCGCCGGACCACGGCCCGGGTCACCTGCCGGGGCCCCCGGGATACGCCCCCGACGCCGGTGGTTGGCAGTACCCCGCGCCGCCCGTCCCGGCGCCCCGGGCCCGTTCGCGGGTCGTCCTGGCGGCCGGGGTGGCGGTGGCCGTCCTCGCGGCGGGTTCCGTGGGCGCCTGGCTGGTCTGGGGCCGCAGCGAGAACGGGACGGGCCCGGCGGCGGGCCCCCCGGCCTCCGTCTCGGCCACGGCGGAGACGGGCCGGCCGACCTCCGAGGCCCCGTCGGAGACCCCCTCGGAGTCCCCGTCCGGCACGTCCACGCCCCTGGACGACGTGCCCCCGCCCGGTTACCGCGCCCAGGAGGACCTCAAGGGCTTCACGATCGCCGTCCCCGAGGGCTGGAACCGCACCGAGTCCGAGCAGGGCGTGTTCTACAACGCGCCGGACGGGCGGAGCCTGATCCAGGTCTTCGTCATCCAGGAGGCGGGCATGACGCCGTACGAGGCGCTGCGCGGCGCCTCCGAGGACGGCCGGACCAACAAGCCCGGCTACACCGAGGTCAGCCTCGGACGGGTCACGGGCGAGCCCGACGCGCCCGCCGACTCCGCCGAGCTCGTGTACGCGTACGACCGTGAGGGCGGCCGCCGCAAGGTCGTCGACCGCGCCTTCACCGCCCAGGACGGCAACCAGTACGCGATCCTGGCCGCCGGTCCGGACGCCGACTGGCCGAAGCAGCGCGAACGGCTCCGCGTGGCCCTGGAGTTCTTCCGGCCCGGTGCCTACTGAGCCTGGGCCCGCACCTCGGCCGCCAGGTCCGCGAGCGCGTGCAGGGACCGGAAGAGCAGGCCGGGCCCGAAGGTGACGCGGGTCGCGCCCAGGCGGCCGAGTTCGGCGAAGGACGGGCCGTCCGGGAGGGACAGGGCGTTGACCGGCAGGTCGCCGAGGGCCGCCCGCAGGCCCGGCAGGTCGGCGGTCGGGGCCTTGATCGGGTACACGCAGTCCGCGCCCGCCGCCGCGTAGAGGCGGGCGCGGACGAGCGCCTCCCCGGCGGGGTCGACGACGTCCTCGCGGAGGTACGTGTCGATGCGCGCGTTCACGAAGAGCCCGGGTCCGGCCGCCGCCCGTACCTCCGCCAGCCACTCCGCGTGTGCCTCGGGGTCCTTGAGACCGCCCGTGGCGTCGCTGTCCTCCAGGTTCACGCCGACCGCGCCGGTCTCCCGTACCCGCTCGACGAGTTCGGCGGCGGACAGTCCGTAGCCGCCCTCCAGGTCCGCCGTGACGGGGACGGACACGGCCCGGACGATGCGCGCCACGGCGGCGAACATCTCGTCGGCGGGCGTCGCCCCGTCCTCGTGGCCGAGGGACGCGGCGATGGCGGCGCTCGGGGTGGCGAGGGCGGGGAAGCCGGCGGCCTCGAAGGCGCGGGCGCTCGCCGCGTCCCACGGGCCGGGCAGCACGAGCGGGACGCCGGCCGCGCGGTCGTGGTGCAGGGCGCGGAGGACCTCGGCGCTCTTCGAAGCGGCCTCCGAAGCGGCCTCCGAAGCGGCCTCCGAGGCGTTCACCGGGGTGCTCACGACGCGGACTTCGGGGTGTAGTGGCCCGGCGTCATGCGCGTCGTGACGCCGATCCGGTTCCAGGCGTTGATCGTGACGATCGCGGCGATGACCCGGGCGAGTTCGGTCTCGTCGAAGTGCGCGGCGGCCCGTGCGTACACCTCGTCGGGCACGAAGCCGTCGGTGAGGACGGTGACGGCCTCGGTCAGGGCGAACGCGGCGAGTTCGCGCTCGGTGTAGAAGTGCCGGGACTCCTCCCAGGCGGAGAGCTGAACGATCCGCTCGATGCTCTCGCCCTCGGCCAGCGCGTCCTTGCTGTGCATGTCGATGCAGAACGCGCAGCGGTTGACCTGCGAGGCGCGGAGCTTGATCAGGTGGTACAGGGTCGGGTCGATGTCCTTCGCGGCCGCCGTCTCCAGCCGGATCATCGCCCGGTAGAACTCGGGGAGGTGCTCGGCGAGGGGGAGGCGGGGCGCGTGCTCGTGGGCGTACGCGGTCTGCTCGGTCGATTCCGTCGTCGTCATGCCGACCACCGTACGAAGCCGTTGGCTCAGCTGTATGGTCCATTTCCATGGCGAACGACTGGGCCACTTTCGGCTCCGACCTCCACCTGGAACTCCGTGGCACCCGGCTCCGCGCGGGCCTGATGGACGCCCTGCGGGAGGCGGTCCGCAGCGGTCGCCTGGAGGCCGGCACCCGGCTGCCGTCCTCCCGCTCGCTCGCCGCCGACCTCGGCATGGCCCGCAACACCGTCGCCGACGCCTACGCCGAACTCGTCGCCGAGGGCTGGCTCACCGCCCGGCAGGGCTCCGGGACCCGCGTCGCCCGCCGCGCCGCGCCCCGCCCCCCGGCGCCGTCCCTCCCCAAGCTCTCGGCTTCGCCGGAGCAGGGGAGACCCCCTTCGCCACCGTCGTCCGGCACCGGTCGCGGCCGGACCGCCGCACTCGTGCACAACCTCCAGTCCGGCACCCCCGATCTCGCCTCCTTCCCGCGCGCCGAATGGCTCAAGGCGTACCGCCGGGCCCTCATCGACGCCCCCAACGAGGCCTTCGGGTACGGCGATCCGCGCGGCCGGCCCGAACTGCGCACCGCGCTCGCCGAGTACCTCGCCCGCGCCCGGGGCGTGCACGCCCGACCCGAGCGGATCGTGATCTGCTCCGGCTTCGTGCACGGCCTGACGCTGATCGGCGAGGTGCTGCGGGCCCGGGGCGTACGGGACGTGGCCGTCGAGTCGTACGGCCTCTGGCTCCACGACGACCTCCTGCGCCGGGCCGGACTCGGCACCCCCGCACTGGGCTTCGACGAGCGCGGCACGAGGACCGAGGAGCTGGCCGGGCTCGACGGCTGCGGGGCCGTCCTCATGACGGCCGCCCACCAGTACCCGCTGGGCGGCGCCCTGCCCCCCGACCGGCGGGCGGCCGCTGTCGACTGGGCGCGCGCCTCCGGCGGCTTCGTCCTGGAGGACGACTACGACGGGGAGTTCCGCTACGACCGGCAGCCGGTCGGCGCCCTCCAGGGCCTCGACCCCGACCGCGTCGTCTACTTCGGCACCGCCAGCAAGTCCCTGGCGCCCGGCCTCCGCCTCGCCTGGATGGTCCTGCCGCAGGAGCTGGCGCAGGAGGTGGCGGCGGCGAAGGGAGCCGTGGACTGGACGTCGAGCGCGCCGGACCAGCTGGCCTTCGCCGAGTTCCTGCGCTCGGGGGCGTACGACCGGCACGTACGGGCGATGCGGCTGCGCTACCGGCGCCGCCGCGACCAGCTGGTGGCGGCCGTCGCGACCCACTCACCGGAGACCCGGGTCAGCGGGATCGCGGCCGGCCTCCACGCCGTCCTGGCCCTCCCGGCCGGCACCGAGCAGGCGACCCTGCGGGCCGCCGCCTGGCGCGGCCTCGCCGTCCAGGGCGTCAACCGGTTCCGCCGCCCCACGGTGCCGCCCACCCTCGACGGCCTCGTCGTCGGCTACGCCACACCCCCCGACAGCGGCTGGCAGGGCGCACTCCGGGCCCTGTGCGGGGTGCTGCCGTAAGGGTCGCTACAGCGTGGCGGACTCCGGGGCCGAGGCCGGGGCCGGGGCCTCGCCGAAGCGGGCCAGCGTCAGGGAGCCCGCCACCGCCACGGCGAAACCGACGATCGCCAGCCAGCCGAGCCCCTCCCGGGTGCGGTCCCCGAGCCAGGCCACCCCGACGATCGCGGGCCCGATCGTCTCGCCGAGCACCGCGCCCGCCGTCGCCGTGGTCACCGAGCCGCGCTGGAGCGCCGAGGTCAGCAGGACGAACGCGGCCCCGCCGCCGACGAGGAGCGCGTACCAGACGGGATCGGCGAAGTCGATGCCGTCGATCAGCCGGACCGCCACCTCCACCACCCCGAAGCCGAACCCGGCCCCGAGGCCGAGGACCAGCGCCCGGGGCCGCTCCGGCAGCCGGCCCGCCCCGACGCCCAGCAGCAGGACGCCGAAGGAGATCCCGAGCAGCGCCCAGCGCAGCGCCTCCGAGCCGTCCCGGTGGCCCTCCTTGCCGGAGGCCAGCGCCAGCATCGCGAGCCCCGCGCAGACCACGGCCACGGCCGCCCACTCCACCCGGCTCAGCCGCACCTTCAGCACCCGGGAGGCGATGACCGCCGTGACCGCCAGACTGGCGGCGAGGGCCGCGCCCACCACGTAGATGGGCAGCGTCCGCAGGGCCACGATCTGCAGGACGAAGCCCAGACCGTCCATCCCGAGACCGGCGAGATAGCGCCACTGCCGCAGGGCCCGCCACATCAGCGCGACATCGACGCCGCCGCCCGTCCCGGGCTCGGCGGCGCGGGCCCCCATCGCCTGGAGGACCGATGCCGCGCCGAAGCAGACGGACGAGGCCAGTGCGCAAATCATCCCGAGTAGCACGAAACGACTCTAGGGGGTGAGGCCGGAAATCACCGGCCTACACTGTGCGGTCGCGGCGGACGTGACGCGGTGAAGGGGAGGCGACGGACATGCGCAGGCTGAGGTCCAGCACGGTGGTGCTCGGCGGGATGGGTGTGCTCGCGGCGACGATCACCGCGTGCGGTTCGGAGCCGGACCGGCGGTGCGTGGACCCGCTGACCCGGGAGGAACTGCCCAGCTACCGCTGCGAGAGCGGCGGCGGAAGCGACGACGACAACGACAGCACCACCCGGGGCGCGTACTACTACGGCGGATCCGTCCGCGACCAGCGCGTCAGCGGCGGCAGCTTCGACAAGACCGCCGTCGACAGCGGCGGCTTCGGCTGCTCCGGCACCGGCGGCGGCTGAGACGGGCACGACACCATGGAACGCCACACCACCGAGCCCCGGCCCGACTGGCAGCGGACGGTCGAGGAGCAGGGGCTCGTCTACCCCCTGACCCGCTACCCGGACGGCTCGCTGCGCCCGTACTGGGACGAGAGCGCGTACTACTCCTTCTCGCTGCCCGAGGTCGAGGCCCTGGAAGAGGTCGTCGAGGAACTGCACGCGCTGTGCCTGACGGCGGCCGCGCACATCGTCGAACACGACCGCTTCGCCGAACTCGGGATCACCGACCCCAAGCTGGCCGGCCTGGTAGCCGAGTCCTGGCGGCGGCGGGCCGAACTCCCCTCCCTGTACGGCCGCTTCGACCTCCGCTACGACGGCACGGGCCCGGCCAAGATGCTGGAGTACAACGCCGACACCCCCACCTCCCTGGTGGAGGCGGCGAGCCCCCAGTGGTTCTGGATGGAGGAACGATTCCCCGGCGCCGACCAGTGGAACTCCCTCCACGAGCGGCTCGTCGACGCCTGGAAGCGCCAGGCCCACCTCCTCCCGCCCGGTCCCGTCCACTTCGCCCACTCGGACGGCGACGAACTCGGCGAGGACCTGATGACGGTCGCGTACCTGCGCGAGACCGCCCAGCAGGCCGGACTCGACACCGAGGCGCTCTCCGTCGAACGGATCGGCTGGGACCGGCTCTCGCGCCGCTTCGTGGACGACCGGCTCCGCTTCATCCGCAGCTGCTTCAAGCTCTACCCGTGGGAATGGCTGACCACCGACCGCTTCGGCCCGCACGTCCTCGACACCCTCGACAACGGCGGCGGCACCGGCACGACCTGCTGGATCGAACCCGCCTGGAAGATGCTGCTCTCCAACAAGGCGCTCCTCGCGATCCTGTGGGAGCTGAACCCCGGCCACCCCAACCTGCTGCCCGCCTACCTCGACGGGCCGCGCGAACTCGCCTCCACCACCGGCTGGGTCGCCAAGCCGCTGCTCGGCCGCGAGGGCGCGGGCGTCACCCTGCACCAGGCCGGCACGGAACCCTTCGTACGGGACGGGGAGGCCTGCTGCTACCAGGAACTGGCCCCCCTGCCCGACTTCGACGGCAACCGGGTGGTGCTGGGGGCGTGGGTGGTGGAGGACGAGGCGGCGGGGCTGGGGATCCGGGAGTCGACGGGCCTCATCACCGACGAATACGCCCGCTTCCTCCCGCACGTGATCCTGTAACCCGCCGCGCCTCGCTGCGGACCGCCGCCCGCGTTGTGAGCACGCGCCCGCCGGGGCGGCGCCCCCCCGTTGTGGGCGCGCCGGCCAGGGCGGCGCCCGCCCCCTCGCCCCAGCGGGACGATTGCCCACACGGGAGGCGGGAGGGGCACCGCCCCGGCCGTCAGGCCGAGAGGACCCCCCTCAGCTGCTCAAGACCCCAGTCCAGGTCCTCCTTGGAGATCACCAGCGGCGGCGCGAGCCGGATCGTCGACCCGTGCGTGTCCTTCACCAGAACCCCCCGTTCCATCAGCTTCTCCGAGATCTCCCGCCCCGTGCCCCTGGACGGCACGATGTCCACCCCGGCCCACAGCCCGCGCCCGCGCACCGTCTCCACCGCGCCGCCGCCCACGAGCAGCCCCAGTTCCGCGTGGAGGTGCTCGCCCAGCTCCGCCGCCCGCTCCTGGAACTCGCCCGTCCGCAGCATCGCGATGACCTCCAGGGCCACCGCGCACGCCAGCGGGTTCCCGCCGAACGTCGACCCGTGCTCGCCCGGCCGGAACACCCCGAGCACGTCACGGTCGGCCACCACCGCCGACACCGGCACCACGCCGCCGCCCAGCGCCTTCCCCAGGATGTACACGTCCGGCACCACGCCCTCGTGCTCGCACGCGAACGTCCGCCCCGTCCGGCCCAGGCCCGACTGGATCTCGTCCGCCATGAACAGCACGTTCCGCCGGCGCGTCAGCTCCCGCACCCCCGCCAGGTAACCGGCCGGCGGGACCAGGACCCCCGCCTCGCCCTGGATCGGTTCGAGCAGCACGGCCACCGTGTTCTCGGTGACCGCCGCCTCCATCGCCGTCAGGTCCCCGTACGGCACGATCTCGAACCCCGGCGTGTACGGCCCGTAGTGGTCCCGCGCCTCGTGGTCCGTCGAGAAGCTCACGATCGTCGTCGTCCGGCCGTGGAAGTTGTTCGCCGCGACCACGATCTTCGCGTGCCCGTCCGGCACGCCCTTCACCTCGTACCCCCACTTCCGGGCGGTCTTCACGGCCGTCTCGACCGCCTCCGCCCCCGTGTTCATCGGCAGCACCGCCTCCTTGCCGCACAGCTCCGCGAGCCGCGCGCAGAACTCGGCGAACCGGTCGTGGTGGAAGGCGCGCGAGGTCAGCGTCACCCGCTCCAGCTGCGCCTTCGCCGCGTCGATCAGACGGCGGTTGCCGTGCCCGAAGTTGAGCGCCGAGTACCCGGCGAGCATGTCGAGGTAGCGACGGCCCTCGACGTCGGTCATCCAGGCGCCGTCCGCCGAGGCGACGACGACCGGAAGGGGGTGGTAGTTGTGCGCGCTGTGCGCGTCCGCGGAAGCGATCGCCTCTTCTGTCCTCGACACGGGATCTCCGTTCGTCCTGCGGCTCGGGGGGTACGTGTGGCCCCCTTCTTATCGTCGCTCGGATGCCGGACAGGGAAACCTCGACGGCGGCACGCCAGCTACTGTGGAAACACGCACGGCGACTGGCGTACGGGGAAGCGACCCCGGGGGAGCCGCGCGCGCTCCACCACACGAGGTGCCGCCCGCCTGGGCATCACGGGATCCCGGTCCCGTGCGCACCTCAGCCCCGGGACCGTTCCACCGAACGCCCGGAGGACACCACCATGACCGCCCCGCAGCAGCACCCCGCGCTCGCCGCCGCCGACCCCGAGCTCGCCGCCCTCGTCGGCGCCGAGGAACGGCTCCAGGCCGAGACCCTGCGCCTCATCCCCAGCGAGAACTACGTCTCCGCCGCCGTGCTGGAAGCCTCCGGCACCGTCCTCCAGAACAAGTACAGCGAGGGCTACCCCGGCCGCCGCTACTACGAGGGCCAGCAGAACATCGACCAGGTCGAGACCCTCGCGATCGAGCGCGCCAAGGCCCTCTTCGGCGTCGACCACGCCAACGTCCAGCCCTACTCCGGCTCCCCGGCCAACCTCGCCGTCTACCTCGCCTTCGCGCGGCCCGGCGACACCGTCATGGGCATGGCCCTGCCCATGGGCGGCCACCTCACCCACGGCTGGGGCGTCTCCGCCACCGGCACCTGGTTCCGGGGCGTCCAGTACGGCGTCCGCCAGGACACCGGTCGCATCGACTTCGACCAGGTCCGCGACCTCGCCCTCAAGGAGCGCCCGAAGGTCATCTTCTGCGGCGGCACCGCACTGCCCCGCACCATCGACTTCGCCGCCTTCGGCGAGATCGCCCGCGAGTCCGGCGCCGTCCTCGTCGCCGACGTCGCCCACATCGCCGGCCTCATCGCGGGCGGCGCCCACCCGTCCCCGGTCGGCCACGTCGACGTGATCTCCACGACCACCCACAAGACCCTCCGCGGCCCGCGCGGCGCCATGCTGATGTCCACCGAGGAGCACGCCAAGGCCCTCGACAAGGCCGTCTTCCCCGGCCTCCAGGGCGGCCCCCACAACCAGACCACCGCCGCCATCGCCGTCGCCCTCCGCGAGGCCTCCCTGCCCTCCTTCCGCGACTACGCCCACGCCGTCGTCGCCAACGCCGAGGCCCTCGCCGAGGCGCTCCTCGCCCGCGGCTTCGACCTGGTCTCCGGCGGCACCGACAACCACCTGATCCTGATCGACCTCACCCCCAAGCAGGTCCCGGGCAAGATCGCCGCGAAGGCCCTCGACCGGGCCGGGATCGTCGTCAACTACAACACCGTCCCCTACGACCCGCGGAAGCCCTTCGACCCCTCCGGCATCCGCATCGGCACCCCCTCCCTCACCTCCCGGGGCCTCACCACGGACCACATGGTGAAGGTCGCCGAGTGGATCGACCGCGCCGTCACCGCCGCCGGCGCGGGCGACGAGGACACCCTCCGCACGGTCCGCGCCGAGGTCGCCGACCTCATGGCCGCCCACCCCGCCCCGGGCCTCCCGGTCTGACGACAGGGCAGGACCCCGCGCTCCCGGCACACAGGAGCGCGGGGCCACCGGCCGCGCCGTGTTCCCGGTCTCATCGAAGACCGCGTCCGTATCGAAGACCGCGTCCGTGTCGAAGACCACGTCCGTGACCGCGTCCGCGCACCCTCGACGGACGGGCAGTCGGGGAACGGTTCCCACACCTGAGAGAATGATGTGCATGGCCTCTGACAGTCCCCGCGTGCTCTCCGGAATCCAGCCCACCGCAGGCTCGTTCCACCTCGGCAACTACCTCGGCGCCGTCCGCCAGTGGGTCGCCCTGCAGGAGACCCACGACGCCTTCTACATGGTCGTCGACCTGCACGCGATCACGGTCCCGCAGGACCCCGCCGAGCTGCGCGCCAACACCCGGCTCGCCGCCGCCCAGCTGCTCGCCGCCGGCCTCGACCCGGAGCGCTGCACCCTCTTCGTCCAGAGCCACGTCCCCGAGCACGCGCAGCTCGGCTGGGTCATGAACTGCCTCACCGGCTTCGGCGAGGCCTCCCGCATGACCCAGTTCAAGGACAAGTCCGCCAAGCAGGGCGCCGACCGCGCCACCGTCGGCCTCTTCACGTACCCGATCCTCCAGGTCGCGGACATCCTGCTCTACCAGGCCCACGAGGTCCCGGTCGGCGAGGACCAGCGCCAGCACATCGAGCTGACCCGCGACCTCGCGGAGCGATTCAACGGCCGCTTCGGCGAGACGTTCACGATCCCCAGGCCGTACATCCTCAAGGAGACGGCGAAGATCTACGACCTCCAGGACCCGACGATCAAGATGAGCAAGTCGGCGTCCACGCCGAAGGGCCTCATCAACCTCCTGGACGACCCGAAGACCACCGCGAAGAAGGTCAAGAGCGCGGTCACCGACACCGACACGGTGATCCGCTTCGACCCGGAGAACAAGGCCGGCGTCTCCAACCTGCTCACCATCATGTCCACGCTCACCGCCACGTCCGTCGCGGACCTGGAGAAGAGCTACGAGGGCAAGATGTACGGCGCGCTGAAGACGGATCTCGCCGAGGTCATGGTGGACTTCGTCACGCCCTTCCGGGCCCGCACCCAGGAATACCTGGACGACCCGGAGACGCTGGACTCGGTCCTGGCCAAGGGAGCGGAGAAGGCCCGCGCGGTCGCCGCGGAGACGCTGGCGCAGACGTACGAGCGGATCGGCTTCCTGCCCGCCAAGCACTGAGACCGAGGACCCTGGCCGAAAGGGCGGTGCAGGCCGCACACTGGCGCTGCACCACCCGTACACATTTCGACGGACGACGGAGGAGAACGACGTGGGGACCGTAACGCTCGGCGTTTCGATCGCGGTCCCGGAGCCCTACGGCAGCCTGCTCCAGGAGCGGCGCGCCGGCTTCGGGGACCAGGCCGCGTACGGCATCCCCACGCACGTCACCCTGGTCCCGCCGACCGAGGTCCCCGAGGAGCGGCTGCCGGAGATCGAGGCCCACCTCGCGGGCGTCGCCGCCGAGCACCAGCCGTTCCCCGTGCGCCTCAAGGGCACCGGGACCTTCCGCCCGCTCTCCCCGGTCGTCTACGTGAAGGTGGAGGAGGGCGTCACCCCCTGCCACCGCCTCCAGCACCGGATCCGCGACGAGGCCGGGCCGCTGGTGCGCGAGCTCCAGTTCCCGTACCACCCGCACGTCACCGTGGCGCACGGCATCTCCGAGGAGGGGATGGACCGGGCGTTCGAGGAGCTCGCCGGGTACGAGGCGGCCTGGACCTGCCGCTCCTTCGCGCTGTACGAGCAGGGCCCGGACGGGGTCTGGCGGAAGCTGTACGACTACGAGTTCGGCAGCGGCCGCCCGATCGCCGCCGTCCCCGCCCAGGGCGGCAGCCCGGTCGACACCCCGACGCCGACGGCCTGATCCGCCGGACGGGCCCCGGAGCCGTACGTCACACCGGCAGACGCCGGAACAGCGGCCTCGGCACGTGCCGTACGGCCGCCCTCACCATCCGCAGCGAGCCCGGCACCCACACCGTCTCCGAGCGCCGCCGCAGCCCCAGCTCGATCGCGCCCGCGACCGCCTCCGGGGTCGTCGCGAGCGGCGCCTCCGCGAGCCCGGCCGTCGCCTTCGAGCGCACGAACCCGGGTCGTACGACCATGACGTGCACGCCCGTGCCGTGCAGCGCGTCCCCCAGGCCCTGCGCGAAGGCGTCGAGGCCCGCCTTCGACGAGCCGTAGATGAAGTCGGCGCGGCGCGCCCGCTCGCCCGCCACCGACGAGAGCACCACCAGCGAACCGTGCCCCTGCGCCTGGAGCGCGCCCGCGCACACCAGACCGGCCGAGACGGCGCCCGTGTAGTTGGTCTGCGCGACCCGGACGGCGGCGACCGGGTCCGACTCGTCGCGCGCCTGGTCGCCGAAGACCCCGAAGGCGAGCAGCACCATGTCGACGTCCCCCTCGGCGAAGACCTTCCCGAGCCGCTCCTCGTGCGACGCGGTGTCGAGCGCGTCGAAGGGCACGGCGCGCACGTCCGCCCCGAGCGCGCGCAGCGAGTCCGCGGCGGCCGTGAGCGCGGGGGAGGGGCGGCCCGCCAGCCGGACCGTGCGGGTGCGGCGCGCGATCAGTCGGCGGGCGGTGGCGAGCCCGATCTCGGAGGTGCCGCCGAGGACGAGCAGCGACTGCGGGGCACCGAAGGCGTCCTTCACATGAACTCCTTGAAGTCCGGGAGGTCCTAGAGGCTCCAGGGGCTCTAGAGGCCGAGACGGCGGGCGAGGTCCGAGGTGAAGACGGACCGCGGGTCGAGCGCCGCGCGCAGCGCCCGGAACTCGTCGAGCCGGGGGTACATCGCGGCCAGGGCCTCCGGCCGGACCCGGGAGTCGTCGGCGAGGTCGACCCGGCCGCCGACGCCCGCGACCTCCTCGTCGAGCGCGTCGAGGAAGTGCCCGAGCCCGGGCAGGCCGGTGGGGAGGCCGAGGGCGAGGGCCCAGCCGGGGAGGGGGAAGGAGAGCGGGCCGGGGTCGCCCGCGCCGAACCGTTTCAGGACGGCGGGGAAGGAGGGGAGGCCCCGGTCCGCGATCCGCCGCACGATCCGCCGGAGGGCGTCCTCCTGCCCGTACGGGACGACGAAGCGGTACCGGACGAAGCCCTCGGGCCCGTGGATCCGGTTCCGGTGGGGGACGCCGTCGAGGGGGTGGAAGAAGGCCGGCAGCGACTGGAGCCGGCCGGTGGCGGCGCGCGGGGCCCCGCGGTACCAGAGCTCGTTGAGGAGCCCGACGGACGTGCGGCCGAGCAGTCCGCCGGGGACGTACGGCGGCGGTGCGGGCAGCCGCCCCGGCCGGAAGTCCAACGGCGTGCGGCGGGCCCGGTGGCGGCGGGGCAGCGCGTCGTACGGCACGTGGTCGCCGCGGGTCAGGACGGCGCGGCCGGTGGCGGCGCCCCGGGCGAGCAGGTCGATCCGGGCGGCGGAGTAGCGGTACCGCCGGCCGCCGTCGGCGAGCCGGGCCATCAGCGCGTCGAGGTCGGGGACGCGCTCGGTGTCCACGCGCATCAGGGAGGTCTCGACGGGCAGCAGCCGCAGGGTGGCCGAGAGGATCACGCCGGTCAGGCCCAGGCCGCCGGTGGTGGCGTCGAAGAGCGGGGTCCCCGGCGGCACGGTGCGGATCTGCCCGTCGGCGGTGAGGAGTTCGAGCGCGGTCACGTGCCGGCCGAAGGAGCCCGAGACGGGGTGGTTCCCGCCGTGGACGTCAGCGCCGATCGCGCCGCCGACGGTCATGTACCGGGTGCCGGGGGCGACGGGGACGAACCAGCCGAACGGCACCAGCGCCTCCATCAGCCGGTGCAGGGTGACGCCCGCCTCGCAGACGACGAGCCCGGCGCTGGTGTCGACGGCCAGGATCCGGTCGAAGCCGCTCATGTCGAGGACGGTGCCGCCGGCGTTCTGCGCGGCGTCGCCGCACGCGCGGCCCAGGCCACGGGCGACGACGCCCCGGCGGCCGGGGGCGAGGACGGCCTCGACGGCCTCGGCGTGCCCGCGGGGCCGGTGCACGCGCGCGAGGGTGGGGGCGGTGCGGCCCCAGCCGCTGATCGCTTCGCAGTCTTCGTCCGGGACGCGGGTCTCGACAGCCATGGAGGTGACCGTATAGCCGGATATGGCGCTTATGCCGGTATTACGGAGCGGCTCGTCGGAACGGATGCCCGAAGGAACGCAAGGAGCACCGGGAAAGAACCCCCACGGTCCGGCACCGTCCGCGCCGTACGGGATGTCGGTCGCGGGTCCCCGAGCCCCGGCGGGGGATTCTCGTACCTGAGTGACCGAGTGATCGACGGCGCGAGGAGCAGACGTACGACATGGACTGGCTGACCAGACTCCCCGTCATCGGCCCGTGGGTCGCCCGCCTCATGCGGACCCACGGCTGGCACGCGTACGAGACCCTCGACGCGGCGCACTGGACGCGGCTCGCCGCCGCGATCACCTTCGTCTCCTTCATCGCCCTCTTCCCGCTGATCACGGTCGCCGCCGCGATCGGCGCCGCGCTCCTCACCGACGACCAGCTCGACACCATCGAGAAGAAGATCGGCGACCAGGTCCCCGGCATCTCCGATCAGCTCGACATCGGCGGGCTCGTCGCCAACGCCGGCACGATCGGGATCGTCGCCGGCGCCGTCCTGCTCGTCACCGGCATCAGCTGGATCGGCTCCATGCGGGAGTGCCTGCGCGCGGTCTGGGGGCTCGACGGCGTCGAGGGCAACCCGATCCTGCTCAAGGGCAAGGACGCGCTGATCCTCCTCGGTCTCGGCGGCGTCGCGCTCGGCTCGCTCGCCGCGTCCTGGCTCGGCTCCACCGCCGTCGGCTGGAGCGCCGACCGGCTCGGCATCTCGGGCGGAGGAGCGGGCGGCATCCTGCTCCAGGTGGCCGCCGTCCTCGTCGCCGTCGTCGCCGACTTCCTGATCCTGCTGTACGTGCTGACGCTGCTGCCGGGCGTCGAACCGGGCCGCCGGGACCTCGTGACGGCGGCACTGATGGGCGCGGTCGGCTTCGAGCTGCTGAAGCTGCTGCTCGGCGGCTACATGAAGGGGGTCGCGGCGAAGTCGATGTACGGGGCGTTCGGCGTCCCGGTCGCCCTGCTCCTCTGGATCAACTTCACCGCGAAACTGCTGCTGTTCTGCGCGGCCTGGACGGCTACGGAGTCACGTCGGAAGAGCCCTTCGGCTCCGGAGCCGGGGTCGGAGTCGGAGCCGGGGCCGGGGTCTCCTCCGGAGACTCCTCCCGGGACTTCTCCGGAGACTCCTCGGGGGACTCCTCGGGGGACGGGGAACGGCGCCGACGGGTCGCCGCCGCCGCCCCGGCCAGCGGCCAGCGGCGGTTGACCAGGAAGCCGGCCGCGGCCAGCAGGACGAGGACACCACCCGCCACGGCCAGCGCGATCCCCATCCCGCCGGACCTCACGGCGGGGGCGGCCGCGTGGACCGGCTTTTGCGGGGCGTCCTTCCCGGCCGCCGGAGCCGTGACGTCCTCCAGGGTGGGGGACGCCGTGCGCGCCGACAGCGGCGGCACCAGTTCGCCCACCGGCGTCACCTTCCCGGAGGCGGCGAAGCCCCAGTCGAGCAGCCGGGCGGCCTCCCGGTAGACCGCGTGCTGCTCCTCCGAGGAGGGGTTCATGACGGTGACGAGCAGGACCCTGCCGCCCCGCTCGGCGACCCCGGTGAAGGTGGCGCCCGCGTGCGTGGTGTTGCCGTTCTTGACCCCCGCGATGCCCTGGTACGGGGCGACGCCGATGTCTCCGGTGAGGAGCCGGTTGGTGTTCTGGATCTCGAAGGTCTCGCGCTTCTTGCCCGGCTTGGCCTCGCCGGGGAAGGCGGCGCGGGCCGTGGCGGCGTACGCGCGGAAGTCCGCGTTCTGCATCCCGTGGCGGGCGATGAGCGTCAGGTCGTACGCGGAGGAGACCTGGCCCGGGGCGTCGTAGCCGTCCGGGGAGACCACGTGGGTGTCGAGGGCCTGGAGCTCGACCGCCTGGTCGTTCATGTCCTGCACGGTCTGCTGGAGACCGTTGTTCATGCTGGTCAGCACGTGCACGGCGTCGTTGCCGGAGCGGAGGAACACCCCGAGCCACAGGTCGCGGACGCTGTAGGTCTGCTTCTCCTTGATGCCGACCAGGCTGGAGCCGTCCCCTATCCCGGCCAGGTCCGCGGTGGTGACCAGGTGGTTCTGCGTCTTGTTGGGGAACTTCGGCAGCAGGGTGTCCGCGAAGAGCATCTTGAGCGTGGAGGCCGGGGCGAGCCGCCAGTGCGCGTTGTGCGCGGCGAGGATCTGCCCGCTCTCCGCGTCCGCGACGATCCAGGAGCGGCCGGACAGCTCCTTCGGCAGCACCGGGGCACCGGGACCGAGCCGCACCTGCGTCCCCGGCTTGCTGAGCAGGTCACCGCCGACCTTGGACATCACGGCGGGAGGCTTGGGCTGCTTGTCCTTCCCGTCCTTCCCGTCCGCGTGCGCCGCGGGCGCGGCGGTGACGAGCGGCAGGAGCACAGCAGCGGTGACCGCCCAAGCGGTCTTCTTCGAAGCAGACACGGTCGAGAACGTACAGGTACGCACAACCGATCCGAACCCCGGCAGGCGGTTCACCCGCGCCCGTCCACCCGGAAGCGGGGACCGGGAGGCCGACGGTGATACTGGGGTCATGAAGCTCAGCCGCCGCGTCTCCTGGTTCCTGCTCGCGTTCGGGGCATGGAGTTGGTTCATCTGGGTCACTTTCGTCAAGAACCTCTGGAACGACGGGAGCGGCCTCGCCTTCGACGACGCCGGCGACCCGACGGCCTACTTCTGGGTTCATCTGCTGCTTGCCGTCACGTCCTTTGTCCTGGGGACGGCGATCGGTGTGATCGGGTTGCGCGGGGTGCGCGCCGCGCGCCGCGCGGACGCCTAGAAGAGGGGTTCCGGGGGGCGTGGTCGTCTTTCTGCTGGTCCTGGTCGTGGTGCTCGCGCTGCTCGGGGCGGTCCACTGGTACGTGTGGCGGCGTCTCGTGCGTGACGTCACGGTGGCCGGGAGCCTCGCGCGCCGGCTCGGCACGGCCGCCGTCGTGGTCCTGCCGCTGCTCTCGCTCGCGGCCCTGGTCTCCTCGCGGGCGGGCGCGCCCTTCCTGCTCCAGCAGACGGTGGCCTGGCCGGGGTTCCTCTGGCTCGCCGTGCTCCTGTACCTGGTCCTGGCCCTGCTCGTCGGCGAGGCCGTCCGGCCGCTCCTGCGCGCCTGGACGGGCCGCCGAGCCGCCGCCCCGGCGGAGCCCGTATCCGTGCCCGTGGCCGAAGCGGCGGAGCCCGTACCCGCTCCGGTGACCGAGCCGCGGGAGTCCAACCTCTCCCGGCGGCTGTTCGTCTCCCGGGTCGTCGGGGGGGCCGCGGCCGCCGTCGCCGTCGGGACCGTCGGGTACGGGACGTACGGTGTGCTGCGCGGGCCCCGGGTCAAGCGGGTCACCGTGCCGCTGGCCAAGATCCCGCGCGCCGCGCACGGTTACCGGATCGCCGTCGTGTCCGACATCCACCTCGGGCCGATCCTGGGCCGCGCCCACACCCAGCGGATCGTCGATTCGATCAATGCCGCCCAGCCCGACCTGATCGCCGTCGTCGGCGACCTCGTCGACGGGACCGTCGAGAACCTCGGCCCGGCCGCCGAGCCGCTCGCCCGGCTCCGGGCCCGTCACGGCTCCTTCTTCGTGACCGGCAACCACGAGTACTTCTCGGGCGCCGACGCCTGGGTCGACCACGTCCGCGAGCTCGGCCTGCGTCCGCTGCGCAACGCGCGCGTGGAGATCCCGGCCGGCTTCGACCTCGCCGGCGTCGACGACGTCGCGGGGGAGAGCGAGGGCGAGGGCCCCGACTTCGCGCGGGCCCTCGGCGACCGCGACCGGGCCCGCGCCGCGGTGCTCCTCGCGCACCAGCCGATCGTCGTCCACGACGCCGTACGCCACGGCGTGGACCTCCAGCTCTCCGGGCACACCCACGGCGGCCAGCTCTGGCCCGGCAACTACCTCGCCGAGCTCGCCAACCCGACCGTCGCCGGCCTGGAGCGGTACGGGGACACGCAGCTGTACGTCTCGCGGGGCGCGGGCGCCTGGGGGCCTCCGGTCCGGGTCGGGGCGCCCTCCGACATCACGATCGTCGAACTCGCCTCGAAACAGGCCTGACCGGACGCCGTCACTCCCCGCGCCGAGAGCGATACGTGCTGCTCATCGACTTAAATTCTCATATCCCGGACATATACCTGTCGTGTGAAAATTTTCCCTTCCCCATGTGAAAGCCGTGTGATGGGATGCAGCCAGCGCGACGTTTTCCGGGGGCCGTCGCATCTGGGGTGGTCTCAAAAAAAGGAAGCACGGCAATGCGGTCGACGGTCCGTCTGCGGATCCTCATCACTTGTGGAGTACTGGTGGCCGCCGGAGTGGGGGGGTGGCAACTCCTGCCCTCCGACGGCGTCCGGACCGATCCGATCACCGTCGGCACGACCGACGAGGTCACTTCACTCGACCCGGCGGGCGCCTACGACGCCGGCTCCTGGGCCATGTACAGCAACGTCTTCCAGTCGCTGCTGACGTTCAAGCCGGGCCTCTCCCAGCCGGTGCCGGACGCCGCCGAGAGCTGCAAGTTCGTGGGCACCAAGCTCACCACGTACCAGTGCACGCTCCGCGACGACCTCACCTTCGCCAGCGGGCGCAAGATCACCGCCGAGGACGTCGAGTACTCCTTCGAGCGGATGCTGCGCATCAAGACCGACGTCGGTCCGCAGCCGCTCTTCCCGACCCTGAAGAACGTCTCGGCCGAGGGCCGTACCGTCACCTTCCACCTGAGCGGCCGTGACGCCACGTTCCCGCTGAAGGTGGCCACGGGCGCCGGCTCGATCGTGGACAAGGACCACTACCCGGCCAACAGGCTGCGGACGGACTCCGCGGTCGACGGCTCGGGGCCGTACGTCCTCAAGGAGTACAAGGAGGGCGAGTCCGCCCGCCTGGAGCCCAACCCGCGGTACAGGGGCGCCGTCACCAAGACCGGTCACACGGTCCTGGTGAAGTACTTCGGCCAGTCCGAGGACCTCGCCAACGCCTGGAAGGCGAAGGAGGTCCAGGTGACGCACCGGCAGCTCCCGCCGAACTTCATCGCGTCCCTGGGCACGGAGGACGGGACCCGGATCACCGAGGCGGAGAGCGCCGAGATCCGCAACCTCAACTTCAACGTCCGGCCCGGCTCGCCCATGGCGGACAAGGCCGTACGGCAGGCCGTCGCCGCCGTCCTCGACCGCCCGGCGATCACCGAGGGCGCCTACAAGGGCACGGTCGAGCCGCTCTACTCCCTCATCCCGCAGGGCTTCGTCGGGCACAGCACCGCCTTCTTCGACGTCTACCCGGAGCCGAGCCGGAAGAAGGCCCAGGAGCTCCTGAAGGACGCCGGGATCAAGACGCCGGTGGCGTTCACCCTCGGCGTCCGCAAGGACGCCACCTACGTCGCCGAGGCCGCCGAGATCAAGCGGCAGCTGGACGAGACCGGCCTCTTCAAGGTGAAGGTCCTCGAGGTCGACTGGAAGAGCTTCCAGAAGGGGTACGCGAAGGGCAGCTACGACGCCTATCCCGTCGGCTGGCTCCCCGACTTCCCCGACTCCGACAGCTTCACCGCCCCGCTCGTCGGCACCGCGAACACCCTGCACAACGGCTTCTCCAACAAGCGGATCGACAGCCTGATCGCCTCGACGCAGCAGTACAGCGACCGGGGCCGGGCGACGAACGACTTCAAGGAGATCCAGAACGAGGTCGCCGCCGACGTGCCGCTCGTCCCGCTGTGGCAGAAGAAGGACTACGTCCTCTCCACGGAGGCGGTCACCGGCTCCCAGTACCTGTCGGACGGCACGGGCATCTGGCGCCTGTGGGAGCTCAGCTGGATCTAGGCGGTGCCCTGCGGCTTCGGGCTCGTCCGCTTCTCGGGCTTGCCCGAAGCCGCCATCCCGGCCGCCGTCGGCATGAAGTCGGAGAGCAGTTCGTGCGTCTCCTTGACCAGCGGGCGCAGGATCCGGAAGCGGGAGAGCGAGATCGCGCGGGCGGTGACCGGCGCGAGGCGCTCCACCAGGCGCCGGCTGTTCGCCGCGCCTTCCGAGCGGTCGTACACCCAGAACAGCACCAGGCCCATCTGCTGGAGCCAGAGCAACTGCGGGAGTGCTTCCCTCAGTTCCGGGTCGACCTTGACCGAGGCGCCGGAGATGACCCGGCGGTGCACCTCGATCGCCGCCTCGCGCGGGCCCTCCGACTCGGGGGAGAAGGGGCTGAGCGGGCTGTCCGGGTCGGCGGCGTTCTTGAAGAACTGGGCCGCGAACTCGTGGTACGGCTCCGCGATGTCGAGCCAGCCGAGGTAGACCCCGCGGATCCGGGCGGTCAGGTCCTTCTCGGGGCCGGTCAGGATGGACTCGACGGCCGCCTGGTGCTCCTCGGCGATCCGGTCGTAGAAGCCCTGGACGAGGTGCTCCTTGGAGGAGAAGTAGTAGTACGCGTTGCCGACGGAGACCCCGGCCTCCTGGGCGATGGCCCGCATCGTCGTCTTGTGGTAACCGCGCTCCTTGAACAGCCGGAGCGCGGTTTCGAGGATGAGCGTGCGGGTCTGCTCGCTCTTGGGGGCCTTCTTCTCGTCGGCCTTCTTCTCTTCCTTCACGTCCTTCACAGGGCCGAGCCTAACCGGGCGGACCGGGCACCTCGCAGTGCCCGTCCCGGCAGGGCCCGTCGTCCGGCCCCGGTCCCTTGAGGGCCTCGCGCCACTTCGCGGCCGCCAGGACGGTCAGCCGGGCGAAGGGCTGTCCGGCGGGAGTGGCCAGCCAGTGGGCCTTGGGCCGGTGGTCGGCCAGGGCCCAGAGGCAGACGATCCAGGCGGCGGTCTCGCGGTAGACCTGGCCCCGGTCCCCGATCACGGTGATCTCCCGCAGGGTGGCGGTGTGGTCGAGGGCCGGGAAGAGGTGCCGGGCCTGCTGCGAGCCGGCCGGTACGAGGTCGAGGGGGACGAGCTGACGCTGGCGCAGCAGCCAGTGCCTGAGGTGCACGCAGAGCGGGCAGTCGGCGTCGTACAGCACGGTCAGGCGTCCCACGGGGGTCGTGGGGGCCGACATCGCGGTCAGCCCTGGGGCGCGGGCGGGGCCCAGGGGCCGCCCTTGGGGGTGGTGGCCCAGCCCTGGGGGCCGACCGGCGGCACCTGTTCGCGCTCCATGACCCCGCGGCGGCGGATCTTGTTGAGCACGTAGACGTTTCCGAGGTGCATCACGCCGAGGACGAGCAGGACCACTCCGAGCTTGACGGAGAGGGCCTCGAAGAGTGCCCGGGCGTCGACGACGGCGGCGTCCTGGCTCAGGTAGAGGGCGACGAAGCCGAAGTTGACGAGGTAGAAGCCGACCACCAGGAGGTGGTTGACGGCGTCCGCGAGCTTCTCGTTCCCGTGCAGGACGTCGGAGAGGAAGATCCTTCCGTTGCGGCTGAGCGTGCGGGCGACCCAGATGGTGAGGGCCACGCTGATCAGCAGGTAGACGATGTACGCGACGACAGTGAGGTCCATGCCCCACCCTCCCTTGAACGCGTTCAAAAGCTGGCAGTCATGACTGTAGACCTCCTCTTGAACGTGTTCAAGTCGCTGGGGGGATGAGGTGGACCGGTCATGTCCCGCCCCCTAGGGTCTGGCGGGTGACGCTCTCTCATGACGTGGCCGGCACCGGCCCCTCGACCGTCGTCCTGCTGCACTCCGGGGTCTGCGACCGCCGGATGTGGGACGGCCAGTTCCACGCGCTGGCCGGAGCGGGACACCGAGTCGTCCGCTGCGACCTCCGCGGCTTCGGCGACAGCCCCATGGACGCCCCGCACACCCACGCCGAGGACGTCCGCGAGCTCCTCGACCACCTCGGTGTCGAGCGCGCCGTCGTCGTCGGCTCCTCCTTCGGCGGCCGGGTCGCCCTCGAACTCGCCGCCCGCCACCCCGGACGCGTCGTCGCGCTCGCCCTCCTCGCCTCCGCCGTTCCCGGCATGGAACCGAGCGACGAGCTGCGCGCCTGGGAAGCCCGCGAGGACGCGCTCCTCGAAGCGGGCGACCTCGACGCGGCCGTCGAGCTCAACGTCGACACCTGGCTCGGCCCCGAGGCCGACGAGGCCGCCCGCGCCCTCGTCCGGGACGCGCAGCGGCGCGCCTTCGACCTCCAGCTCGCCGCCCCCGAGGAGCACCACCCCGTCGCCCCCGAGGTCACCCGCGACGACCTCGCCCGCATCCGGGTCCCCGCCCTCGTGGCCGTCGGCGCCCACGACCTGCCCGACTTCCGGGCGATCGCCGACGAGCTCGGACGGCTCCTGCCCGCCGCCCGCCGCGTCGACCTCGACTGGGCCGGCCACTTCCCGGCCCTGGAGCGCCCGGAGGAGACCGCCCGGCTGCTCCTCGCCTTCCTCGCCCTCCTCGCGGAGACGGCCGCCGAGCTCAGCCCCGGCGTATCTGCGAGGTGATCGTCGTGTCGGTGATGCGGTCGTCGGCGGCGAGCAGCAGCGCCTTCGACAGGATCACCGAGAGCAGCCCGCCGTCCTCCTCGAACGGCAGGAACACCTTCCCCCGGTCCCGCACGCGGTCCTCCACCACGCACAGATAGGTGTCGTCCGGCTCCATCAGCACGTTCCCCGAGCCCAGATGGATCCGGTACGCGCGCAGCTCGCCCCGGACCCGCAGGAAGCGGTCGGTCAGCTCCACCCGGTCCGCGATCCGCGTCCGGGGCAGCAGCCGGGACAGCGTCTCGCGCCGGATCAGCGCCGACTCCGTCAGCTCGCCGAACGACCAACTCTCCCAGTACCCGTCGTAGGCCCGGTCCTCCCCCCGGTCCCGCCACCGCGGGTCCGCCCCGATCGACGCCACCCCCACGAACAGGTCGACGTCCCGCAGCGCCTCGGAGAGCACGAGCGCCGGTACGTCGGTCAGCGCGGCCGCCGCCCAGGCGCCCCGCGCCCCCGCCCGCCGCTCGAAGCGCACCTGGTCCGTGGAGCAGAGCCGGGCCACCCCGTCCCCGCGCGCCCCCTCGTCGACCAGCTCCACGAAGAACCGGGCCCGCCAGCGCGTCCCCTCCCCGGCCGGCAGCTCGCCCGGCGCGGGCAGCTCCTTCACCAGCTCCGAGGACCAGCCGTCCGAGAAGTACCCCAGGTGGTTCCCCGTCCAGCCGCGCTCGGCCATCAGCGCCCGCGCCTGCCCGTACCGCAGGACGTGCCCCGCGAAGCGGTTGGAGTACGAACCGGTCGCGAGCTCCGCCGGAGTCAGCGGATACACCTCGCGGAAGACCTGCTTGAACGGCTGGCGTTCCTCCCGCTCCGCCAGCGCGGTCCGCCACTCGGCGACCTCCTCGCCGCCGGCCCGCAGCGGATGCCACAGCCGCAGCCGGGCGCCCGGACCGACCGGGCGCGCCGTCCCGTCGTGCCCGGCGAGGGCCCAGCCGCCGCCCGCCCGCTCCGGGACGCCGGCCGTCCACCCGCCGTCCGCCGCGCCCTCCGTGACCTCCCAGAGCAGCGCACGGGCCAGGGCTCCGGTCACCGGATGGTCGACGTAGTACCGCTGCCAGTCCTCCGCCGGCCAGACCGTCCCCGCCACGAGGTGCTCCTCGAGCCGGGACCGCTCGGCCGCCACCAGGCCCTTGAGCTCCTTCAGGGTCGCCCTGACCTCCTTCAGCTCCTCCGCGCGCGCCTCCCGGACCTCCTTCGGCGCGGCCTTCAGGAGCCTCCCCTCCGGGCCCCTGAAGGACAGCGCGACCGTGCCCGGCTCCCGTACCGAGAGCTCCGCCGTGTACGCCCCGAGCGGCACCTCCCGGACCCCGCGCCCGCCCAGACCGAGCGTCGCCACCCCGCGCTCGCGGAGCATAGAGGGCGTGAGCCCGGAGCGGGCCGCCACCGCCTCCAGGGCCTTCACGATCCCCTTCCCGACCGTCCGGTTCCTCACCTTCTTCGGCAGCCGCCCGAGCCACTGCACGGCCTCCTCGGCCCGGGCGCCCCCGCACTCCCCGAGCACCGCGACCGCCGTCGTGGCCAGCGGCTGACTGCGGCAGAACCCGCCGGAACCGCCGATCCCCGTCCCCGCGTGCAGCGCGACGGCCCCGACGAGCGGCACGACCCAGTCGGCGTCGACGTCGAGCGCGGCCCACGACAGGCCGCGGACGAGGGAGGTGTTGGCCCTGTCGGCCAGGGTCGGGACCCCCATCCCGTAGGGGTCCGGATCGTCCACCCGGTGCTCGGGCTGTGCGGCGATCCCCTCCAACAGCCGCCGCACCACCTCCGCCCCGGCCTCGGCCCGCGCGAGGCGTGCGGCCGACTCCTTCCGCCAGGCCCTCGTCGCCCGGGGCCGGTCCATCAGGGCACAGTGCGCGAGGAGTTCCGGCACTCCGGGGCGGACGAGCAGCTCCGCGTGCGCGGCACGCATCGCCGGGCCGTAGTCGTCGTTCCCGTCGAGGAGGTGACGGGGCAGCAGGCCCTCGTCGACGGGGGCCTCACGGCGCAGCAGCACGTCCATCCGGTCCCGGAGCAGGCTGAACTCGTCCTGCCGGTGGACCCGCAGGTACTCGGCCATGCCGCGCAGCACCCGCACCCGGGGCCGGTCGAAGTCCCCGGCCTCGTCCGCCGCCGCCAGGACGATCGGCACCAGGGCGAGGAACGACTTCCGCAGTTCGTGCGGGGCGACTTCGGCGTCCTTGCCGAGGAGCCGGGCGAGCAGCAGGTCCGCCTCGGCGACCGACCAGCCCAGCTCCTGCCCGGCCAGGACGGCGAGGACGGCCTTCGCCGTCCCCTCGTCCGACCGCCCGCACACGCGCCGGTGAAGCGCGAGCGCCGCCTCGCGCCGACCGGTCGCGTCCAGGGAGCCGATCAACTCGCCCACCGCCTCCGGCCCTTCCGCAAGCGCCTCGTCCAACCCGCCGCCCGGTTCCGTGATCCCCACCATGCTCCCGACGGTAGAGGACCCCACTGACAGCCCTACCTGAACCGCCTCACCCCCGGCACCAGCGCCGTCCCCGCGCAGCAGCCGCCCACCGCCACCGCGGCGGCGAGGAGCGGGACCTGAGGGCCCCAGGCCGAGGCGGCGAGCGGGGCGAGGGCGTACCCCAGGGGCATCGCGGCGAGCGAGAGCAGCCAGTCGTACGAGGTGACCCGGGCGAGCGCGTGGGCGGGCACCGCGCGCTGGACGGCGGTCTGCCAGACGGGCGAGAGGAAGCCGAGCCCCGCCTGCGCGAGCCCGTACGCCGCGATCGTCACCGGCGCGGGCGCGGCGAGGGCGAGCAGCACCAGCGGCAGCGCGTACGTGGCGAGGCCGAGGTTCGCGGTCAGGACCGGGCGCCGGGGGCGGGCCCGGTCGGCGAGCAGCGTCCCGAGGAGGAAGCCGACGGCGCCGACCTGGAGGAGGACGACCCAGGTGGTGCCGCCGCCGAGCCGGTCCACGGCGATGGCGGGGCCGAGGGTCATCAGGACGGCGGCGGCGCCGTTCCAGGCGCTGTGGCCGATGAGGCTGGTCCAGTACCAGTCCCGGGAGCGGACCTCCTGCCAGCCCTCGGCGAGGTCTGCGCGGAGCGAGCGGCGCGGGACCGGGACCCGCTTCACCCGTACGGCGGTCAGGAGCAGGGCGCTGACGGCGAAGGTGGCCGCGTCCAGGACGAACGCCCAGCCGGGGCCGACGGTCAGGACCAGGGTGCCGGCGAGCGCGGGTCCCGCGAGGCGGGTGGCGCTCTGGGCGACGCCCATCGCGGCGTTGGCCCGGTGCAGGGCCTCCTCCGGCACCGTGCCCTTCACGAGCGGCGAGCCGGTCGGCATGGCGAAGGCTCCGGCGGCGCCGCCGAGGGCCTCGGCGACCGCGAGGACGGCGAGGCTGGGGGCGCCGCCGAGGAGCTGGACGCCGACGAGGAGCTGGGTGGCGCAGCGTACGAGGTCCGTGGTGAGCGCGACCGTGCGGGCGTCGAAGCGGTCCCCGGCGACGCCTCCCAGGGGCAGCAGGAGCAGTTTGGGGACCATCGCGCAGCCGAGGACCAGGGCGAGCGCCGAGGTGGAGCCGGTGGCCTCCAGGACGGCGAGGGCGAGGGCGGCGGGGATGGCGGCGTCGCCGAGGAGGGAGAGGGCACGGCCGGTGAAGAGGAGGCGGAAGGGGCGGGTGCGCAGGGGGTGGGGGACGGCTGGGGGCGTGACGGGACGCACGGGGGCAGCGGACATGGACCGCAGAGTATTTCGGTGCCGAATAATTCGTCAACGAAATACTTCCGGGGAGAACGGCGCCCCGCCGACGTACGATCACCCCATGGCACACCCCGAGGAACCGCGTGCCCCCCGCGAATCCCGCGCACCCCACGCACCGCGCGACTGGACCGACGGGCACGTCGAGCGCTGGCAGCCCGTCCTGCCCGGCCTCGACCCCGTCGTCGAAGGCGCGGTCACCCGGATGAAGAAACTCTCGGTCCACCTGCGCCGGGTCAGGGAGCAGTCCCTCGTCGACTTCGACCTGGAACGCCACGAGTTCGACACCCTCCACAAGCTCGCGGGGCGCGGCGGCAGCGCCGCCCCCTCCGAGCTCGCCCAGGACCTCGACCTGGCCCCCGCCTCCGTCTCCGGGCGCCTCGACGCCCTGGAGAAGCGCGGCTTCGTCCGCCGCACCCAGTCCACGACCGACCGCCGCCGGGTCGTCGTCGAACTCACCGCCTCCGGCCGCGAGACCTGGCTCGGCGCGATGGACGTCCTCGGCCACGAGGAGTACCGGCTGCTCGGCGTCCTCACCCCGGAGGAACGCGACCTGCTCAACGGCATGCTGCGCCGGATCATGGTCGAGGCGGAGGCGGGCGGCACCGCCCAGTCCTGGCACGCCTGAGCCCGTCCGGCATGCCTGTGCTCGTCCGGCACGCCTGAGCCCGTCGGCGGCCGGGCCCTGTCAGTGCCGGCCCGTACGCTCCCCGGCATGGGAACGGTGACCTTCGTCGACGAGACGACCACGGGGGGCCGCACGGCCGGCCCCCGCCTGCCCGTCACGGAAGAACGGCTCACCCTGCGGGAGCTGATCCGCCGCAGGGTCGAGCACGAGACGGCCCACGCCTCTCACGAAGAGGCCTTCGCCCGGGCCGTCGAGGCCTTCGGGCGTAACGGCTTCCTGGTCCTGGTGGGCGACCGTCAGGTCGAGGAGCTCGACGAGACGGTGACGGTGGACCCGGAGACCGAGGTCGTGTTCCTCAGACTCGTCCCGCTCGTCGGGGGCTGACGCCGCGCGTCACACGCTCAGCGAGCGCGCGTAGTTCAGCTGCCCCATGACCCAGTGGAACGTGTCCGGGCCCGTCGCCGGGATCATCGTCGAGTGGTGGCGCCCGCCGCTGGTCACCGTGACCTGGATGAAGCCCGTCGTGCTCTTCTCCTTCATCAGCAGGAACAGCAGGCCGAGCAGGCAGAAGAGGAAGAAGATCACGGCGAGGACGATCGCCACGGTGGGCATCTTCTCCTCGGTCCGCGACATGTCCATCGCGTTCCACACGGCGCCCTTGAGCGGCATGTTGCCGGCCGGCGTGATGATCTGGTCGCCGACCACGGTGATGTCACCGAGGCTCAGCACCGGCGCGCCCCCGCCCGCGGGCCCGTGCTGCGGCGGCACCGGCACGCCACCCGGCAGGGTCGGCTGGTAGGGCGGCGGCGTCTGCGGGTACCCGTACCCGGGCGTCGCGTCCTGCGGATATCCGTACGCCGGGCTCCCGGGCGTCCCGCCCTGCTGCCCCGGACCCCACTTGTACTCACCGTCCGCGTATGGGTTCGGCTCGCTCATCAGTCCCCGATTCTCTGTGCGTTGGAAAAGCCCGGCAATGGGAAAGCCCGCTCCTGCACGCCGCAGCGTACAGAAGCGGGCTCCCCGGCCGAACAGGGCGTCAGAAGCGACGCGTGATCAGCGCGCGCTTCACTTCCTGGATGGCCTTCGTGACCTCGATGCCACGCGGGCACGCGTCCGTGCAGTTGAACGTCGTGCGGCAGCGCCACACGCCGTCCTTGTCGTTGAGGATCTCCAGGCGCTGCTCGCCCGCCTCGTCACGCGAGTCGAAGATGAAGCGGTGCGCGTTGACGATCGCGGCCGGACCGAAGTACTGGCCGTCGTTCCAGAAGACCGGGCAGGACGACGTGCACGCGGCGCACAGGATGCACTTGGTGGTGTCGTCGAAGCGCTCGCGGTCCTCGGCGGACTGCAGGCGCTCGCGCGTCGGCTCGTTCCCCTTGGTGACCAGGAACGGCATGACGTCCCGGTACGCCTGGAAGAACGGCTCCATGTCCACGACCAGGTCCTTCAGGACCGTCAGGCCCTTGATGGCCTCGACCGTGATCGGCTTCTCGGGGTTGATGTCCTTGATCAGCGTCTTGCAGGCGAGCCTGTTCTTGCCGTTGATCCGCATCGCGTCCGAGCCGCAGATGCCGTGCGCGCACGAGCGACGGAAGGTCAGCGTGCCGTCGACGTCCCACTTGATCTTGTGGAGGGCGTCGAGCACACGCTCCTTCGGGTCGATCTCGATCTGGAAGTCCTCCCAGACCGCGGCGTCCGACACCTCGGGGTTGAAGCGGCGGATCCGCATCGTGACCGTGATGTACGGGGAGGCGGCGGAGTCCGCCTCGACCTTGTCCAGTACGGGGGTAGCCATCAGTACTTACGCTCCATCGGCTGGTAGCGGGTCTGGACGACCGGCTTGTAGTCGAGACGGACGGTCTCGGAGCCGTCCTCGCCGACCTCGCGGTACGCCATGGTGTGGCGCATGAAGTTGACGTCGTCGCGGTTCGGGTAGTCCTCGCGGTAGTGACCGCCGCGGGACTCCTTGCGCGCCAGGGCCGAGACGGCCATGACCTCGGCCAGTTCGAGCAGGTTGCCCAGCTCGATGGCCTCCAGGAGGTCCGTGTTGAAGCGCTTGCCCTTGTCCTGGATGGACACGTTCTCGTAGCGCTCGCGCAGCTCGGCGATCTTCTCGACGGCCGTCTTGATGGTCTGCTCCGTGCGGAACACCATCACGTTGGCGTCCATCGTCTCCTGGAGCTCACGGCGCAGGTCGGCGACCCGCTCGTTGCCCGTGGAGTTGCGGAGCTTCTCGATCTGGGCGACGACGAAGGCCTCGGGGGCCTCCGGCAGCTCGACGAAGTCGTGCTTGGCGGAGTACTCGGCGGCGGCGATGCCGGAGCGCTTGCCGAAGACGTTGATGTCGAGCAGCGAGTTGGTGCCGAGGCGGTTGGCGCCGTGCACCGACACGCAGGCGACCTCGCCGGCCGCGTACAGGCCCGGGACGACGGTGGTGTTGTCCGAGAGGACCTCACCCTCGACGTTGGTCGGGATGCCGCCCATGGCGTAGTGCGCGGTGGGCTGGATCGGGATCGGGTCCGTGTACGGCTCGATGCCGAGGTACGTACGGGCGAACTCGGTGATGTCCGGGAGCTTGGCGTCGAGCTGCTCCGGCGGGAGGTGCGTCAGGTCCAGGTAGACGTGGTCGCCCTCGGGACCGCAGCCACGGCCCTCACGGATCTCCGTGTAGATGGAGCGGGAGACGACGTCACGGGACGCGAGGTCCTTCATGACCGGCGCGTACTTCTCCATGAAGCGCTCGCCGTCCTTGTTGCGGAGGATGCCGCCCTCACCGCGGGCGCCCTCCGTCAGCAGGATGCCCATGCGCCAGATGCCCGTCGGGTGGAACTGGAAGAACTCCATGTCCTCCAGGGGCAGGCCGCGGCGGTAGCAGGCGGCCTGGCCGTCACCGGTCAGGGTGTGCGCGTTGGAGGTCACCTTGAAGAACTTGCCGGTGCCGCCGGAGGCGTAGATGACGGACTTGGCCTGGAACACGTGGATCTCGCCGGTGGCGAGCTCGTACGCGACCACACCGGCCGACTTCTTGACGCCGTCCTCCTCGACCAGGAGCTGGTCCAGGACGTAGAACTCGTTGAAGAACTCCACGCCCTCCTTGACGCAGTTCTGGTACAGCGTCTGGAGGATCATGTGGCCGGTGCGGTCCGCGGCGTAGCAGGACCGGCGGACCGGGGCCTCGCCGTGGTTGCGGGAGTGACCGCCGAAGCGGCGCTGGTCGATGGTGCCGTTCGGGGTGCGGTTGAACGGCAGGCCCATCTTCTCCAGGTCGAGGACGGCGTCGATGGCCTCCTTCGCCAGGATCTCGGCGGCGTCCTGGTCGACCAGGTAGTCACCGCCCTTGACCGTGTCGAAGGTGTGCCACTCCCAGTTGTCCTCCTCCACGTTCGCCAGCGCGGCGGCCATGCCGCCCTGCGCGGCGCCCGTGTGGGAGCGGGTGGGGTAGAGCTTCGTCAGCACGGCGGTGCGGCTGCGCTTCGTCGCCTCGATGGCGGCGCGCATGCCGGCGCCGCCGGCGCCGACGATGACGGTGTCGTACTTGTGGATCTTCATGACGTGGATTACCTCAGCCCCGTGCCTAGCGGATGTTCGGGTCGAAGGTGAAGATCACCAGCGTGCCCAGAAGGATGGTGAACACCGTGGCGGTGTACAGCAGGCCCTTGAGCCACAGGCGCGTGTTGGCCCGCTCCGCGTAGTCGTTGATGACCGTGCGGAGACCGTTGGCGCCGTGCAGCATGGCGAGCCAGAGCATCAGCAGGTCCCAGACCTGCCAGAACGGGGACGCCCAGCGGCCGGCCACGAAGGCGAAGCCGATCTTGGTGACGCCGCCGTCCAGGAAGAGCTGGATCAGCAGGTGGCCGAGGACCAGGACGACGAGGACCACGCCGGAGAGGCGCATGAAGAGCCATGCGGCCATCTCGAAGTTGCCGCGGGTCGCGCGCGGGGTCTTGCCCGTGCGCTTGCGGGGGGCCTCGATGTACGGCGCGGGGTTGTCCGCGTCGTAGCGCGCGCCGCCCTCGACGGGTCCGATCGCGGAGGTGGTGTCAGTCGACATGTCTGGCGTCAGCTCCCGAACAGTTCACGTGCGGCGTGGCCGAGGACGGGGTACAGGGAGCCCGCCATCAGCACGACCCAGATGCCCACGACGGTCCAGAGCATCTGCTTCTGGTAGCGCGGGCCCTTGGACCAGAAGTCCACGGCGATGACCCGCAGGCCGTTCAGCGCGTGGAAGAGGATGGCAGCGACGAGGCCGTACTCGAGGAGAGCGACGATCGGCGTCTTGTAGGTCGCGACGACCTCGTCGTACGCCTCGGGGGAGACGCGGACGAGAGCGGTGTCCAGCACGTGTACGAACAGGAAGAAGAAGATGAGGACGCCGGTGACTCGATGAGCCACCCAGCTCCACATTCCTTCCCGGCCGCGGTACAGCGTTCCAGCCGGCACGGAAAAACCCTCCGGGAGCGGGGATCGGGGTCGGCCGGCTTCTCTGTCGGTCTGACCCGGCCGGGTACGGTCCACCGGCCCCGGTCATCGTAGCGACGACTTGTCGGTTCGCTCGCCCGGGGTCCATCGGTGTGATCAAACAGGCACGGACGGGCTATCGCACAGGGTGGAATCACCGCATTGCGGACGAAATCACGGCCCGGAGTGTCGCGGTGTGAGCCCCTGGGTCACCCGGAAGGCCAGTCGGGCGCGGGCGAGGCGGCGGAGCTCGTCGGCGGCGACCACCCGCTCCTCCTCCGCTTCGTTGCCGAGACGTGACCGGATACCGGCCAGTAGCTGGTCGAGCCGCTCCCCGGGGCGCACTCCGTCGAGGCTGATCACGAACGCGTGTCCGAAATTGTTCTCGTACGCGGCGTGAGCGGCCCGCAGCGCGGTCCGGGCGGCCGGAGGGGCGTCCGGATGGGGCGGCGTGGAGGACTCGGCGGCCAGGGCCTCGTCGAGATCGGCGCGGGAGAGGTCGTACCCGGCCTCGTCGGCGGCGGCGAGCAGGGCGTCCACGGTCGGGTACGGGCGGTGGGCCGCCACCCGTTCGGCCCAGCGCGTGCTGTGGCAGCAGGACAGCAGCAGCGCCACCGCCTCGGCGGGCGAGGCCGCGTTGAAGCCGACGAGACCGCCGGTGTGCCGGGAACGGGTCTGCTGGGCAGGTATGGCAGGGGTGTCCGCGGCGCCCGGCTTCCGGCAGGGGGCGTGGGTGTCGCTGGTCAGCGTGGACTCCGGTACTCCGGGACGGGTGGGGTGGACGTGACTCAACGTTATCGACGGGAAGAGGGAAGTGTCCGACGGATGCGCGATTTTCACCCGGAAGGGAGGGTTTCGGAACAGATGATGGACGATCGGCTTCCGCCCCGCCGACTGGTCGGACCCTCGTCCTTGGGGGAGGATTCCGAATGATGCGGTACTCCCTCCGAGGGCCTCGTCGGGCCCCCGCCCTTCTGACGACCGCGGTGGCGCTGGCCACCGTGGCGGCCTGCTCGAACGGTTCTCCGGCCGGTCCGCCCTCCGGCCCGGCCGCCACGGGCGCGTCCGCGAGCGCCGCACCCACGAGCGCCGCGCCGCCCGGCCCCAAGCCGACGCCCACCCCCACCCCCACGAAGAACCACCCCCTCTCCACCGCGCCCCGCACCGTCCCCGCCGTCCGCGCCCACGAGGCCGCCCGCGGCCCCGGCTGGAAGCCCGCACCCACGGGCGGGGTCGTCCTCGCCGCCAACAGCGGGGCCCTCGCCGACGAGGGGCGGCTGCTCGCCGGGGAGCTCGGCATCCCGTACCGCGGCGCCGCCGCGGCCGCGCCCGGGGACGTCGAACTGGCCCTCGGCGGGACGGGCGCCCCCGAGTCGTACACCCTGACGGTCACGGGCGGCCGCGTCCGGATCGCAGGCCCCGACGAGGCCGGGGTCTTCTACGGCACCCGCACCCTCAAGCAGTCGGTGAAGGCCACCGGCGCCATGCCCGAGGGGACCGTCACCGACCGGCCCGCGAAGCCGCAGCGCGGACTCATGCTCGACATCGCCCGCAAGCACTTCACCGCCGCCTGGATCGAGGACCGCATCCGCGAGATGGGCGACCTGAAGCTCAACCAGCTCGGGCTGCACTTCTCCGACGACCAGGGCTTCCGGATCGAGTCCGCCGGCCACCCCGAGGTCGTCTCGGCCGAGCACCTCACCAAGGCCGAGGTCCGCCGGATCCTCGCCCTCGCCGCGAGCCGCCACGTCACGGTGATCCCCGAGATCGACTCGCCGGGACACCTCGGCGCCGTCATCGCCGCCCACCCCGGCCTCCAGCTCGTCAGCGCGAGCGGCCGGACCCCGCGCGGGACCGTCGACATCTCGAACCCGGAGGCGGCGAAGATCGTCGACGAGCTGCTGCGCGAGTACACCGGGCTCTTCCCCGGGGCGTACTGGCACCTCGGCGGCGACGAGTACGTCGCCCTGATGTCCAAGAACCCGGAGGCGAGCTACCCGAAGCTGGCGCGGGCCGCGGTCGCGAAGTACGGGCCCTCCGGCCGCGTCCAGGACCTCGCCACCGGCTGGCTCAACGACCGCGCGGCCGTCGTCCGGCCCACCGGCAAGACCCTCAAGGCCTGGAACGACGGCTTCTTCACGGGCGGGGTGGTGGGCCCGGACAAGGACCTCGAGGTCGAGTACTGGACGGGCCGCGAGATCGGCGCCCGGCTGCCCGTCTCGTACCTGAGCGCGGGCCGCAAGCTGGTCAACCTCAACGACGACTACCTCTACTACATCCTGGGCGAGCCCAATAAGTTCCCGTACCCCACCGGCCGCCGGATCTACGAGCAGTGGACCCCCCGCGTCCTGCGCGGCTCCACCCCCGTGCCGGCGCGGTACGACCCCCAGATCCTCGGCGGCCGGCTCGCGGTCTGGTGCGACCTGTCACGGGCGCAGACACCGGCCCAGGTGGCGGACGGCATCCGCCTGCCGCTCGCGGCCCTGGCCCAGAAGGTCTGGGACCCCAGGCCACCGGCGCCGACCTGGGCGCAGTTCAAGGCGCTGGCGTCGAAGGTGCGCTGATCTTTTGTCGTGGACGCGATCGGTCCGGATCGCGTACGTTCCCCCGGCGGCGGCCGAGTGGGCGCCGCGTGTTCCTTTGGGGGGAACCCACCACATGCGCACGCTCAAGAACCCGATCGGCCTCTCGCGGGCCGTCGTGGCCCTGCTCGCGGGCAACATCTTCTTCGACGTCCTGCTCGCCGGGATCGAAGGCCACGATCTGGTGGCCGACGACCCGTACTACTCCGACTTCGCGGTCGGGCCGGTCGACGGGGCCTACGCCACGGCGGGCCTGGTGCACCTGGCGACCATCGTCGTCTTCATCGTCTGGTTCCACCGGCTGCGGAACAACGCCGAGGTCTGGGCCGGTGATCTGCAGGGCCGGAAGCCCGGCTGGGCGATCGGCGGCTGGTTCGTGCCGATCGGCAACCTCTGGATCCCGCGGGTGATCGCGGCCGACATCTGGCGGGCCAGTCGCTGGGCACCGTACGCCCCCGACGCCAAGGGGGAGCTGACGCTGCTCAACAGCTGGTGGGTGTGCTTCGTCGTCGGCAACGTCACGGACTCGATCGCCGGGCGGCTGTACAAGAACGCCGAAACCGTCGAGGCCTATGACACCGCGACGGCCTGGTCCCTGGTGGGCTACGGCCTCAACGTCGCCGCCGCCGTCCTCGCCGTCCTCCTCGTCCGGCGTCTGACCTCTATGCAGCACGCCAAGGCCACTGGCATGATTCCGGCCGCGCAGTGACGAAAAAGCGCCCCCCGGCGCAGTAGTGGAAGTACTGCGTCCGCATCGGGTGGCGAGGAGGCGTCCATGACGTCGGGGAACGGCCGGAGCCTGCTGGAACTGATCGACGGGGCCGACGAGCGAGGGCTGGCCGCGGCCGGACTCGCCTGCCTCGACCGCTGTCTGCCGCTGCTCGCCCCCGACCGGGCCGACGCCCTGCGCCCCGTGTGGGCGGCCGTCGCGCGCGGCGACGGAGGCGCGTGGGGCGAGGCCGTCGCCAAGGCCCGCGTCGACCTCGACGTCGACGGTACGGAGGACGCCGAGGCCGTACGCCGCATGCTCGCCGAGGCCCCGGCGGCCTGGACCGCCGAGGCCCTGCGCGCCTGGGCCGGCGACTGCTCCGCCGCGGCGCTCGCCCTGCACGGGCGGTACGACGCGGCCGAAGTGCCCGAGGGGCTCGTCGAGCGCTGCCGGGCCGGGGACGCGGACGGCGCGGGCCCGCTGCTCGCCGGGGAGCTCCGCCGTCAGCTGGCCGTCCTCGAAACGGCCGCCCACGGCCCGACCGGCCTGCGCCGGGCGCGCGAACTCTCCGTCGAGGGCGGCCGTGTGCTGCGCGCGGTGGTCTCCCGCCGGGCCCGTACCGCCTGACCGCCACTCGGACCCCCGACGCCTGGACCGCGACCGGGGCGATCGTCTCGGCGATCGCCCGCTCCGCCGTGGCCTGGTCCGGGCCGAGCCCGCTCAGCGCGCCCTGCCCGCCCTCGTGCTCCAGGAGGGCGGGCAGGACGTTCATGACCATTGGATTCGCCGCGAGGCAACCTTAGGTTGACACCCGAAGGGCGTACTGCGCCCCGGGAGGCGAAAGGTCGCGCGAAAGAGTGAGAAGCAAGGAGGGAAAAGGGAGACGACCGGGGCCGCCACCCCCCACAGGAGAGGCCCCGGTCGTCGTCCACGGAGCCGCAGCACGGCTCCGTACTCCTATCAGCGCCGGGCGTGCGTTTTCTGTCACACCCTCTCGGGGCGCCCAGAGGTTGCAAGTTGCACAAAGACCCCGGACCGCGTGGACGGGACACCGCGGCACCACGTAGCGTGCAGGTGCGCGAGCCGGCGTGGCGGTGATGACCAGCCGCGATGACGCGGGGCGCGACCACGCTACCGACGAACAGGGTTTAGGGGAGTGCTGGGGGACGACGCGGAGCTGACGGCCGCGGTGCTCGCTGCGCAGGACGGGGACGAGGACGCCTTCCGTACTGTGTACCGCGCCGTGCATCCCCGGTTGCTCGGCTACATACGCACACTGGTGGGCGACGCGGACGCCGAGGACGTCGCCTCCGAGGCCTGGCTCCAGATAGCCCGCGACCTCGACCGCTTCGACGGCGACGCGGACCGGTTCCGCGGCTGGGCGGCCCGGATCGCCCGCAACCGCGCCCTCGACCACGTCCGGATGCGCGGCCGCCGCCCCGCCGTGGGCGCCGACGAGACCGAACTCGCCGACAAGCCCGCCGACTCCGACACGGCCGGCGAGGCCCTGGAGGCCCTCTCCACCGGCGACACCATGCAGCTGATCGCCCAGCTCCCGCAGGACCAGGCCGAGGCCGTCGTCCTGCGCGTCGTCGTCGGCCTCGACGCCAAGAGCGCCGCCGACACCCTGGGCAAACGCCCCGGCGCCGTGCGCACCGCCGCGCACCGGGGACTCAAGAAGCTCGCCGAACTCCTCGGGGCCGACGGCGGGCAGGGCGACGGTCCGGGAACCGTCGTCCCCCTGGACGGCGTCCCTCCGCAACGCGGCCGCGCACCGGGGCCCGTGGCCCCCGGCGGTGTGACGCAATCACGTCCGCGTACGCAGAAGGACATGTGATGGCCGACGAGCGGTACCAGTGGCTCGATCAGGAGGCCGCGGAGCGGCTGCTCCGCGGTGAGCCGGTCGAGGCCGTCGACGACCGTGCGCGCGCCGAGGCCGAGCGCCTCGCCGAGGCCCTCGGCACGGCCCGTGTCCCGGCCGTCCCGTCGGCCGCGCGCACCGAACTGCCGGGCGAGGCGGCGGCGCTCGCCGCCTTCCGCAAGGCCACCGCCGAGCGGGCCGCGGCCGCCGGCGCCTCCGCACGCGCCGACCGCACCGCCGCCGCCGAACTCGGCCGGATACGGCTCGCGCCCGTGACCGCCCCGGCGCGCCGCTGGGGACGTTCCGTACGGTACGGACTGGCCGCCGCGGTCGCCGCCGTCACGGTCGGCGGCGTCGCCGTCGCCGCCGGCACGGGCGTGCTGCCGCTGATCGGTCCCGCGCCCGCCAGCTCCGTCTCGGCGGGGGAGACGACGGACCCGCTCGTCTCCGAGGAGCCCGGCATACGCCAGGACCCCGAGACGCCCCCGACGGAACCGGGCGAAGGCGGCGACCCCACGCCCGGCTCGTCCCCCTCGGCCGACTCCGGGTCCACCGCCCCCACTCCCCGCGTCCCGGACGGACACGGCACGGTCACCCCGGCCCCCGGCACCCCGACGCCGGGCAGGACGTCCGGAGGCGGCGGCGACGCGGCCGGCAACGGCTCGGCGAACGCCCGCGAGAAGGCCCTCCAGGCCTGCCGCCAGTACCGGACGGGAAAGCTCGACGCCGCCGGCCGGCAGCAGCTTCTGAACACCCTGCGCCACGGCGACACCCTGCGCGTCTACTGCGACCGGATCCTCTCCGGCGACACCGGCACCTCCGAGGGCACGGGCCAGGACTCCGCCGGGAACGGCTCCAAGGGCGACGGCAAGGACGACTCCGACGACGACTCCGACCGCAAGGACGGCTCGAAGGACGGCTCCAAGGGCGGATCCGGCAGCGGCTCCGCGAGCGCCGGCGGAAGCGGCGACCAGCGCGGCGGCACCGGGAACCAGAACGGAGGCGTCCGCCTCGACACCGGAGTCACCGCCGCGCTGCCCGTGGGAATCACCGCCGAGACACGCCTTCCGCTCGGGGTGTAACACTTCTCGGCCCGCCGGCGCAGTAAGAAGTGCCGACTGGTCATCGGCCGCGCAGAGAGCCGGGGTTCCCCCCGTACCTACGGCTCCGCGCACCTGGCGCGGGTGGGACACGTTCCCCCGGTCCCACCCGCGCCCCTTCCTCTCCCGCGGCCCCTACCAGTGGACGACGACCTTGTCGCCGACCTTCACCTGGTCGAAGAGGGCGGAGAGCTTGACCCGGTCCCGGACGTTGACGCAGCCGTGCGAGGCCCCGGCGTAGCCGCGGGCCGCGAAGTCCGCCGAGTAGTGCACGGCCTGGCCGCGGCTGAAGAACATCGCGTACGGCATGGGCGTGTGGTAGATCGTCGACGTCCAGTCCTTCGCCTTCCACTCGACCTTGAAGAGGCCCTCGCGGGTCGGCGTGTTCTCCGAGCCGAAGCGGACGTCCATCGAGGAGACGACCTTGCCGTCGATCATCCAGGCGAGGGTGCGGCTCTCCTTGCTGATGCACAGCACCCGGCCGGTCATGCACCGCGGGTCCGGGGTGTCCAGCTTGTTCGTCGTCGACGGCTTCAGCTCGTCGGCGGTCGGCTTCCGGGTGACGGAGAGCAGCTGCTGCCAGGTCGTCGCGTCGACCGTGCCCGTCTCCGGCAGCCCCCGGCGCGCCTGGAGCTTCCTGACCGAGGCCGCCGTCATCGTCCCGTAGAAGCCGGTGGGGGCCCGGTCGAAGAAGTCGAGCTGCCGCAGCCGCGCCTGGAGCTCGCGCACCTGCTCGTTCTCGTCCCCGTCGTCCATGAGGGGCTTCGACGTGGGCTTCCCGGTCGAGGGCGTGGCGGAGGGGGAGGTGGCGGAGGCGGAGGGGGACGGTGGCTTGTCGTCCGTGGTGGGAGCGGCACTGGGCGCGGCCGAGGTGGGCGCGGGCGCCGTACCCGTACCCGTGCCGACGGCGTCCGGTGTGCAGCCGGCGGCGAGTGCCACCGCCGCGGCCGCCAGGATCACTCTGCGTATGACGGACGAAGACCGCTTCATCGTTTCCCCCGAGGTGTGTCGTGTGTACGTAGGGATGCTTCCCGCGCGCGTGTGGTTGCGCACTCGGGCCACGAACCGCGCATCCTGTGGGGAGGGAACGACAGGCCCGGGCGGCAGGCCCGGGCCACGGGTCCATCGGGAGGCACAGGACATGGCGCGCGAGTCGGAGTCGGGGCTGCCCATCGAACCGGTCTACGGACCGGACGCCCTGGACGGATGGGATCCTGCCGAGAAGCTGGGCGAGCCGGGCTCGTACCCCTTCACACGCGGCGTGTACCCCTCGATGTACACCGGCCGGCCCTGGACCATGCGGCAGTACGCCGGCTTCGGCACCGCCGTGGAGTCCAACGCCCGCTACCAGCAGCTCATCGCCAACGGCACCACGGGCCTGTCGGTCGCCTTCGACCTGCCGACCCAGATGGGCCACGACTCCGACGCCCCGATCGCGCACGGCGAGGTCGGCAAGGTCGGCGTCGCCGTCGACTCGATCGACGACATGCGGGTCCTGTTCGACGGCATCCCGCTGGACAAGGTCTCCACGTCGATGACGATCAACGCCCCCGCCGCGCTGCTGCTCCTGCTCTACCAGCTCGTCGGCGAGGAGCAGGGCGTCCCGGCGGACGGGCTGACCGGCACGATCCAGAACGACGTGCTCAAGGAGTACATCGCCCGCGGCACGTACATCTTCCCGCCGAAGCCCTCGCTGCGGCTGATCGCGGACATCTTCAAGTACTGCAGGGCCGAGATCCCGAAGTGGAACACCATCTCGATCTCCGGCTACCACATGGCCGAGGCCGGCGCCTCGCCCGCGCAGGAGATCGCGTTCACCCTCGCCGACGGCATCGAGTACGTCCGCACCGCCGTCGCCGCCGGCATGGACGTCGACGACTTCGCGCCCCGCCTCTCCTTCTTCTTCGTGGCCCGCACGACCCTCCTGGAGGAGGTCGCCAAGTTCCGCGCCGCCCGCCGGATCTGGGCGCGGGTGATGAAGGAGGAGTTCGGCGCGAAGAACCCCAAGTCGCTGATGCTCCGCTTCCACACCCAGACCGCCGGCGTGCAGCTCACCGCCCAGCAGCCCGAGGTCAACCTGGTGCGCGTCGCCGTCCAGGGCCTCGCGGCCGTCCTCGGCGGCACGCAGTCGCTGCACACCAACTCCTTCGACGAGGCCATCGCGCTGCCGACCGACAAGTCCGCCCGCCTCGCCCTGCGCACCCAGCAGGTCCTGGCGTACGAGACGGACGTCACCGCCACCGTCGACCCCTTCGCCGGTTCCTACGTCGTCGAGAAGATGACGGACGACGTCGAGGCCGCCGCCCTGGAGCTGATGGAACGGGTCGAGGAGATGGGCGGCGCGGTCAGCGCGATCGAGCGCGGCTTCCAGAAGAACGAGATCGAGCGCTCCGCCTACCGGATCGCGCAGGAGACCGACAGCGGCGAGCGGGTCGTCGTCGGCGTCAACCGCTACGCGATCGACGTCGAGGAGCCCTACGAGCCGCTCCGTGTCGACCCGGCCATCGAGGCCCAGCAGGCCGAGCGCCTGGCCCGGTTGCGGTCCGAGCGCGACCGGGCGGCCGTGGACGCGGCCCTCGCCGAGCTGAAGAAGGCGGCGGAGGGCACGGGCAACGTGCTCTACCCGATGAAGGACGCCCTCAAGGCGCGGGCCACGGTCGGCGAGGTCTGCGACGCCCTGCGCGAGGTCTGGGGCACGTACGTCCCGACCGACGCGTTCTAGCCGATTCCACCCGTTGAAACTCAAAGCGGAGTGTCGTACCGGTGTGCGACACTCCGCTTCATGCTGGGTGTCACCGATCTACCGACCTATCTCGCCGGGCTCGTCCTCATCATCCTCCTGCCGGGGCCGAACTCGCTGTACGTGCTGTCCGTCGCCGCCCGCAAGGGCACCCGGACCGGGTACAAAGCCGCCGCCGGGGTGTTCACCGGCGACGCCGTCCTGATGACGCTGGCCGCCCTCGGTGCCGCCTCGCTGCTCCAGACCACCCCGCTCCTCTTCATGATCGTGAAGTACGCGGGCGCCGGCTATCTGACCTGGATGGCGATCGGCATGCTGCGGGCCGCCCTGGCCATGTGGCGCACCCGGCACGAGACCGTCGCCGAGTCCGCCGCCGAGCCGGACGCCGGACCGTCCGAGCGCCCGTACCGCCGCGCGCTGATCATCAGCCTCTTCAACCCGAAGGCGATCCTCTTCCTGATCTCCTTCTTCGTGCAGTTCGTGGACCCGTCCTACGCCTACCCGGCGCTCTCCTTCCTGGTCCTCGGCACCCTGCTCCAGCTCGGCAGCTTCCTCTACCTGACGACCCTGATATTCGGCGGCACCCGGCTCGCCGCCGCGTTCCGGCGCCGCAGGCGCCTCTCCGCGGGCGCCACCACCGCCGCCGGTGCCCTCTTCCTCGGCTTCGCCGCGAAGCTCTCCGCGGCCGGTGCTTGACCCTCACACCGTGTGAGGCCGTTCCGTAGGGGGCGTCATGTTTGCCATCGGAGACTTCGCCCGGCACGGGCGGGTGTCGGTCCGGATGCTGCGCCACTACGACGCCATCGGACTGCTGCGCCCCGCCCACGTCGACCCGCACAGCGGCTACCGCTTCTACTCGGCGGACCAGCTCGCCCCGCTCAACCGCGTCATCGCGCTCAAGGACCTCGGCTTCACCCTCGAACAGGTGGGGGCGATCCTCCGGGACGAGTTCGGCGCGGAGGAGCTGCGGGGGATGCTGCGCCTGCGCCAGGCCGAGCTGGAAGCGGCCCTGGAGGCGGCGCGGGCCCGGCTCGCCCAGGTCGGTGCGAGGCTCCGAGCCATCGAGAGCGAGGGACGCATGTCCACGCAGGACGTCGTCGTCAAGAAGATCCCCGCCGTCCGGGTCGCCGAGCTGAGCGCGGTCGCCGCGAGCTTCGGCCCGCACGACATCTCCCCGGTCATCGGGCCGCTGTACGAGGAGCTGTGCGGCCGCCTCGAAGCGGCCGGCCTCAGCGGCTTCGGCCCGGGGATCGCGTACTACGAGGACGCGGGCAGGGGCGACGGTTCGGTCCTCGTGCACGCCGGGATGACCGTCCCCGAGGGAACGGTCGTGGAGGGCGTCGAGGTGCACGACCTGCCCGGCATCGAGGAGGCGGCGACCGTCGTCCACCGGGGCTCGATGGACAGCATCCTGCCGACGGCGCAGACCCTCGCCCGCTGGATCGAGACCAACGGCTACCGGTCGCAGCACTACGCCCGCGAGCTGTACCTGGAGTGCCCGGAGGACCGGTCCCAGTGGGTGACGGAGATCCAGGAGGCGATCGTCCGCGCCTGAGCGGGGCCGTACGGCTCGGGGCCCGGGACCCCCGCACGGGTCCCGGGCCCGGTCTTTCCCGCCCCGCTACCGCTTCAGCGCCTTGCGCAGCCGCAGCGCGCGGCGCGCGAGCCGGCGGACCTTCGGGTGGCGGGGGATCGGCAGGCCGCCCGGCAGGTCCAGGACGGTGAGGCGGCGCCGGGTGAAGTGGTGCCGGGTGCGCTCGGCGAGCGGGCCCGAGAGGTGCCGTACCGCCGGTTCCCGCAGCTCCGGACGTATCTTCGGCTGCATCGCGAAGCCGACCGCCGCGACCAGGTCGTTCAGCTGCTCCGTACCGACCTCGGCGTCGCCGCCGTCCCCCTCCTCCAGGGGCGGGACGACCGCGTCGACGACCGTGAGCGGGATCCGGTTGCTGTTCTGGAACGGGGTGAGCCGCTCCAGGAGGGGGCGCGTGCCGACCCGGGCGGCCCGTATCCCGTAGAAGGTCGCCGCCGTGAGCAGCGCCGTGGAGAAGCAGCCGACGACGAGCGCGGGCCGCAGCTCGCGGTAGAGCACCTCGGCGAGCACCGGCCGGTCCTCGACGGTCAGTTCGGCGCCGAGCTCCTCCGCCGCCTCCACGAGGGCCCGCGACCAGGCGTCCGGGGCCGTCGGGTGCGGCTTGAAGACGAGCCGCCGGTGGCCGCGGGCGATCGCGCCCCGGACCATCCGCAGGTGTAGCTCCTCCTCCTCGGCGGCGGTCAGCAGGTTCAGCGCGGCCAGGTACTGGCCGAGGAGCAGCGCGGGGCCCTCCTGCGAACCGGCGGGGGTCCCCGCCAGCTCCTCGACGACCTTCGTGAACGCCTCCGTCGGCACCGCCTCCGGCACCGCCCCGAACTCGGCGAGCAGCAGCGGCGCGAGCCCGGGGACGAGGTCCAGGTGCAGCAGCCGGCCCACGCGGCCGCCGATGAGCGGGTCGATCTTGTTGCGGGTCGGGCCGTAGCTCATCAGACCGTCCGCGTACACCGTGATCGGTGCCTCGGGGAGCAGCTGGGCGATGGCGAGCGCGGGCGTGACCTGGAGCGATTCGAGGGCGAGTTCGACGCGGTCGTCGCCGAGGTCCCAGAGCTTGTTCAGATGGCGCTGGAGGAGCGGGAGATCGCTCGCGCGCGGGGTCCAGCCGGCCGGGTGGAGCGGGGAGATCGTCTCGTTCCAGGACAGGACGGAGTCGAAGCGGCCGCGCAGTCGCCCGAAGCCCTCGGCCTCGTCCAGGGCGGGGGTCGTCTCCGGCACGGCCGCGTTGTTGGTGACGAGGAGGATCCGGCGGTCGGCGGGGCCGAAGCAGCCGCTGTCGAGCGCCGCGGCGAGCGTCACGGCGCCGTAGAGCGTGGAGGCGCAGAAGATCTGGGTGGTCCGGCGGGCGCTCACGCGGCCACCTCCGCCGAATCGCCGGAGCCGGCCGCCGAGCCGGAGCCCGAGCCCGTACCCGTGCCGGCCACCGGCTCGCGGTCCGGGCCCGTCGGCGGTGGTGCGGGCCGGCGCCTGCGCAGTCGGCGCAGCAGCGTCGCGCGGTCCCCGCCCATCGAGGTCAGGGCCTCGTCGAGGACCCCCTGCGGCATCCGCCGCAGCGCGCCCGCGCTCATCGCCTTCAGCTGACGCGCCACCTCGGGTTCGAACCTTTCGATCGACCCGATGTGATGGGAAATCACCGCGCAATACGTACGGACGGCCTTGGGAAGAAGAAGGTCCGCGTCCGAATCCTTCGCCGTTTCCTCGATCACCTGATCGAAAGCACGGATGAAATCCAATTGCCGGACGTCGCCGATCTGGGTGAGCGAGGTCGCCACCCCGCGCCGGTAGAACACGCCGAGTTCCCCGATCGCGGCGAACGATTCCGCCTCGCGGTGGAGTTTCCAGATCCACGGCCGGTCCTCGGCGGTCCGCAGCCCGTGCGGGAAGTGCAGCAGGCCCCGGTCCAGGAGCCGCCGGTGGTAGATCCCGGCCCAGGCGTACGGGTAGTCGACCGAGGTCGTCCGGTGCGCCGGCAGGATCGCGTCCCGGGGGCGCAGCACCTCGCCGCGCCGGGGTACCGGCGCCCGGCGCACCGCGCGGTTGCGGCCGGTGACCGTGACGTGGTCGGTGCGCAGGAAGTCGCAGCGCAGCGACTCGGCGGCGGCGACGAGCCGGCCGTAGTAGCCGGGGGCGAGCCAGTCGTCCCCGTCGAGGAAGGCGATGTACTCGCCGCGGGCGGCGTCGAGGCCGGTGTTCCGGGCCGTGGCGAGGCCCTCGTTGTGCTCGTGCCTGATCAGGACGGCACCCGGGATCTCGCGCACGGCCCGTTCGAGGAGCTCGGGAGTCCCGTCGGTCGAGCAGTCGTCGACGAGGAGGAACTCGAAGTCCTCGCGGGCGTTGGCCCGCAGGCTCGTGAGGGTGTCGGGGGCGTATGTCTGCACGTTGAAGAACGGCACGACGACGGAGAGCTTGACCACGCGGCCGACGCTAGGCGTCGCCCCGGCATTCCCACCGACCGGCGGGCGGCCTTTCGGTGAACACCAAGCGGCGGGCCGATTAACCGCCTTTCCCCGCAAGGGAAATCGGCCTTCCCGCGTCCGAATATCGACCCGCTTCAGCGGGCGGAGAGGCTCTGTTCACCGTTTGTTGTGACTCAGTTGGGCCGAAAAGCGGAATGCCCTTCTAGCGTCCTCGACGTGCCAGCAAGTACCAGAGAAGCGGTACGGGTCGCCGTACTCGCCGACTCCGACACCCGGTGGAAATGGGGCGCCCTCACCGCGCGCCGCATCACCACGGCGACCGCCGAACCCACCGGATTCGTCCTGCGCGGACGGGCCACGCCCACCGCGCGCCAGCTCGCCGAGACCGGGGTGTCCGAGGCCGCCCCGCGCGAGGTGACGGGCGCGGACTTCCTGCGCGCGATACGGGACGCGGAGGCGCGCGGCGAGGGATTCGACGTCCTCGTGCTCGCCCTGGTCGGCGGCACCGTCCGGGCCGTCCTGCAGGGACTGGCCGACCTCTCCCTGGAGCGGCGTCCGGTGATCGTCACCGGCTACGTCGGCGTCGTCTACGAGAAGCTGACCGACGGCCTGCTGCTGCGCCACGGCGCCGACGTGGTCCTCGCCAACTCCCGGCACGACGCCGAGCGTTTCCGCGCCGTCTACGAGGGGGTGGGCGCCGGCGCCGAATCCGTCGTCGAGGCCGCGCTGCCCTTCCTGGGCGGCGTCCCGCACGCCCCCGAGGCCGGTCGCGACACGCTGGTCTTCGCCGCCCAGCCCTCCGTGCCCGCGACCCGGGCCGAACGGGCCTATGTGCTGCGGCGGTTGATCTCGCACGCCCGCCTCCACCCGGGGCGCGAGGTGCTCCTCAAGCTCCGCTCCAAGCCGGGTGAACACACCACGCACCTGGAGGAGTTCCCGTTCCAGAAGCTGGTGCGCGAGCTCGACCCGCCGGACAACTTCCGGCTCGTGTACGGACACATGGGCGAGGTCCTCGACCGCACCGACCTGCTGGTCACCGTCTCCTCCACGGCCGCGCTCGAAGCGCTCCACCGCCGGATCCCCACCGCGATCCTCACCGACCTCGGGGTCCGCGAGGCGCTCGGCAACCACCACTTCGTCGGCTCCGGCCTGCTGACCTCCTTCGACCGGCTCGACAAGGGGGACGTGCCGACACCCGACGAGACCTGGCTCGCCCGGCAGGGCGTCGCGTCCGACGGGTCGTACGAGGAGGCCTTCGACGCCGCCCGCGACCGCGTCGCCGAGCTCCTCGCGCTTCCCGCGCCGCCCCCGATCACCCCCTACTACACCGCGGAGACGGCCCCCGGCTACCTGCCCGGGATCCTCGCCCGCCACCGCCTGGACGTCACCGCGCCCGAGCCCCGCGAGAGCGGGCTGCGCCGGATCGTCCGGGAGGCCGCGCGGGGCGCGTACCGCCACGGCGTGCAGCGCGTCGCCCCCGTCATCCGCCGCCTGGGAGAACTCTGATGTCGTCCCCGACCGTGCTCGCCGTCATCCCCGCCCGGGGCGGCTCCAAGGGCGTGCCCGCCAAGAACCTCGCCCCGGTGGCCGGGGTCCCCCTGGTGGCCCGCGCCGTCCACGCCTGCCTCGGCGCCCGCACCGTCACGCACGTCGTGGTCTCCACCGACGACGAGGCCATCGCGGCCTCGGCCCGCACCGCCGGGGCCGAGGCCGTCCGGCGGCCCGCCGAGATCGCCGGCGACACGGCCACCAGCGAGGCCGCGGTCCTGCACGCCATGGACGCCTTCGAGGCCGTCCACGGCCGCCCGGCCGACGTGGTCCTCCTCGTCCAGTGCACGAGCCCCTTCCTCACCTCCGCCGAGGTCGCCGAGACCGCCGAGCGCATCACCTCGGGCGCCGCCGACACCGCCTTCACGGCCGCCCCGACCCACGGCTTCCTCTGGCGCGAGACCCCCGACGGCGCGACCGGCGTCAACCACGACAAGGCGCACCGCCCGCGCCGCCAGGACCGCGAGGCCGAGTACCTGGAGACCGGCGCCGTCTACGCGATGGACGCGGCCGGCTTCCGCACCCACGGGCACCGCTTCTTCGGCCGCACCGCGCTCGTCGTCACCGACCCCGCCCGGGTCCTGGAGATCGACGACCCGCACGACCTCGCCCGCGCCAAGGCCCTCGCGCCGCTCCTCGACGAGCCCGTCACGCCCGGCTTCGCCGACGTCGACGCCGTCGTCCTCGACTTCGACGGCACCCAGACCGACGACCGGGTCCACCTCGACGCCGAGGGGCGCGAGTTCGTCTCCGCGCACCGCGGCGACGGCCTCGGCATCGCGGCCCTGCGCCGCGCCGGACTGCCCGTCCTCATCCTCTCCACCGAGCAGAACGCCGTCGTCGCGGCCCGCGCCCGCAAGCTCAAGATCCCCGTCCTGCACGGCATCGACCGCAAGGACCGGGCCCTCAAGGAGTGGTGCGAGGCCGAGGGCATCGACCCGCAGCGCGTCCTCTACGCCGGCAACGACGTCAACGACCTTCCCTGCTTCCACCTCGTCGGCTGGCCCGTCGCGGTGAGCAGCGCCCACGACTCCGTACGGGCCGCCGCCCGCGCGGTCACCGTCACCCCGGGCGGCGCCGGAGCGATCCGCGAGATCGCCGCCTGGCTCCTCGGACCCGAGCTCGACACCCCCAACTCGCCCAACCCGTAAGGAACCGTCATGAGCACCCGTCTGCGCACCCTCGGCACCAAGACCGCCGGCCCGGGCCACTCCGTCTACGTCTGCGGCGAGATCGGCATCAACCACAACGGCGACCTCGACAACGCCTTCAAGCTGATCGACGTGGCCGCCGAGGCCGGCTGCGACGCCGTCAAGTTCCAGAAGCGCACCCCGGAGATCTGCACCCCGCGCGACCAGTGGGACATCGAGCGCGACACCCCCTGGGGCCGGATGACGTACATCGACTACCGCCACCGCGTGGAGTTCGGCGAGGACGAGTACCGCAAGATCGACGAGTACTGCAAGGAGAAGGGGATCGACTGGTTCGCCTCCCCGTGGGACACCGAGGCCGTCGCCTTCCTGGAGAAGTTCGACGTCCCCGCCCACAAGGTCGCCTCCGCCTCCCTCACCGACGACGAGCTGCTGCGCGAGCTGCGCGCCACCGGCCGCACGGTCATCCTCTCCACCGGCATGTCGACGCCGAAGCAGATCCGGCACGCCGTCGAGGTCCTCGGCAGCGACAACATCCTGCTCTGCCACGCCACCTCGACCTACCCGGCCAAGGCCGAGGAGCTCAACCTCCGCGTCATCCAGACGCTCCAGGAGGAGTACCCGAACGTCCCGATCGGCTACTCCGGCCACGAGACCGGCCTCCAGACCACGCTGGCCGCCGTGGCCCTCGGCGCCGCCTTCGTCGAGCGCCACATCACCCTCGACCGCGCCATGTGGGGCTCCGACCAGGCCGCCTCCGTCGAGCCGCAGGGCCTCCAGCGCCTGGTCCGCGACATCCGCACCATCGAGGCCGCGCTCGGCGACGGCGTGAAGAAGGTGTACGAGTCGGAGCTCGGCCCGATGAAGAAGCTCCGCCGGGTCCAGGGCACCGTCGCCGCATGACCGGGCAGCTGGCGTTCGTCGAGAGCCCGGTCCAGCTTCTGAACGTCCTGGAGTGGGCGCACACGCAGAGCCTCGGGGGCCGCACGGCCCCCTCGACCGGTGGACCGGCGGACGCCGCCCCACCCCTCACGGTCGTCGTCCTGTCGCCGACCGACCCCATGTCGCGGGGCCAGCTGCGCCGGATGGCGCAGCTGGCCCGCGACCAGGGCCTCACCGTCCACTGGCAGGAGGCCCGCGGCGGCCGGGGCTCGCTCGTCCGCACCCTGCGCGAGCTCGCCCGGCCGCTGCGCGCGGCGGAGCGGGTGATCATCGGGGACCCGTTCTCCCGGTACGTCCAGCTGCTCCTGACCCTCTTCGCCCCCCGGCACCTGACGGTGGTCGACGACGGCACCGCGACCATGGAGTTCGCCGCCCAGCTCGGCCGCGGCGAGCGCCTGGTGCGCTGGCACCGCAAGGGCAGCCTGGGCCCCCGCGAGCTGGTCCTCGCCCCGGTCACGACCCTCGCCCGGCGGCGGCTCGCCCCCTCCGGCAGCCGTACGGTCGAGATCTTCACCTCGCTGCCCGTGGAGGCCCCGCCGGGCGTCACGGTCACCGAGAACGCGTACGCCTGGACCCGGCACGCCTTCGGACCGCCGCTGCTCACCGGCGGCGCGGACCTGGTCGGCACCTCGCTGGTCGAGACGGGCGTCGTCGACGCCGACCACTACGCGCGCGTGGTGGACGAGCTGGCCCGCACGCACGGAGCCACCCGCTACTTCGCCCACCGCAGGGAGAGCGCCGAGAAACTGCACCGGATCGCGGTCGACACGGGCCTCCAAGTGGTCCGGCCCGACCTGCCCCTGGAACTGATCGCCCGGCGCGGCCCCATCGGCCGTACGGTCGTCAGCTTCCCGTCCACGGTCGTGCACACCCTGCCGCTGGCCCTCGCCGGCACGGGGGTGAAGGTCGCCGTCGTGGAGATAGCGCCCGAGTGGCTGCGGGCGACCGCCTCACCGCGCGCGCAGGGTTTCCTGGCGGGCGTGGCGGGCACCGCGGCCCATGAGGTCGACCGGCTCACCACACGTGTGACGCATCACACGGACCGGCTCGAATTCGGCTGAGCGTACCCACTGGGAGTGAGGTTCATACCTGGGAAACCGAGATTCTTTCCCCTAAGGGGCTGAAATTCTCGTGATCAACGGGCAGTTGACCTCTCTGCGGGCCTACCCTTCAAAGGGTGAACCAGTTGAAGTCCCGTGAGCCAGGCTCCGTCACCCTGCCCGGAACGCTGTCCGAACCCCTGCGCGCCGAACTCGTCGCCTTCCGCAGGGACTTGCACATGCACCCCGAGCTCGGGAACCAGGAGTTCCGTACGACCGCCGCGCTCAAGGCCCGCCTGGAGGCGGCCGGCCTCGCGCCGAAGGTCCTGCCGGGTGGCACCGGGCTCTCCTGTGACATCGGCAGCCGGGCCGTCGGCCGGTCCATGCTCGCGATCCGCGCCGACCTCGACGCCCTGCCCATCCCCGACGTCAAGACCGTCGCCTACCGCTCCACCGTGGCCAACCGCGCCCACGCCTGCGGACACGACGTCCACACCACCACCGTCCTCGGCGCCGGCCTCGTCCTCGCCGACCTCGACCGCCAGGGCCTCCTGCCGAACGCCGTGCGGCTCATCTTCCAGCCCGCCGAGGAGGTCCTGCCCGGCGGCGCCGCCGACGCCGTCGAGGCCGGGATCCTGGACGGCGTCGGCCGGATCATCGCCGTCCACTGCGACCCCCGGGTCGACGCCGGGAAGATCGGGCTCCGGGCGGGCCCCATCACCTCCGCCTGCGACCGCCTGGAGATCACCCTCGACGGCCCCGGCGGCCACACCGCCCGCCCGCACCTCACCACCGACCTCGTCACCGCCGCCGCCCGGGTCGCCACCGACGTCCCCGCCGTCCTCGCCCGCCGCGTCGACGCCCGCTCGGGCCTCTCCGTCACCTGGGGCCGCATCGAGGCCGGCCACGCCCCCAACGTCATCCCGCAGCACGCCGAGCTCTCCGGCACCGTCCGCTGCCTCGACCTCCCCACCTGGCGCGAGGCTCCCGACCTGGTCCACGCCGCGATCGACGAGGTCGCGACCCTGCACCGGGCCAAGTCGACCGTCACCTACGTCCGCGGCGTCCCCCCGGTCGTCAACGACCCGGCCGTCGCCGAGCTGCTCCACGACGCCATGACGGCCCGGCGCGGACCGTACGCGATCGAGGACACCGAGCAGAGCCTCGGCGGCGAGGACTTCTCCTGGTACCTGGAGCACGTCCCCGGCGCCATGGCCCGCCTCGGCGTCCGCACCCCCGGCGACACCCGGGTCCGCGACCTGCACGCCGGCGACTTCGACGTGGACGAGCGGTGCATCGAGTCCGGCGTGGAGCTCTTCACGGCCGCCGCCCTCCTCGACGCCGCGCCCCAGCACTGATTTCCGGCCGTACGGCGGGGGAGACGCACCGGGATTTCCGGCCGGACGGCGGGGGAGGCGCACCGGGCGGGCAGCCGGTCCGCCCGGTCATCGGCCCGGTCGTTCGCCCGGTCATCCGTCCGGCCCCCCGCTGTCCCCCGGCCGGCCCAGCGCGCCGCGTGTCGCCTCCCGACCCCTGTTCGGGCGCCCGTCCCCGGCGGTATAACCGGCGGTACCGGGCCGAACGCCCCCGGTAGCCTCGGCTGGCCGGTTCGCGACGATCCGATAACGACTCATGAACGGGTCTTTAACTGACATCTACGCGCGTTACGATCGCCGCGAAACCAGCGCCGGAAGAGGCGCTTTCGGTCAGTCTTGAAGGGACCCTCCTCTTGCGCCGGATCACCAGGATCACGACCGTGGGCATCGCCTCCGCGGCGCTCGCCCTGTCCGTCACCGCGTGTGGCAAGTCGTCCAACGACTCGGGTTCGAGCTCCAGCTCGTCCTCGGCGTCGGGCGCCCTCAAGGCCGCCCTCGCGTACGACATCGGCGGCCGTGGCGACCAGTCGTTCAACGACGCCGCCTACGCCGGCCTGAAGAAGGCCGAGGCCGAGCTCGGCGTCAAGGGCTCCGAGGCCGAGCCGTCGCAGGGCGAGAGCGACGCCGACAAGGTCGCGCGCCTCACCTCGCTGGCCCGCGCCGGGAACAACCCGGTCATCGGCGTCGGCTTCTCCTACGCCCCGGCCATCGAGAAGGTCGCCAAGTCCTTCCCGAAGACCACCTTCGGCCTCATCGACGACACGTCGAAGACCGGCCCGAACATCGCCAACCTCGTCTTCAACGAGGAGCAGGGCTCCTACCTGGCCGGCGTCGCCGCCGCCAAGGCGTCCAAGTCCGGCACGGTCGGCTTCATCGGCGGCGTCGAGGTCCCGCTGATCAAGAAGTTCGAGGCGGGCTTCACTCAGGGCGTCAAGGACACCAACCCCAAGGCGAAGGTGCTCACCCAGTACCTGACCCAGCCGCCGAACTTCGACGGCTTCTCGAAGCCCGACCTCGGCAAGGCCGCCGCGCAGGGCCAGCTCGACAAGGGCGCCGACGTGATCTACGCCGCCGCCGGTCTCGCCGGCGCCGGCGCCATCGAGGCCACCGCCACCGCGGGCAAGTGGGCCATCGGCGTCGACTCCGACCAGTACAAGCAGGCGGGTCTGGCGGCGTACAAGGACCACATCCTGACCTCGGTCACCAAGGACGTCTCCGGCTCGGTCTTCAACGTGATCAAGTCGGTCAAGGACGGCAAGCCGCAGGCCGGTGAGATCCGTTACGGCCTCGCCGCCAACGGCGTCGGCCTGGCCGACTCCAACCCGGCGTACACGAAGATGACGGACCTCATCGCCGCGGTGGACAAGGCGAAGAAGGAGATCGTCGACGGCAAGATCACGGTCAAGACCACTCCGTAAGGACACCCAGGTCACGACCTGAGCCAGGGCCCGGCGTCCGGTGGCAGCCCCACCGGATCCCGGGCCCCGGCCCCATTCCCGTACGGGTTTTCATTTTTCGGCAGCGCTACGCGTGTAGATGTCTCCCTGGCACGATAACTTCGCCCCGCCCTGCCCTCCCCGCTCCCACTCCTTCCGGCCAAGGAGAGTGCGTCATCAACGCGTCCAGCCCCCCTGCCGTAGAACTGCACGGCATCACCAAGCGTTTCCCCGGCGTCGTCGCCAACAAGGACATCGCCATCACGGTCCGCAAGGGCACCGTGCACGCCCTCATCGGCGAGAACGGTGCCGGCAAGTCGACCCTCATGAAGATCCTCTACGGCATGCAGAAGCCGGACGAGGGCACCATCGCGGTCGACGGCGAGCAGGTCACCTTCTCCACCCCCGGTGACGCCATCGCCCGCGGCATCGGCATGGTGCACCAGCACTTCATGCTCGCCGACAACCTCACCGTCCTGGAGAACGTCGTCCTCGGCGGCGAGAAGCTCTACGGCATCGGCGCCAAGGCGCGGAGGAAGATCAAGGAGATCTCCGACGCGTACGGCCTCGGGGTCCGCCCCGACGCGCTCGTCGAGGACCTCGGCGTCGCCGAGCGGCAGCGCGTGGAGATCCTCAAGGTCCTCTACCGCGGCGCGAAGATCCTCATCCTCGACGAGCCGACCGCCGTCCTGGTCCCGCAGGAGGTCGACGCGCTCTTCGACAACCTGCGCGAGCTCAAGTCCGAGGGCCTCACCGTCATCTTCATCTCGCACAAGCTGGGCGAGGTCCTGAAGGTCGCCGACGACATCACCGTCATCCGCCGGGGCACCACGGTCGGCACCGCCGACCCGAAGACCGCCACCACCAAGCAGCTCGCCGAGCTGATGGTCGGCAGCGAGCTGCCCTCGCCGGAGACCCGCGAGTCGACGGTCACGGACGTCCCGATGCTCCAGGTCGAGGGCCTGACCCTGACCGAGGCCGGCGCCGCCGCGGCCGCCCCGCTCACCACCGCCGCCCCGCCGGACCCGTCCGGCGCGGTCACCCTCCAGGAGATCGGCGCGGGCCGCAAGCTCCTCGACGACATCTCGCTCACCATCCACAAGGGCGAGATCCTCGGCATCGCCGGTGTCGAGGGCAACGGCCAGACCGAGCTCATCGAGGCCCTGATGGGCATGTCCGCCCCCGACGCGGGCGTCATCACCCTCGACGGCGAGGACATCTCCAAGGTCTCCGTGCGCAGGCGCCGCGAGGGCGGCATCGGCTACATCCCCGAGGACCGCCACCGCCACGGCCTGCTCCTGGAGGCCCCCCTCTGGGAGAACCGCATCCTCGGCCACGTCACCGAGGCCCCCAACTCCAAGCGCGGCATCCTCGACCCGAAGGCCGCCCGCAAGGACACCGAGCGGATCGTGCGCGAGTACGACGTCCGCACCCCCGGCATCGACGTCACCGCGTCCTCCCTCTCCGGCGGCAACCAGCAGAAGCTGATCGTCGGCCGCGAGATGAGCCACAACCCGAAGTTCCTGATCGCCGCCCACCCCACCCGCGGTGTGGACGTCGGCGCGCAGGCGCAGATCTGGGACGCGATCCGGGACGCCCGCCGCGCGGGCCTCGCGGTGCTGCTGATCTCCGCCGACCTCGACGAGCTGATCGGCCTGTCCGACACGCTCCGGGTCATGTACCGCGGCAAGCTGGTCGCCGACGCCGACCCCGCCACCATCACGCCCGAGCAGCTGGGCTCCGCCATGACAGGCGCAGCCACCGGCCGCCTCGAAGGCACCGAAGAGCAGTCCGAAGACGGTGACGCCCGATGATGAAGATCGACAAGGACAAGCTGATCATCGGGGCCGCCGGCCCCGTGCTCGCTCTGGTCACCTCCTTCGTGCTCACCGTTCTGGTGCTGCTCGCGACGGGCCTGGACCCGATCGAGCCGATCCGGCTGATGATCGACAACGCCGGGTACTCCGACGTCCAGGTCCTCATCGTCAACTACACCGGAACCCTCTATCTCGCGGCCCTGGCCGTGGCCATCGGCTTCCGGATGAACCTCTTCAACATCGGCGTCGACGGGCAGTACCGCCTCGCCGCGATGCTGTCGGCGCTGGTCGGCGCCGCCGTGGACCTGCCCGGTCCGCTGCACATCCTGCTCATCGTGCTCGTCGCGATGGTGACCGGTGCCTTCTGGGCCGGCATCGCGGGCATCCTGAAGACCACCCGTGGCGTCTCCGAGGTCGTCTCCACGATCATGTTGAACGCCATCACCACCTCCCTGGTGGCCTGGCTGATCCTGCCGAAGAACTTCGGCGTCCAGCCCGCGGGCTCCAACGACCTCACCACCGGTCAGATCGCAGAGTCCGGCTGGTTCCCCGGCATCGACATGGGCGAGGGCGGCCAGATCTACGGCTTCACCTTCGTGGCCTTCGCCCTGGGTGTCGTCTACTGGTTCGTCCTCAACCGCACCAAGTTCGGCTTCGACCTCCGCGCCACCGGCGAGAGCGAGTCCGCGGCCCGGGCCAGCGGCGTCGACGCCAAGAAGATGATCCTCACCGCGATGCTGATCTCGGGTGCCCTCGCCGGTCTGGCCGGCATGCCGATCCTGCTCGGCGAGACGCACACGTACAGCCTGGCCTTCCCTGTCGGCGTCGGCTTCACCGCCATCACCGTCGCCCTGCTCGGCCGCAACCACCCGGTCGGCATCCTGTTCGCAGCCCTGCTCTTCGCGTTCCTGGAGAAGGCGTCCTCGAGCCTCGACATCGCGGGCTACCCGAAGGAGATCACCGAGATCATGAAGGGCATCATCGTGATCGCCGTGGTCGTCTCCTACGAGCTCGTCCGCCGTTACGGCCTCCGCCGCCAGCAGCAGAAGGTCGGCGAGGAGCTCGCCGCCGGCGGCGCCATCAAGACCGACAAGGAGGTGGCGGCATGAGCACCGGCACCGTTGCCAAGCCGAGCGCCGCGCCCAAGAAGGCCGGACGCCGCAAGCTGACCTGGCCCTGGATCCTGCTGATCGTCGCGGCCGGCATCGTCCTCTTCTCGCTCGTCCGCGTCGTCTCCGGGGCCGACGACCTCACCTCCGTCGGCCAGGTCTCCGGCGCGCTCCAGCTCGCCGTGCCGATCGCCATGGCCGGTCTCGGCGGTCTGTGGTCCGAGCGCGCGGGCGTCGTCAACATCGGCCTCGAAGGCATGATGGTCCTCGGCACCTGGTTCGGCGCCTGGGCCGGCTACCAGTGGGGCCCGTGGACGGGTGTCGTCGTCGGCATCCTCGGCGGCGCGATCGGCGGTCTGCTGCACGCGATCATCACCGTCACGTTCAACGTGAACCACATCGTCTCCGGTGTGGCCGTCAACATCCTGGCGGTCGGCTTCACCCAGTACCTGTCGAACTTCACCTTCGACAAGGCCGAGGGCGGCTCCTCCAAGCAGTCCCCGCGCATCGACCAGATCACCGACATCACCATCCCGGGACTCTCCGACTGGCTGATCGACCTCCAGCAGAAGCACTGGTTCCTGATCTCGGACATCGCCGGCATCCTCGGCGGCCTGGTCACCCACCTGTCGCTGCTGACGATCGTGGCCGCCCTGCTCATCCCGGCCACCTGGTGGGTGCTCTGGCGCACGGCCTTCGGCCTGCGGCTCCGCTCCTGCGGTGAGAACCCGGTCGCCGCCGAGTCCCTCGGCGTCAACGTCTACAAGTACAAGTACATCGCCGTCGTCGTCTCCGGCGGCCTGGCCGGCCTCGGCGGCGCCTTCCTGGCGATCGTCTCCACCGGCATCTACCAGGAGGGCCAGACCGGCGGCCGCGGTTACATCGGTCTCGCCGCGATGATCTTCGGCAACTGGATGCCCGGCGGCATGGCCATGGGCGCCGGCCTCTTCGGCTTCACCGACAGCCTCAAGCTGCGCGGCGGCGCCGAGAACGTCCACGCGCTGCTGCTGCTCGTCGCGCTGCTCCTGGTGATCGCCGCGCTGTGGCAGATGTACAAGAAGAAGTGGGTGGTGGCCGCGATCGGCGCGGTCTTCGCCGTCGGCTTCTTCCTCTGGTACGTGCTCACCGACGAGGTCCCGAGCCAGTTCGTCGACGCCGCCCCGTACATCACCACCCTGCTCGTGCTGGCCCTCTCGGCGCAGCGCCTGCGGATGCCGAAGGCGGACGGCCTGCCGTACCGCAAGGGCGAGGGCAAGTGACGCCCGCCCTCCCGGAGCCCGACTGGGACCTCCTGCGGGAGACCGCCCGCGAGGCGATGTCCCACGCGTACGCCCCGTACTCGGGCTACCCGGTCGGCGCGGCGGCCCTCGTGGACGACGGGCGGGTGATCTCCGGCTGCAACGTGGAGAACGCCTCCTTCGGCCTCGGCCTGTGCGCCGAGTGCGGGCTCGTCTCGCAGCTCCAGGCGACCGGCGGCGGGCGTCTGACGCACTTCGTGTGCGTGGACGGCCGGGGCGAGTCCCTGGTCCCGTGCGGGCGCTGCCGGCAGCTCCTGTACGAGTTCGGGGGCCCCGAGCTCGTCCTGGAGACCCCGGCCGGGTTCCTGACCCTGGCGGAGATGCTCCCGCAGGCCTTCGGCCCGGACCACCTCGCCAAGTAACACCTCGGAGCGGCCCTTCCGGCACGATGGGAAGGGTCGCTCCCCTTTCCCCCCTCTATGCGCGTAGAAAGAGGCACCACCATGGACGTCATCTCCGTCATCCGCACCAAGCGGGACAAGGGCGAGCTGAGCCCCGAGCAGATCGACTGGGTCATCGACGCGTACACCCGCGGTGCGGTCGCCGACGAGCAGATGTCCGCCCTGGCCATGGCCATCCTGCTGAACGGCATGAACCGCACGGAGATCGCCCGCTGGACCGCCGCCATGATCGCGTCCGGCGAGCGCATGAACTTCGACGCGCTCTCCCGCCCGACCGCCGACAAGCACTCCACCGGCGGCGTCGGCGACAAGATCACCCTTCCGCTCGCCCCGCTCGTCGCGGCCTGCGGCGCGGCCGTGCCGCAGCTCTCCGGCCGCGGCCTCGGCCACACCGGCGGCACGCTCGACAAGCTGGAGTCCATCCCCGGCTGGCGCGCGCTGCTCTCCAACGAGGAGATGCTGCACGTCCTCGACACCACGGGCGCGGTCATCTGCGCGGCGGGCGACGGCCTGGCCCCGGCGGACAAGAAGCTCTACGCGCTCCGCGACGTCACCGGCACGGTCGAGGCCATCCCGCTGATCGCCTCCTCGATCATGTCGAAGAAGATCGCCGAGGGCACCGGCTCGCTCGTCCTGGACGTCAAGGTCGGCACCGGCGCCTTCATGAAGAACATCGAGGACGCGCGCGAGCTGGCGCGGACGATGGTCGGTCTCGGCACCGACAGCGGCGTGAAGACCGTCGCACTGCTCACCGACATGTCCACCCCGCTCGGCCTCACCGCCGGCAACGCCCTGGAGGTCCGCGAGTCGGTCGAGGTCCTCGCGGGCGGCGGCCCGAAGGACGTCGTCGACCTGACGATCGCCCTCGCGGCCGAGATGCTGGCCGCCGCCGGCATCAAGGACGCCGACCCGGCGAAGGCCCTCCGGGACGGCTCGGCGATGGACGTCTGGCGCCGGATGATCGCGGCCCAGGGCGGCGACCCCGACGCGACCCTCCCGGTCGCCCGCGAGCAGCACGTCGTCACGGCCCCGTCGACCGGTGTCCTCACCCGCCTCGACGCGTACGACATCGGCATCGCCGCCTGGCGCCTGGGCGCGGGCCGCGCCCGCAAGGAGGACCCGGTGCAGGCGGGTGCCGGCGTCGAGCTCCACGCCAAGCCGGGCGACACGGTGACGGCGGGCCAGCCGCTGCTGACCCTCCACACGGACACCCCGGAGAAGTTCGACTACGCCCTGAAGTCCCTGTCGGGGGCGTGGGACATCGAGCCGGAGGGCACGGCGTTCACCCCGAACCCGATCGTGCTGGACCGCATCGCGTAGGCATCCGCCTGCGACGCCCCCGGACGGACGGGGCCGGTGGACCACCACCGGCCCCGTCCGGCATGCCGCGCCCCGTCCTCAGCCGAGCGCCCGCCACGCCTCCCGGTCGTTCGGCAGCCCGAGACCGCCGAGGGTGATGCGACGGTTGCCGTTGATCGGGCCCCACAGCTCCTCCCGGGCCGCCACCTCCCGTGCGAGACCCCGCTGCTCCTCCGTCGGACCGTCCGGCCACCCCGCCGGGAACGCGACCTTCAGATAAGGGCCCAGGTCCGGGCAGGGGGCGAGGCGGAAGGCCTGGGGCAGGGCCGCGAGGGACGCCTCGTACAGCCGGGAGAAGTCCCGCACCCGGTCGCACAGCACCGAGATCAGGGTCCAGCGGGGCGGCTCGCCCCCGAACCGGGGGAGGCCCGTCAGGGCGTCGAACCCGGTCGGCGTCACCGCCATCCGCAGCAGCTCCTCGTGCGCCGCCGGGTCGTCCCTCAGGGGAGGGGTCATCGCCGCGGCACACCGCACCAGCGGACTCGGGTCCACGAGGAAGGGCCCGGCGTCGCCGCCGAGACCTCCCAGGTCCATGACCAGCGAGGCGCGTTCCTCCACGGACTCCGCCGCCGCGGCGAGACGCGCGAGGCGGGGCAGCAGCCCGGGCGCCCGGTCCGCCGCGTCCGGGTGGGCCAGGAGGGCGGTGACCGCCGCCCACGCGTGCGCCCGCACCTGCTCGTCCGGGTCCTCCAGGAACTCCGCGACCGGGACCACGAGCTCCGGAAGCAGGTCCCAGCAGTCCAGGGCCGCTCCCGCGAGGACCAGGTCACCGGTCTCGTCGCCCCACCGGTCCACCTGGTCGTCCTCGTCGGCGGCGGCGTACGCGAGGATCCACGCCTCCGTCGGGGCAGCCGCGACCCGCGCACGGAGTTCCTCGACGTCGGATCCCATGCGTACCGCCGAGGCCACGTCCCGTACGAAGGACAGACCGAGGACCGGGGCTTCCGGCAGCCGCGCCGCCACCGCCCGCAGCACCGGCGGGGTCGCCGGCCAGACCGAGCCCTGGTGCAGGATCGCCGACCACAGGTGGTCGCCGGCCGCCGCCAGGGGACCGGCGAGGACCTCCGCGGTGTCCGTCGCCGTCCCGTACGCGTGGAAGAGCCGGGACCAGTCGGTCATCGCCGGGCCCCCGTCAGCAGGGCCGGCAGCTCGCGCATGTCGTCGAAGACGACCGTCCGCTCGCCCATGAGACGGTCCGCGCGGGTCAGGCCCCCGCAGTAGCCGAAGGCGCGCATGCCGGCCGCACGGGCGGCCCGGACGCCGTACGGGCTGTCCTCGACGACGGCGCAGCGCTCCGGCGGGACGCCCATCGTGGCGGCGGCGTGCAGGAAGAGGTCCGGGGCGGGTTTGCCGCGGGCGACGTCACGGGCGCTGAAGATCCGGCCCTCGAACCGGTCGAGCAGGCCCGTACGGGTCAGGTTGCGCCGGATCGAGCCGTGGCTGCCGTTGGAGGCCAGGCAGTACGGCACCTCCAGGGCGTCCAGGACGGCCGTCACGCCCTCGACGACCGTGAGCTCCGCGTCCAGCGCCTCCTCGTACAGCGGCCGGAACGGCTCGTGCCAGTCCACGGGCAGCGGCTCGCCGCGCCGCTCCTCGACCAGCGCCGTCCAGATCTCGGTCGGGGAGCCGACGAAGTGCTCGACCACCTCGGCCTCCGAGAACTCGGCACCGAGCCTCGCGAACACCTCCCGGTCCACCCGGCAGTAGATCCGCTCGCTGTCCACCAGAACACCGTCACAGTCGAAGATCACCAGTTCGACGCGATCATGAGTCATGGCCCGAGCCTAGCGATCCGGTGGTCGGGCCCCGGAAGCCGATGAGTCACGGGCACCGCTGAGTCACGGGCACCGCGCCGCGACCCCGTCCGATGAGTTACGGGCGCCCCGCCGGTCTCCCTGTCGTGGACACCTCTCGCGCCCTCGAACTGCGGCTCTCCGGGCCGCCCACGCCCGACGACGTCGGGCGGCTCTGCGCCCTGCTCGACGCCGCCGAGCCGACCGCCGTCGTCTGCGAGATCGGCGGCCTCGCACCGGCCGGCCTCGCCGCCGTCGACGCCCTCGCCCGGCTGAAGCTCACCGCCCGGCGGCGAGGTCACCACCTCCGCTTCGAGGGAGCAGGGCCCGAACTGCGGGCCCTGCTCCGCCTCACCGGCCTGTCGGAGACGCTAGGCCTCTAGCCGCGCCGGCAGGTCGAAGAGCGGGAACCAGCGCTCCGTGTCCAGGAAGAAGTCCATCCCGGCGACCTTGCCGTCCCGCAGCTCCAGGACGATCAGCGCCCACGGGCTGTAGCCGCCCTCGGGGTCCGGGTGGTAGTGGGCGAAGGCCGGCGAGCCGTTCGCCACGGTCGCGACCAGCTTCGAGCCCCGGCACACGTCGCCGACGCCCAGCATCCAGCCGACGATGTCGTCGTGACCCTGGAGCCACAGGTCGTACGGCGGCATGGACATCGTCGCGTCCTCGTGGAGGAGCGCCGTCAGCGCCTTCATGTCGTAGCCCTCGAAGGCCGCGACATAGCGCTCCAGGAGAGCCTGCTGCTCCTCGTCCAGCGGGTTCGCCGGGTCGGAGGCGGCCGGCGCCTGCTCGGCGAGGGTCGCGCGGGCCCGCTGGAGGGCGCTGTTGACGGAGGCGACGGAGGTGTCGAGGAGCTCGGCGACCTCGCTCGCCTTCCACGCGAGGACCTCGCGCAGGATGAGCACGGCCCGCTGCTTGGGCGGCAGGTGCTGGAGCGCGGCCACGAAGGCGAGCCGTACGGTCTCGCGGGAGACGGCCGCCTCCGCGGGGTCGCCGACCGACGGCAGGACCCGTCCGTCGGGGACGGGCTCCAGCCAGGTGATCTCCGGCTGCTTGACGAGCTGCGCCTGCGCCACCGGCGTCGGGGAGGTCAGGTCCATCGGCCGTGCCCTCCGGTTGCCGGCGTTCAGCGCGTCCAGGCAGACGTTGGTGGCGATCCGGTACAGCCAGGACCGCAGCGAGGAGCGGCCCTCGAAGGACCCGATGGCCTTCCAGGCGCGGACCATCGTGTCCTGCACCGCGTCCTCCGCCTCGAAGGAGGATCCGAGCATCCGGTAGCAGTAACCGGTCAGCTCCCTGCGGTACTTGTCGAGATCGTCGGTCGTCGCGGTCGCGGCGTCGCTCATCGGGTCCACACCCCACTCACCCCTCACCGGCACCCGTTCGGTGCCGGTGAGAGGGAAGCTACCGCAGCCGACTGACAGCCGGGGTCAGGTTCCCGGCTTGCGTCCGTAGACGAACACGTCGTCGCCGTTCCTGAGCAGGTTCCAGTACGCCTTCGCGTCCGCCGGCCGCATGTTGACGCAGCCGCCGGAACCCGGCGGGTTCCACATGGACTTGGTGGTCGAGTGGAAGGCCTGGCCGCCGTCGAAGAACTGCGAGTACGGCATGGAGACGTGGTAGAGCGTCGACCAGTGGTTGATGTTCCGCCAGTAGATCTTCTTGGCGCCGGTACGGGTCTCGGTGCCGTCCTTGCCCGTGCGGACCGGCACCGGCCCGTACTTGAGGCGCGCGCCGTCCTGGATCCAGCTGAGCTGGCGGGTCAGGTCGACGCAGGCGATCCGGCCCTTGTTGGTCGGGCAGGCGCCCGAGCGGTTGGGGTTGGTGCCCGCCGCCCTCTGCTGGAGCATCGTGTTCATGGTGCGCCACGTGACCGGCCCGGCGTACCCCATGGTCGGGGTGATGCCGTGCTTGCGCTGGAAGGCCTGGGTGGCCTGACAGTCGGCGAGCGACTGGCGCCCGTCGACCGGCCGTCCGAGGAACTTCTCCACCTGCTTCTGGTACGGCCCCGTCGTCACGTTGCAGGACGCCGCCTGCGCCGGGGCCGTACCGAGCGCGATCGTCATCGGCACCACGAGTGACGTGATGCCGGCGGCGATGCCCGCCCTTCTTCCCATGAGCCGCGCGATTCGTTTCATGATCGTCAACTCCCCCTAGAGTCCCTGCATTCGAGGACGTACGGGGGAGTGTGACGGTTGCGGCCCGGCTTGGGGAGTCCCCGACGGGCAGCGGTGGCCGGTTCCTACGCCGCCAGGTGCAGCCGCCGCGCCTCGACGCGCGCGCTGTGCGAGCCGTACAGGGTGACCGAGACGACCCCGAGGACCGCGACCAGGCCGATCAGGACCGTACCCGCCCAGCCGCCCGCGTGGAAGGCGATCGCACCGAGCGTGCCGCCCGCGCTGCTGCCCAGGTAGTACGCGGACTGGTACAACGCCGAGGCCTGCGCGCGACCCGCCTTCGCCGTGCGGCTCACCGAGGAGGAGGCGACCGCGTGGCCCGCGAAGAAACCGGCCGTGATCAGGACCAGGCCCACGAGGACCAGGGCGAGGGAGTCCGAGAGCGAGAACAGCAGGCCCGCCGCCGTCGTCGACACCGCCAGGTACAGCGCCCCGCGCCGGCCGAGCCGCCCGACGAGCTTCCCGGCGGCCGCCGAGGAGACCGTGCCGACCAGGTAGATCAGGAAGATCGAGCCGATCACGCCCTGCGGCAGCGAGAACGGGGCCTCCACCAGGCGGTAGCCGATCACCGTGTACACGGCGCCGAAGACCGTCATGAACAGGGCGCCGATCACGTACAGGCGCATGAGCAGCGGGTCGGAGAGGTGGCCCCGGACGGTCCGGGCCAGTGCCTTCGGGTTCAGCGTGCCGGGGGTGAAGTGCCGGGCCTTCGGGAGCAGCGCCCGGAAGGCGAGCGCGCAGACCAGGGAGGTCAGGCCGACGGCGGCCAGACCGGCGCGCCAGCCCCACAGCTGGGAGACCCAGCCGGTCACGAGCCGTCCGCTCATGCCGCCGATCGAGTTGCCCGCCACGAAGAGGCCGATCGCGGCGATCAGCGCCCTGGGCCGCACCTCCTCGGCGAGGTACGCCATCGCGGAGGCCGGGAGGCTGGCCAGCGCGGCGCCCTGGACGGCGCGGAGCGCGATCAGCGACTCCAGGTTCGGGGCGAGCGGCACCAGGAGCGCCACGGCGACCGCGATCGAGAGGGAGGCCGTCATCATCGCGCGCCGCCCGAAGCGCTCCGAGAGGGCGCTGAGCGGCAGGACGCAGAGGGCGAGGGCGCCGGTGGCGGCGGAGACCGTCCAGGAGGCGGCGGAGGCGGTGGCGCCGAACTCGGCCGAGATGGCCGGAAGGAGGGCCTGCGTGGAGTAGAGGAGGGCGAAGGTGGCCAGTCCGGCGGCGAAGAGCGCGAGGCTCATCCGGCGGTGGCCGGGGGTGCCGGGGGCGAGGCGGGTGTCGGCGGACGCGGTGGTGGCGGCCGCCTTGGTACTGGCGGAAGGCATGTCACGAACGTAGGCCGGTCCGTTTCATGCGTCCAATGCACGGAACTGCTGTAATCGTTCCCATGGTGCATGAGTACAGGTCACAGCCTCGCCTGTCACCGAACAGTAACGAAGAAGACATGGGACACCTGCTGGCGCCGCGGCTCGCGTACTTCGCCGCCGTCGCCCGGCACGAGCACGTGACCCGCGCCGCCGCCGAGATGGGCGTGCCGCAGTCGACGCTCTCGCGGGCCATGGTCCGGCTCGAACAGGACCTCGGCGTCACCCTCTTCGCCCGGCGCGGCCGCACGGTCTCCCTCACCCCGGCAGGCCGCCGCTTCCTCACCGCCGCCGAGCGGGCCCTCGCCGAGGTGGAACGGGCCGCCGACACCGTACGGGCCGACGCCGACCCGACCGCCGGACGCGTCGCCTTCGGCTTCCTGCACACCATGGGCTCCGAGACCGTCCCCGGCCTCATCCGCGCCTTCCGCGTCGACCACCCGAGGATCCGCTTCACCCTCGTCCAGAACTACGGCGAGGCCATGATCGAACGGCTGCGGGCCGGCGACCTCGACCTCTGCCTGACCTCGCCCGTGCCCGACGCCCCCGACCTGGTCGCCCGGCGCCTCGACGAGCAGCGGCTGCGGCTCGTCGTCCCGGACGACCACCGGCTCGCCGGCCGCAAGCGGGTGCGCCTCGCCGAGGCCGCGGACGAGACCTTCGTGACCCTGGAGCCGGGATACGGGCTCCGCCGCATCACCGACGACCTGTGCGCGGAGGCAGGCTTCAAGCCCCGGGTCGCCTTCGAGGGCGAGGAGGCCGAGACCCTGCGCGGCCTCGTCGCCGCCGGCCTCGGCGTCGCCCTGCTGCCGCCGCCCGCCGTCCCCCGTCCCGGCGTCGTGGAACTCACCGTCACCGCGCCGCGGGCGGTCCGCGAGATCGGCGTGGCCTGGCTCGACGGCCATCCGGACACGGCCCCGGTGGCCGCCTTCAAGAAGTTCCTGCTGAGCAGGCGCGGCCACCTGCTTCCGAAGGAGCCGTCACCTCCGGCGTGAGCTCCTCCTGGCGACGCCCCTGGGCCCTCACCTCCGGCGTGAACCCCCGAACCCGGCTGCCAGCGGCATCCGCAGGCCGAGCGGCGGGGGAGCCGCCATCGCGTCGGTCACCGGCCGGGCGACCGGCCGGCCGAAGAGGGCGCCCAGCGCGAAGTCCGCGGCCAGGGCCCGGACCTCGGCCGCGTACTGGCGCAGCGCGTGGCCGTCCGAGTGCACCTCGAAGCGGCAGGTGTCCCGGTTCGCCTTCTTCGCCCGCTCGGCGAACCGGAACGACAGCTCCGGGTCCGTCCGCGCGTCGTTCGTGCCGTGCACGAGCAGCACCCTGCGCCCCACCAGCTGCCGCACCGGCTCCGGCTCCGCCGCCACGTCGTCCTCCGGCAGCCACGGCGCGAGCGCGAGCACCGCGGCGACCGCGGGATGCCCGGCCGCCCGCAGTGCCGCCCGCGCCCCCATCCCGTGACCGACGAGGCAGACCGGGACGTCGCCGTAGCGCCGTACCGCCTCCGCGACCGCCCAGGAGGCGTCCGCCACGAGGTTCGCATCGGCCCCGTTCCAGCCGCGCGCCCGGTAGCGCACCACGTGCGCGGCGAGCTCCTCGGACCGCCCCGCCCGGGCCAGACCGCGCCCCAGCGGAAGCATCGCCGCGTGCGCCCGCGCGGAGGCCCGCCGCGCCGACACCGGCTCACCGTCCGGCAGGAGCAGCACCACGCCACCCACCGCCGCCGACGTGCGGGAACCTCCAACAGGCCGTCCGAGCCGGGGTCTCCGTGCTTCGGGCGGCCCCACGAGTGCGAAGAGCGCCATGACAGAACAGTCTCAGAAGCGGAGGTGTACGCCAGCCGTACGCGCGGTCACTGTTACGTATCGTCGTGCCGGGCTCGAACGGCCGTGCGCGTCAGACCCGTTCGAAGCGGGCCACCGAGCCGATGGCCGTGAAGCCCTTCCGGCCGTACCAGTGGCGCGGCCAGTCGTCCGCGAAGGCGGTGAGGAAGCGGGTCGAGCAGCCCGCGTCGGCGGCCACGCGCAGCGCCGTGTCCAGGACCTTCCCGGCGTACCCCTGCCCGAGGTGGGCCTCCACGGTGACCAGGTCCTCGATCTGCGCCATGCCGCTCGCCGGGTCCATGTAGAGGTCGGCCCACGCGGCCACCTCGCCCGCCGGGGTGCGCGCGGCGAAGAACCGCACGTCGTCGGCGCCGCGCCGGCGCGCCACCCGCCGCTCCACCAGGTCGCGGATGTGCTCCGGCGGCGCCTCCGGGGCGAATCGCGGCCAGGAGGCGGTCACCGGCTCGCGCAGCTCGTCGAAGTCGACCTCCCGCGCCCCGCCGTGCTCGGGCACCGGGCCGGTGTGCGCCATGATCATCGTGGTGGCGTGCCGGTACCCGGCCCGCTCCATCGGTGCCCGGCAGGCCGCGGCGACCGTCTCGTCGAGGACGTAGGAGAAGCGGTACGGGAGATGGCCGAGCGCCTCCTCCGCGTACCCGGGCAGCGCCTCCGGGTCCACGGCCCCGTCGACGAGCACGTGGTTGTTGCCCCGGGAGTGCCGGTAGGCGTCGTCGAGCACCGCGAAGGCGCCCGGGAAGTCGACGGTACGGGCCGCCTGACGGCGGTGGAAGTCGGACAGGAAGCGGTGCACGCGCGGGAGTTCGGACGCGGCCGTGGTCGAGGTCGAGGTCATGCGGGCAGGCTAGGGCCTGTCCGGCGGATCAGGGCCGGGGCCGCGACGCCCGGCACGGCGCCCCTTCGCCCCGCCACAAGAAAACGGGCGCCACGCGGGGTGTTCTACGCGCGTAGGGGCTACAGTGCGAAGATGACGAGCCAGACCCCCAACGTCCCCACCGCGGACCAGATCCGCCGTGCCCCGAAGGTGCTGCTCCACGACCACCTCGACGGCGGACTGCGCCCCGGCACGATCATCGAACTCGCCCGGGAGCAGGGCTACGAGCAGCTCCCCGAGACGGAGCCCGACAAGCTCGGCATCTGGTTCCGCGAAGCCGCCGACTCCGGCTCCCTGGAGCGGTACCTGGAGACCTTCGCGCACACCTGCGCCGTCATGCAGACCCGGGACGCCCTCTTCCGCGTCGCCGCCGAATGCGCCGCCGACCTCGCCGAGGACGGCGTCGTGTACGCCGAGGTGCGGTACGCCCCCGAGCAGCACCTGGAGGGCGGACTCACCCTCGAAGAGGTCGTGGAGGCCGTCAACGAAGGCTTCCGCGAGGGCGAGCGGCGGGCCAGGGCCGCCGGCCACCGCATCCGGGTCGGCGCCCTCCTGACCGCCATGCGGCACGCCGCCCGCGCCCTGGAGATCGCCGAACTCGCCAACCGGTACCGCGACTCCGGCGTCGTCGGCTTCGACATCGCGGGCGCCGAGGCCGGCTACCCGCCCACCCGGCACCTCGACGCCTTCGAGTACCTCAAGCGGGAGAACAACCACTTCACGATCCACGCCGGCGAGGCCTTCGGGCTGCCCTCCATCTGGCAGGCGCTCCAGTGGTGCGGCGCCGACCGGCTCGGCCACGGCGTCCGGATCATCGACGACATCGAGGTCGCCGACGACGGCTCCGTCCGCCTCGGCCGCCTCGCGGCCTACGTCCGCGACAAGCGCGTCCCGCTGGAGATGTGCCCCTCCTCCAACCTCCAGACCGGCGCCGCCGCCTCGTTCGCCGAGCACCCCATCGGGCTGCTCCGCAGGCTCCACTTCCGGGCCACGGTCAACACCGACAACCGGCTGATGAGCGGGACGAGCATGAGCCGGGAATTCGAGCTGCTGATCGACGCATTCGACTACACACTCGACGACATGCAGTGGTTCACGGTCAATGCGATGAAATCAGCGTTCATTCCTTTCGATGAACGACTCGCCATGATCAACGAGGTGATCAAGCCCGGGTATGCCGAGCTGAAGTCCGAATGGCTGTTCCAGCAGACCGCCACGACCAGCGAGTCTTCCCGTACGACGGACTGAAAAACGTCCCGCGAAGGGGGCGGGAGCGGCCGGGGCGAGACGACACCCGGCCGCTTTCCGGTGTTTGCGAAGGCGACGTTCGCTGGTTAGGTTGCAGAGCCGCTCTCGATTCCCAGGATTTCCCCTCCCGGCTTTCCTCGAAGCCCCCGGATTCCTTTAAGGAAGATTTTCTGATGAAGCAGTCTGCCGCCAAGAAGCTCGGTGTCGCCGCTCTCGGTGCCGCTTTCGCCGCTGCCGCCGCCGGCACGGCCTCCGCAGCACCGTCCCTGCCGCTCGACGCCGACGCGCTGGGCACGGTGACCCAGGCCGTCCCGCTCGGTGACGGCCTCACCACGCTCCCCGACGGCGCCACCGAGTCCCTCGGTGCCGGCCAGGGCGCCCTCGGCCAGGGAGTGGACCAGGGCGTGAAGACCCTCCCGGCCGCCGCGGGCCAGGCCACCCAGAACGCTCCGCTCGGTGCCGCGACCGGTGCCCTCGGCGCCACCCCGCTCGGCGGCCTCCTCGGTGGCCTCCCGCTCAACGGTCTCCCGCTCGGCTGACCCCGGCCCCCACACGCCGAAGGGGCGCGCACCCGGGATCCGGGTGCGCGCCCCTTCGGCGTGTTCGTGCGACGGCTACCAGGCCGTGCTCGCGGTCTTCTCCGCCGGCAGGAAGATCCACAGGCCCAGGTAGATCAGGAACTGCGGGCCCGGCAGCAGGCACGAGGCCAGGAAGATCAGACGCATCGTCGTCGCGGAGGTGCCGAAGCGCCGGGCCAGCGCCGCGCACACTCCGCCGAGCACGCGTCCGTCACGGGGGCGGGTCAGTGCGGCCATGGTGGGCTCCTTCGGAGTCGGTGCGGGAGCCGCTTCTCCGGGCTCCCGATGACTCCATACTCCTGCCGGACAGGGGGACGAGGCGTCGGCCTACGGGGCGATCGGGACCCTGGAAATCGTCGGGGTCGCACCCTGAGGGGCCTCGTCCCGCAGCAGGGCGGCGCCTCCGCCCGGGGTGCTCCCTGCGGAGGAGGGCGACCTCCCCGCCTCCCACCTGCGGCGCAGCCGGATCCGGCCGGCCGGGACCACCAGGAGGTGCGCCAGCGCGACCCCCGCGGTGTTCAGGAGGACCGAGTCCACGTCCACCACCTGACCCGGCACCGCGGTCTGCAGCAGCTCCACGGCCAGCGACACCAGCGCGCCCGCGGCGGTCGTACGGGTCAGGGAGGCCCACCCGGAGACATGGAGCCGTCCGTCGGCCATCGGGAGCAGCACCCCGAGCGGGGCCAGGAGCAGCAGGCCCTCGCCGATCAGCCGGGCCGCCTCGGTCCCGCCGAGCGCGAGAACGGTGCGCAGGCCGTGCAGCGGGATCGTGTTCGGCGCGGTCACCCAGGCCACGTCCCGTGGCCGCAGACTGACCCAGGCGACGAGCAGCAGATGCGCGAGGAGGAGGACGAACCCCGCCACGCGTACGACCACGGCGGCACTGCCGCCCGAACCTTGACGCTGCACGCCCCCCAAGACGCCCCGAACAGCGGAATCGGTTCCGCCGCGACGCCCCCACCTCCCGCCGCCGCCCGGGGACGCGCCGCGCCCCACCTCCCGCCGCCTGGGGACGCCCCGCGCCCCCGCCTCCCGCCGCCGCCCGGGGACGCCCCGCACCCACCGCTCGCCCGACCCCGCGCCGGGTCGCGGCCTTCGCCCGTCGCGGGCGGCACCCGTGCCGCGCGGGGGTGTGGTCTTTGCCGGTTGTGGGCGGCGCCGGGTCGCGGGCGCTCGCCCGTTGCGGGCCGCGCCCGCCGGGCCGGGCGCGGCCTTCGCCCGCAGGGGGCTGCATACCTCCGGCCCCGGTTGTGGGCAGGCGTTCCGCGGGGCGGAACGGGTGGGCACAACCCCACGACGGCGCCGCACGCCGGGTGCGGGTCCAGGCGCGGAAGCCTGGGCCCGGCAAGGGGCGCCGTCCCGTGTGCCCACCCTCCCCCAAGCTCTCGGCTTCGCTCGAGCAGGGGGGACCCCCCTCGCCCCAGCGGGACGATTGCCCACACGGCGGGTGGGTGCCGCCCCGGCGGGCGCAGCCCGCACGGCGGCGGGGGCGTCGGCCCGGCGGCCGTAGCCCGTACCGGGCGGGGTGCCGGCCCGATGGGTGGGGCCCGCACGGCGGTGGGCGTCGGCCCGCCGGGCGCGGCCCGCACGGCGGTGGGTGGGCATCGTCCCGCCAAGCGCGGCCCACACGGCGGGGGTGCCGGCCCGGCGGGCGCGGCCCACACGGCGGGGGCGCCGCCCGGCAGGACGGCACGCGTCCGACGGCGGGGCACCGCCTCTGCCGGGCCGCGGCCCGCGTGGCGGGGAGGCGTCGCCCAGTGGGGTGCGGGGTACTGGCCGGGCGCGCCCGCGGCGGGGTCAGGGCGTCGTCGGGCTCGGGCTCGGGGGCGGGGCCGTCGGTGGGGTGGAGTCCGGGCGTTCGCGGAGTTCCGTCGTGCAGCGGTACCGCTTCGGCGCGTACGCACCCGGCCCGCCCAGCAGCACCGTGTGGCCGCCCGCGCCCGCGGAGCTCTCCGCGAAGGTGCAGACGAGCTGCGACAGCGCCGTCGGCGCCAGGTCCTCCGGCTGGCGGCTCAGCCGCAGCGTGGCCGCCGGGTCGCCCCGGCGCCCGCCGCCCACGGTCAGCGGCCCGCGCACCTCGGTCGTGAAGCCGGCCTGCCGCTCGCTCTCCGAGGGCTCGGCGAGCAGCTGCGCGAGCAGCCGCCCGGCGGTCCGCACCGGATCGCCGCCCGCCTTCTCCTCCGGCAGCGGCGACCGGCGGTCCACCGCCTCCAGCTGGGAGCCGCAGACCAGGAACACCCGGACCGGCACGCCCTGCGCCGCCGCCTCCGTCGTACCGTCCTCGGTCACGCTGCACGGCACCCGGGAGGGGGCGGCGCCCGCGTCCACCGGGACCGACGTGGTCCGGATCCCGCAGCCGGTGACCAGCGCCGTGAGCGCGGCCGCCAGGACAAAGACGCGACGCCTCACGCTTCCTCCACCTCGCCCTGGCTGCTGCGGGTCTGCACCTCGCGCGTGATCCCCGAGGCGTCCAGCGGCAGCCGCAGCACGAACACCGCGCCGTCGACCTTCCCGTCCTCGCCGACCGAGTTCGACGCCGTGATCGAGCCGCCGTGGATCAGCGCGTTCTCCATGGCGATCGACAGACCGAGCCCGCTGCCCTCGGACCGCGGCCGGGACGCGCTCGCCTTGTAGAAGCGGTCGAAGACGTGCGGCAGTACTTCTTCCGGGATGCCGGGGCCGTGGTCCCGTACCGCGATGACCAGCTCGTCCTCCTCCGTGCGGACCGAGACCCGCACCGGGGAACCGCCGTGCTTGAGCGCGTTCCCGATGAGGTTCGCCAGGATCACGTCGAGGCGCCGCGGGTCGAGCGGCGCCACGATCCCGCGCTCCGCGTCGAGCTCCACCGCGTCCAGCCAGGCCCGCGCGTCGATGCACGCGGTGATCTGGTCCGCGATGTCCACGTCGTCGAGGACGAGCCGCGCGGTGCCCGCGTCGAAGCGGGTCACCTCCATCAGGTTCTCCACCAGGTCGTTGAGGCGTCGGGTCTCGCTCACCACGAGGGCCACCGCCGGGGCGATCATCGGGTCCAGGGAGTCCTGCTCGTCCTCCAGGACCTCGGTGACGGCCGTCAGCGCGGTCAGCGGGGTCCGCAGCTCGTGCGACATGTCCGCCACGAAACGCCGCGAGGACTCCTCCCGCGCGCTCATGTCCGCGACCTTCTTCTGCAGCGACTCGGCCGCACTGTTGAACGTACGGGAGAGATCGGCCAGTTCGTCCGCGCCGGAGACCCGAAGACGGGTGTCGAGCTTGCCCTCGCCGAGCTGCCGGGCCGCCTCGCCCAACCGGTGCACCGGGCGCAGCACGGTCGTCGCCGCGACCTGCGCGAGCAGCACCGAGCCGGCCACCGCGAGCGCGGTGGCGATCCCCAACGACCAGGCGAGCGAGTTCAGATCGGCCTTCTCCGCGGCCAGCGACTTGAACATGTACCCGGCGGGCCCGCCGCCGTCGATCCGCGTCCCGCCGACCAGGTACGGCGTCCCGTTCCGCTCCGTACGCTGCCAGAACAGGTGGTACGGATACGGGTTGGCGTCCGTCACCGGCCGCTTCGTGTCCACGGCCTCCCGCAGCGAGCGCGGCACGTCGGCCAGGGTGAAGTCGTCCGGGTCCGAGGCGCCCACGATCGGCTTGCCCGCGTCCCGCTCGCCGAGCAGCAGCACCTGGTAGTCCGCGGCGCTGCCGGACGCCATCTGCTCGGCGGTCCGCCGCAGGTCGTCCTGGGTGGGCCGGAGCGGCAGCGTCGCCGTACGGTTCTGCATCTCCTGCCGGAAGTCGTTCAGCGCCCCGTCCTGGGTACGGGTCAGCACCGCCTCGCGGTTGAGCCAGTACGCGATGCCGGAGGCGGCGACGGCCGCGGTGAGCGCGACGAGGGCGAAGACGACGACGAGCCGGAGCCGCAGGCTCGAGAGCCGCAGCCGCGCGTAGATCCCCTTGCTCACGCAGGGACGTCCAGCCGGTAGCCGACGCCGCGCACCGTACGGATCAGGGTCGGCGAGGACGGCACGTCCTCCACCTTGGCGCGCAGCCGCTGCACACAGGCGTCGACGAGCCGCGAGTCGCCCAGGTAGTCGTGCTCCCACACGAGCCGCAGCAACTGCTGGCGGGACAGCGCCTGTCCGGGCCGCCGGCTCAGCTCCAGGAGCAGCCGCAGCTCGGTCGGGGTGAGCTGGAGGTCCTCGCCGTTCTTGGTGACCGTCATCGCCGAACGGTCGATCACCAGCGAGCCGTACGTCGCCGAGTCCGTCGACTCGCGCTCCCCGCGCCGCAGCACGGCCCGGATGCGGGCGTCCAGCACCCGCCCCTGCACCGGCTTCACGACGTAGTCGTCGGCGCCGGACTCGAGCCCGACGACCACGTCGATGTCGTCGCTGCGCGCGGTCAGCAGGATGATCGGCAGCTGGTCGGTCCGGCGGATCCGCCGGCAGACCTCGAAGCCGTCGATGCCGGGCAGCATGACGTCGAGCACGACCAGGTCGGGCCGCTGCTCACGCAGCAGCTGGAGACCGTCCTCGCCCGTCGCGGCGGTGGCCACCCGGTGGCCCTGCCGGGACAGGGAGAGTTCGAGGGCCGTGCGGATGGCGTCGTCGTCCTCGATCAGCAGCAGAAAAGGCACGGCGTCATTCTGTCGTATGGGCCGTCCGAGATCGACCGCTCCAGGACTCGCTTCCGTCTCGTTCCCTGTGACACGGCTGTGACAGTCGGCGGACAACGCCATGAAGTCCGGGGGGCAAGCTTCTTGGCACACGGACCGAAACACACTCCAACCGACGGGGGGCGCGAGATGAACGCACTGCACAGCACCACCTCAAGCGCAGTTGTCACGCGTCTCCACGACGTCGTGCGGAGCACGGAGAAGTCCGGCGGTGTGAACGGGCGGGGGTGCGTTCGCAGCGTCGGGCGTCAGCGCAAGGCGCCGTACATGGTGGCCGTTGCTGACGGGGGAGCGGCGTACGGGGAGGTCACGGGGGAGCGCTCCGGCTGTTCGGAAGCCGAGTTCACGGCTTACGTCCAGGAGCGACGTGCCTCCCTGTACGCCACCGCCTACCACCTCACCGGTGACCGATTCGAGGCCGAGGACCTGCTCCAGAGCGCGCTGTTCTCCACGTACCGCGCCTGGGACCGGATCAGCGACAAGGCCGCCGTCGGCGGGTACCTGCGTCGCACCATGACCAACCTGCACATCAGCGCCTGGCGCCGGCGCAAGCTCAACGAGTACCCGACCGAGGAGCTGCCGGAGACGGTCGGCGAGACGGACGCCATGCGGGGCACCGAGCTGCGCGCGGTCCTGTGGCAGGCCCTGGCCCGCCTGCCCGAGCTCCAGCGGACGATGCTGGTGCTGCGCTACTACGAGGGCCGGACCGATCCGGAGATCGCGGAGATCCTGGACATCAGTGTCGGCACGGTGAAGTCGAGCATCTGGCGCTCGCTGCGGCGACTGCGCGAGGACGAGGTGCTGAGCTTCGGCCGTGACGAGGAGGAGTCCTTCGGCGAGCTGGTGGCCTGAAGGTCGGGGGAGCCTCGGGCCGACGGGGGATACGGCGGTCTGTGGGCGTACGGGGGGACCGTACGGGGGTACGGGGAAACACGACGCGGGTGGTACGAGCCGGGGGGCTCGTACCACCCGCGTCGTCATGTCGCGCCCCGCCCCCGTTGTGGGCGCGCCGACTGGAGCAGTGCCCTGCCCACCCCCGTTGTGGGCAGTCGTTCCGCTGGGGCGGAACGGGTGGGCACAACGGAACGGCGCCCCTTGCCGGCGCCCGAGGCTCCCGCGCCTGAACCCGCACCGGATGCGCGCCGCACCACGTGGTGCGGGTCCAGGCGCGGAACGCGGGGGCGCCGCTGAGGGCGCCGTCCCGTGTGCCCACCCTCCCCCAAGCTCTCGGCTTCGCTCGAGCAGGGGGGACCCCCTCGCCCCAGCGGGACGATTGCCCACACGGGGGTGGCGGGAAGGGCACTGCACAGCGGGCGCCGCCCACACGGGCGGGGGCACCGCCCCACCAGGCGCGGGCCCCACACGGGGGACGGGGCGGTCAGTTCGGCGCCGGAGTGCGGTGGCGGCCCGCCGCCGCTGCCGCCAGCCGACCCAGCGCCTCCGGCTTCGCGCAGGGGTGCGCGCCCAGGGCGGTCTGGCGGGCGACGATCGCGCGCTCGGCGCGCATCAGGCGCCAGCCGCGACGCAGCAGGAACGGGACGGACTTGCGGCCCTCGCGGAGGTCGCGCAGGAGCCGGCGGCGGAAGGTCGTCGAGGGGCGGCCGCGCAGGCACAGCGCGTCCGCGAGGACGTCCAGTTCGCGGCAGCGGGTCACGATCTCGGCCGCGAAGATGCCCTCCGCCACGAAGAGCGGGGTCCGTGCGATGTCGAGCAGCTCGTGGTCCACCCGGGAGCTGGTGGCGATGTCGTACACGGGGACGTCGGTCCGTCCCGTACGGCACAGCTCGACGATCGCGGCGACGGCGGCGTCCGCGTCCCAGGACCGTGGGGAGTCCCAGTCGATGTCCGTACTGCCGTCGACGAGCGGGAGCGACGGGTCGTCGCCGTCCTTGTAGAAGTCGTCGAGGCGCAGGACCGGGAGGCCGGCGAGGGCGGCGAGGGACGACTTGCCGGAGCCGGAGGGGCCCGCGAGCAGGACGACCCGGATCGGGATCGGTTGGGAACTCACGGAACACCAGTGTGAGGCATTCCCCCGTACAGGGGACCACCGAGGAAGGCCGTTGGTATCGAGCATCACACCTCGACTACTGTCGGTGCCCGCTCGCTCACCCCTTGGAAGGATCTCCATGGCGCGTCACGCAGCCCCCCGGACCCCCCGCCGCAGCGCCCTGCTCAAGGCCGGTCTCACCGTCACGGCGGCGGGCGCCGCGATGATCGGCGCGGGTGCCGGGGCGCAGGCCGCCGCGCCGGTCCCGCTGCCCCTCGACTCGTTGAGCCGGACGGACGCCGGCGCGGCCGGGGCGGGCGCGCTGGACGGCGTCACCCACGGGGTGGGCCCGCTGACCCGGCTTCAGCTCGACCCGCTGGCCAACACCGGCGTCGACCCGCTCGACAACGGCCTCGGCACGCAGGTCGCCGACTTCAAGCCGGTCGGCACGAACCTGGTCACCGACCACGTCACGAAGGGCGGCGCGGTCGCCGATCTGCCGCTGGTCGGTGGCGTGACCCAGGGGCTGCTGCCGTAGGACGGCGACGAGGCGCGCGGAGGTTCAGCGCCTGCCCCACCGGAGCCGGCCCTGTGCCCTGCGGGGCTCGGGCGCCTTGCCGGGGACGCCGCTGTGTGGCCGTACCTCCTTCAGGCGCGCGTGCCACGGCCCGTCCGCCCGCATGAGGTGGACGATGACGGGGCCCTCGGGCAGCGGGACGGTCTCCCGGCGCCGGCCGATCTCGTTGACGGCGGAACTCCCGGGGCTCGGGAGGCTGGTGGGGTCGTCGTGCTCCGCCAGTTCGTAGACGTAGACGATGAAGTTGTCGTCGCCCTTGTAGCGGAAGACGGCATCGGCCGTTCCCCCGGTGTGCAGCAGGACGTCCGGACCCTCGCACTCCAGCCGGTCCTCGGTCAGGCGCCGGGCGGCCGCCAGCGGCAGGACCCGCATCTCCCAGGGGCCGTCCGCCCGCAGTTTCAGCCGAAGCCGTCCGTTCTCCGGTACGGAGACGAGCAGGCGGCCCCGGAAGTTCTCCTGCGTGCTGTTGACGAGGCTGCTCCCCTGCTTGTTGAGCCGGTCGAGCGGCCACAGCCCCGTGTACCCGTCGCCGTCGACGGCGAGTTCGACCACGACCGGGCCGGGCGGGAGGTCCTTCACGGTGATCACGTCGTTGCCCGGGCCGCTGCGCGTGTGCGGCTCGAAGAAGCCGCCGAACGTCCAGTCCGGCACCGGTGTGGGGGAGGAGTACGGAGCCGGGGCCGGAGCCGTCGGGAGCCGGAACGGGACCTCCGGGGCCCGGACCTCCGGGGCCCGGACCTCCGGGGACCGGGGTTCTGGTGTCCGGGGTTCTGGGTCCTGGGGCTCCGGGGGCAGGGGCTTCGCCGGGGGTTCCTCCGCCACGTCCACCCCGTGGTCCACCGCCAGGCCTTCGAGGCCGTTCAGGTAGCCCTGGCCCACCGCGCGGAACTTCCAGCCGCCCGCGCGCCGGTACAGCTCCGCGAGCACCATCGCGGTCTCGCCGCCGGCGTCGGTCGTGTCGTAGCGCGCGACCGAGGAGCCGTCCGGCGCGAACGCCTCCACGGACAGCCCGTCCACGTCCCGCAGCGCGCCGTTCTCCGTCGACACGACCACGAGGACGCGGGAGACGTCCTCCTCGACCGCCGTGAGCCCGGTCTCCAGCCACACCGCGCCCTCCTCGCCGCCGACGAGCCGCACGGCGCCCGACGGGTGGACCGGGGCGCCGTGGAACACGATGTCCGCGTCCCCCCGGACCCGGCCCCGCTCCGTCAGCAGCAGTGCCGCGACGTCGACGGCGCCGCGCACGGCCATGCGCAGCGGCACGGTGGGGACGAAGGCGTTGCCTCCCTTGATCAGTGCCCCCATGACGTACCGGCCCCTCCGCTCACGTCTCCTCCGCTCCTGTCCCCGCCACGAAGGATCACCACTGGATCTTGCGATCGGCCTGGGCGGCGGGGCAAGACCCGTGGGGAGGGGAACGGAGAACGGCCCCCGGGCAGTGCTGCTGCCCGGGGGCCGTCCTCCACCGGTGCCGGCCGGTACGAGGAGCCGCTCGCTAGTACGAGGAGCCGCTCGCGCCCAGCGAACCCGTGGGGTGCCAGACCGTCTTCGTCTCCAGGAAGGCGGTCATGCGGTCCGTGCCGGGGGACTCGGTGAAGTCCTCGGTGCGGGGGCGCAGGACGCGCTTCAGGTTGTCCGCCGCCGCGATCTCCAGGTCGCGGGCCAGGTCGCCCTCGGTCGCGCCCGTCAGGTCGATGGCGTTGACGTCCTGGTGGGCCGCGAGGTGCGGGCCCATCTCGGAGGCCTTGCCGGAGAGGATGTTGACCACGCCGCCGGGGAGGTCGGAGGTGGCCAGGACCTCGCCCAGCGAGAGCGCCGGGAGCGGGGCCTTCTCGCTGGCGATGACGACGGCCGTGTTGCCCGTCGCGATCACCGGGGCGATCACCGAGACCAGGCCGAGGAAGGACGAGTCCTGCGGGGCCACGACCGTCACGACGCCCGTCGGCTCCGGGGTCGACAGGTTGAAGTACGGGCCCGCGACCGGGTTCGCGCCGCCCACGACCTGGGCGATCTTGTCGGTCCAGCCCGCGTACCAGACCCAGCGGTCGATGGCCGCCTCGACGACCTCGGCCGCCTTGTTCTTGGACAGGCCCTCCGCGTGCGCGACCTCGTGCACGAACTGGCCCTTGCGCCCCTCCAGCATCTCGGCGACGCGGTAGAGGATCTGGCCGCGGTTGTACGCGGTGGCGCCCGCCCAGCCGCCGAAGGCCTTGCGCGCGGCGACGACCGCGTCACGGGCGTCCTTGCGGGAGGAGAGCGGCGCGTTCGCCAGCCACTTGCCCTTGGAGTCCGTCACCTCGTACACCCGGCCGCTCTCGGAGCGGGGGAACTTGCCCCCGACGTACAGCTTGTAGGTCTTGAAGACACTGAGGCGCGTCACATCAGACATCGAGGTAGGCCTCCAGACCGTGGCGGCCGCCCTCGCGGCCGAAGCCCGACTCCTTGTAGCCGCCGAAGGGCGAGGTCGGGTCGAACTTGTTGAACGTGTTGGCCCAGACGACACCGGCCCGGAGCTTGTTGGCGACCGCGAGGATGCGGGAGCCCTTCTCCGTCCAGATGCCGGCCGACAGGCCGTACTGGCTGTTGTTGGCCTTGGCGACGGCCTCGTCGGGCGTACGGAAGGACAGCACCGACAGGACCGGGCCGAAGATCTCGTCGCGGGCGATCCGGTGCGCCTGTGTGACGTTCGTGAAGAGCGTCGGGGCGAACCAGTAGCCGGCCGACGGGAGCTCGCACGCGGCGGTCCAGCGCTCGGCGCCCTCCGCCTCGCCCTCATCCACCAGCGAGGTGATGCGGGCCAGCTGCTCGGACGAGTTGATCGCGCCGATGTCGGTGTTCTTGTCGAGCGGGTCGCCGAGGCGGAGCGTCGACAGACGGCGCTTGAGGCTGTCGAGCAGCTCGTCCTGGATCGACTCCTGGACGAGGAGGCGCGAGCCCGCGCAGCAGACCTGGCCCTGGTTGAAGAAGATGCCGTTGACGATGCCCTCGACGGCCTGGTCGATGGGGGCGTCGTCGAAGACGATGTTGGCGCCCTTGCCGCCCAGCTCCAGGGTCACCTTCTTGTCCGTGCCGGCGACCGAGCGCGCGATGGCCTTGCCGACGGCGGTCGAACCGGTGAAGGCGACCTTGTTCACGTCCGGGTGCCCGACGAGGGCCGCGCCCGTCTCCCCGTACCCGGGAAGGATGTTGACGACGCCCTTCGGCAGCCCGGCCTGGCGGCAGATGTCCGCGAAGAACAGGGCGGAGAGCGGGGTCGTCTCGGCCGGCTTGAGCACGACCGTGTTGCCGGTCGCGAGCGCCGGGGCGATCTTCCACGCCAGCATCAGCAGCGGGAAGTTCCACGGGATGACCTGGCCGGCCACGCCCAGCGGGCGCGGGTTCGCGCCGTAGCCCGCGTGGTCGAGCTTGTCGGCCCAGCCCGCGTAGTAGAAGAAGTGCGCGGCGACCAGCGGGAGGTCCGCGTCGCGGGTCTCCTTGATCGGCTTGCCGTTGTCCAGGGTCTCCAGGACGGCCAGCTCGCGGCTGCGCTCCTGGATGATCCGGGCGATCCGGAAGAGGTACTTGGCGCGCTCGGAGCCGGGCAGCGCCGACCACTTCTCGAAGGCCTTGCGCGCCGCCCTCACCGCGCGGTCCACGTCCTCGGCGCCCGCCTGGGCGACCTCGGAGAGCACCTCCTCGGTGGAGGGGGAGACGGTCTTGAAGACCTTGCCGTCGGCGGCTTCGACGAACTCGCCGTCGATGAACAGGCCGTAGCTCGGCGCGATGTCGACGACCGAGCGCGACTCCGGTGCCGGTGCGTACTCGAATGCAGATGCCATGTTGATCAGTCCACCGTCACGTAATCGGGGCCGGAGTAACGGCCGGTCGCCAGCTTCTGGCGCTGCATCAGCAGGTCGTTGAGCAGGCTGGAAGCGCCGAAGCGGAACCAGTGGTTGTCCAGCCAGTCCTCGCCCACGGTCTCGTTGACGAGAACCAGGAACTTGATCGCTTCCTTGGTGTTGCGGATGCCGCCGGCCGGCTTCACGCCGATCTGCACGCCGGTCTGGGCGCGGAAGTCGCGCACCGCCTCCAGCATGAGGAGGGTGTTCGCCGGGGTGGCGTTGACCGCGACCTTGCCGGTCGAGGTCTTGATGAAGTCCGCGCCCGCCATCATGCCGAGCCAGGAGGCGCGGCGGATGTTGTCGTACGTGGAGAGCTCGCCGGTCTCGAAGATCACCTTGAGGCGGGCGCGGTCGCCGCACTCGGCCTTGATGGCGGCGATCTGCTCGTACACCTCCATGTACCGGCCGGCGAGGAAGGCGCCACGGTCGATGACCATGTCGATCTCGTCGGCGCCGGCGGCGATGGCGTCGGCGGTGTCGGCCAGCTTCACGGGGAGCGCGGCGCGCCCGGCCGGGAAGGCGGTGGCGACCGAGGCGACCTTGACGCCCGAGCCCGCGACGGCGGCCTTGGCGGTGGCCACCATGTCGGGGTAGACGCAGACGGCGGCGGTCTTCGGGGTCGTGCGGTCGGTCGGATCGGGGTTGACGGCCTTGGCGGCGAGCGCCCGGACCTTGCCCGGGGTGTCCGCGCCTTCGAGCGTCGTCAGGTCGATCATGGAGATGGCCAGGTCGATGGCGTACGCCTTGGCCGTGGTCTTGATCGAGCGGGTGCCGAGGGACGCGGCGCGCGCCTCCAGGCCGACGGCGTCGACGCCGGGCAGCCCGTGGAGGAAGCGGCGCAGCGCACTGTCGGACGCGGTCACGTCGGCGAATGCGAGAGCTGCGGGTGCAGTGGTGGGCATGGTCACCAGTCGAGCATATCTACGCGCGTAGCGACCTGTACAGGGGAGCCCGTTCATCGAGCCCGAGGTCACAGGGGGTCCTCCGGCGTGGTGATGCCCGTCACGCGGCTGTGACGCGGAGCGGACGGCTCCCGAATACAAGATCAATAGATTTTCGTTCAGCAGCCAGCCAGACCTCACCGGACACAGTCGGACCGAGAAAAAGCGGCATGCGACTCTCCCATCCACCTGCCTGATCTCACAGGAGTCGTTATGCGCACCGCCCTTCGCACCGCCATCGCCACCGCCCTCGTCGCGGGTGTCGCGATCACCGCCCCGGCCCTCGCCGCCGGTGCGGCCTTCGCCGCCGACGGCCCGACCGCCGTCAGCCCCGTGACCGATGCGAAGTCCGCTGCGCAGCCGTCCGCCGAACCGTCCGCCGAGGCCCCCGCGGACCCGGCGGCCGGCCCCGCCGCCGGGACCCCGGCGAAGCCCGGCACCGAGCCGACCGCGAAGCCCGAGGCGAAGCCCTCCGCCAAGCCGTCCGAGGAGGCCCCCGCCCCGGCGACCCGTGGCCCCAAGCCCGGTCCGGCCGTCATGCTCGGCCCCTGCACCGCCGAGTGGGTCATCGCCGCCGCCGGCCCCTACGACATGACCCTGACGCTCACCCACGACGCGAAGAAGGGCCCGAAGGCCGTCCTCAAGGACGCGAACGGCACCGTCATCGCCACCGTGGACCGCGACCACCCCGACAACGCCCGCTACGGCCTCACCATCCAGGACGCCCACAGCCGCTACCCGGGCCTCGGCGACCGCCCCCAGGGCGGCGTCCCCTACACCTGGCACGCCTTCACCCGGCTGCCCGTCGAGTGCTTCGACGCCTCGGTCCCCGCCTCGGTCCCCGAGCTGACCGGACCGGTCAAGACCGGCGAGTGCACCGTCCGGGAGGTCATCGCCGCGGACTTCGGCAGGCGCTGGCGGATCGTCCTCACCAACGACCTGAAGAAGGGCCCGACGGCGGTCATGATCGACCCCGACGGCCAGGTCATGGACGCCGTCGACCGCGACCGCCCCGGCCTGAGCCCCTTCGGCCTCCGGATCAAGGGCGCGGACACCCTCACCCCGCTCCTCGGCCAGCGCGTCCAGAGCGTCGAGACGCCGAAGGAGCGTTGGAGCGACTTCCCGAAGCTCCCCAAGGGCTGCGGTGAGAAGGGCACCCCCGCCGGCAACGGCAACATCGCCGCCACGAACACCGGCCAGACCTCGGTGATCCCCCAGGGCGGCGTCGCGGCCGGCGCCGAGTTCGCCACCGAGGACGACTCCACCGCGCTGATCGCGGTCGGCGCGGGCGCGGCCTCGCTCGCCGCCGCGGGCCTCGGCTTCGTCGTCCTGCGCCGCCGGGCGGCCGGCGCCCGCGGCTGAGCCGTACGGGCCGGGCCGTACGTCCTGCACCCCGTACGGCCCGAAGCTCACCCCCAGCCGCCCGCTGCCGACCCCGTACCGCCCCCTGCCCCTGACCCGAGCAGGCACCACCACGCCCCAGGCCGGTCGCCGCGTCCCGCGCGGCGACCGGCCACACCCCGTCCGGAGCCGTCCCGTGAACCGCCGCCCCCGTACCGCGCTCGTCCTCGTCGCCGCACTCACCGCGCTCACCGGCTGCTCCGCCGGTGGCGAGACCGCCGCCACCCCGCCCGCCCACATCTCGCGGGCCGCCGCCGCCCCGAAGGCGACCGCGGCCCCCGTCCGGCCGATGGCACGCTCGCTGCCCGTCCGGGTCCGGGTGCCCGCCGCCGGGGTCGACGCCGGCTCCGTCCTCTCCCTCGGCCTGAACGCCGACGGCACCGTCGAGGTGCCCTCGGTCGCGGACGCCGACCGGATCGGCTGGTACGACAAGGGCGTCACGCCCGGGGAGACCGGCCCCGCCGTCCTCATCGGCCACTTCGACACCGCGCGCGGCCCGGCCGTCCTGAAGAACGTCTCCCGGGTCCGGGTCGGCGACGAGATCACCGTGGCCCGCGCCGACGGCACGACCGCCGTCTTCCGGGTCCGGGAGCTGGAGCAGGTCGACAAGGACGCCTTCCCGACGGCCAAGGTGTACGGGAACACCACCCGCCCCGAGCTGCGCCTCGTCACCTGCGGCGGGGAGCTGGTCGACGGCCACCGGCCCGACAACATCATCGTGTACGCGGACCTGGTGGCCGCGCGGGCCGCCTGAGCCCCACCCCGCCCGCTGAGGCACAATCGGCGGCATGACGACCCCCGAGCCGACCCCCGAGCCCAGCCACGAGCCGAGCCGCGAGTCGACCCCCGAGCAGCCGTCCGCGGGGCAGACCCCCGGGCGGACCCCCGGCGGACAGTCCTCCGGCGGGCAGGCCTCCGCCGCGCCCGTCTCCGCCGACAAGGTCCACCGGTCGCCCCTCGGCGTCGCGAGCGGGGTCTTCCTGCTGCTCCTCGCGGCCCTGTTCGCCGCGGACGCGATGGCCCGCGGCGAGGGCCGCACGCCCTGGTTCGCGCTCGCGGGCCTCGTCCTCGCCGTCCCGCTGATCGCCGCCTTCACGATCCGGCCCGCCGTGTACGTGAACGAGGACCGGCTCCGCATCCGCAACCCGTTCCGGTCGATCACGCTGCCCTGGGCCTCGGTCGCCGACGTCCGCGCCGGCTACTCCAGCGAGGTCTTCACGCAGGAGGGCGCCAAGTACCAGCTGTGGGCGATCCCCGTCTCGCTGCGCCAGCGGAAGAAGGCCGCCCGCAACGCCGCCCGCGCCTCCCAGGACGATCCGCACGGCCGTACCTCCGTCACCGCCGACGTACGGGACAACGCCTCCCGGATCGCGCCGAGCGACAAGACCGTCGCCGAGCTGCGCGAGCTCGCCGAGCTGCACGCCACGTCCCCGGGCGCGCAGGGTGAGCCGCGGGTGCGCTGGGCGTACGAGATCGTCGGCCCCGCGCTGGCCGGGCTGCTGCTGCTCGTGGTCCTGCTCGCGACGGGCTGAGCCGGGAGCCGGGAGCTGGATCCTGGATCCAGCTCCAACCTCTTGGATCCAACCTCTTGGATCCAACCTCTTGGATCCAAGCTTCTGGATCCAAGCTTCTGGATCCAAGCTTCTGGATCCAAGCTTCTGGATCCAGGCTCCAGGATCCGAACTCCGAGCTCCTGGATCCGCACACGCCGAAGGGCCGGTACGGAATCGCTTCCGCACCGGCCCTTCCGCGTATCCGCGTCCCCGCGCCCTACAGCCCGGCGGCCCCGGACAGGTCCCTCTTGATCGCGGCCAGCAGCTCCGCGCCCGTCGCGCGGGCCGCCGCCAGTTCGCTCGCGTCGGCGACCGGGACGACGACCTCCAGGTAGCACTTGAGCTTGGGCTCGGTGCCGCTCGGGCGGACGATCACCCGGGCCTTGTAGTCGCCCTCCAGGTGGTAGCGCAGCCCGTCCGTCGGCGGCAGCGACTCCGTGCCCTTCGTCAGGTCCTCGGCCGAGACGACCGTCAGACCGGCGAGGGAGACCGGCGGCCGCTCGCGCAGCGCGGCCATCGCGTTCGCGATGATCCCCAGGTCCTCGACCCGCACCGACAGCTGGTCCGTGGCGTGCAGCCCGTGCGCCACCGCCAGGTCGTCGAGCAGGTCGGTCAGCGTCCGGCCCTGCTCCTTGAGGACCGAGGCCAGCTCGGTGACGAGGAGCGCCGCCGTGATGCCGTCCTTGTCGCGGACGCCCTCCGGGTCGACGCAGTAGCCGAGCGCCTCCTCGTAGCCGTACCGCAGGCCGTCGACGCGGGCGATCCACTTGAAGCCGGTCAGCGTCTCCTCGTAGCCGACGCCCGCCGCCTCGGCGATGCGGCCGAGCAGCGAGGACGACACGATCGACTCGGCGAAGACGCCGGTGGCGCCCTTGTGCACCAGGTGCGCGGCGAGCAGCGCGCCCACCTCGTCGCCGCGGAGCATCCGCCAGCCGCCGTCGACTGAGGCGTCCGGCACGGCCACGGCGCAGCGGTCGGCGTCGGGGTCGTTGGCGATCACGAGGTCGGGGTCCACGGCGCGGGCGGCCTCGAAGGCCAGGTCCATGGCGCCCGGCTCCTCCGGGTTCGGGAAGGCGACCGTCGGGAAGGCCGGATCCGGGTCGGCCTGCTCGGCGACGAGCGCGGGCGGCGGGAAGCCGGCACGGCCGAACGCGGCCGTCAGGACCTCCTTGCCGACGCCGTGCATGGCCGTGTAGACGGTCCGCGCGGTGCGGGGGGAGCCGGGGGTCAGGACGGCGTCCGTGCGCTCCAGGTAGGCGTTCAGGACCTCGTCGCCCAGGGTCTCCCAGCCCTCGGTGGGGCGCGGCACGTCGTCCAGCGAGCGGACCGCGGCGATCTCGGCGGCGATCTCCGCGTCGGCCGGCGGCACGATCTGCGAGCCGTCGCCCAGGTAGACCTTGTAGCCGTTGTCGCGCGGCGGGTTGTGGCTCGCGGTCACCTCGACGCCGGCGACGGCGCCCAGGTGCCTTATGGCGTACGCGAGGACGGGCGTCGGCAGCGGACGGGGGAGCAGCGCGGCGCGCAGCCCGGCGCCCGTCATCACGGCGGCGGTGTCCCGGGCGAAGTCGGCCGACTTGTAGCGGGCGTCGTAGCCGATGACGACGAGACCGCCGGTCTCGCCCTTCGCCTTCAGGTACGCGGCGAGGCCGGCGGCGGCCCGGATGACGACCGAGCGGTTCATCCGCATGGGCCCGGCGCCGAGCTCACCACGGAGGCCGGCGGTGCCGAACTGCAGGGTGCCGCTGAAGCGGGTGGTGAGCTCGTCGGTGGCGTTGCGGTCGAGGAGCGCGGCGAGTTCGTCGCGGGTCTCCTGGTCGGGGTCCTCGGCGAGCCACGCCTGGGCCCGGGCGAGGAGGTCGTCCTGCGTCACGGTGGTGTGCCTTTCGGGGGATGCGGGCGGGAGGGGCGGCGGGCGGGTGCGGGCCGGCGGGGTGTGCGGTGGCCGCTGTGCGGAGCCTTCCCCCACCCCGCCCCTTCCCGAAACGGGGGGGCAGGCCCCCAGCCCCCCCCGTACGGCCTGCGGCCGTGTCCTCGAACGTCGGACGGGCTGGGGATCAGCCCCGCTGGGGCCCCACGCCGCCAGGCGTAGGGGGAGGGGTGGGGAGGAAGCCCCGCGCAGCGGGTCCCGGCGAGCCGGACGACCCGGCGGTCGGAGGCCGCCGCAGCGCTCCGAAGCCCGATCGGCCCCAGGGGGCCGATCGGTGCGAGGAGCGCCGGAGGAACTCAGATCCGGTCGAGGACCCGCGTCAGCAGCTCACCCATCCGCGCCGCCGAGTCGCGCCCCGCCTGGAGCACCTCCTCGTGGTTCAGCGGCTCGCCCGAGAGCCCCGCCGCCAGGTTGGTGACGAGGGAGATGCCGAGGACCTCGGCGCCGGCCTCGCGGGCCGCGATGGCCTCCAGGACGGTGGACATGCCGACGAGGTCGCCGCCCATGACGCGGACCATGTTGATCTCGGCCGGGGTCTCGTAGTGCGGGCCGGGGAACTGGACGTACACGCCCTCCTCCAGCGTCTCGTCGACCTCCTTGCACAGCGCGCGCAGGCGCGGCGAGTACAGGTCGGTGAGGTCGACGAAGTTCGCGCCGACGATCGGGGAGGCGGCCGTCAGGTTGATGTGGTCGCTGATGAGGACCGGCTGGCCGGGGCGCATGCCCTCGCGGAGGCCGCCGCAGCCGTTGGTCAGGACGACGGTCTTGCAGCCGGCGGCGACGGCGGTGCGGACGCCGTGGGCGACGGAGGCGACGCCCCGGCCCTCGTAGAAGTGGGTGCGGCCGAGGAAGACCAGCGCGCGCTTCTCACCGATCTTGTACGAGCGGACCTTGCCGCCGTGGCCCTCGACGGCCGGCGGCGGGAAGCCGGGGAGCTCGGTCACCGGGAACTCGGCCTCGGGGGCGCCGAGGGCGTCGACGGCGGGCGCCCAGCCGGAGCCCATGACCAGGGCGACGTCGTGGTTCTCGACACCGGTCAGCTCGCGAAGACGTGCGGCAGCGGCCTCGGCGGCCTCGTACGGGGTGGCAGTTGCGTTCACTGACTCTCTCGCCTCGGGGAGGGGGGTCCGAGGGGAACCCCGGACGGATTTGGTACGCGCAGAAGCGTAGCCGGAGAATTCCTACGCGCGTAGATGACGATGCTGACGGACATGCGATCGTTGTCTTGTCGTTTCCGACGAACGGCGGAAATCGGTCGCCCGGACGGAGCGACAGGCCCGCCGGGGATCGGCCCGGCTCAGCAGGGGCGCTTGCGCAACTCCATCACGTAGTCGTGCGGCGCGCCCGCCGACTCGGCCGCGTCGGCGACCTCGCCCAGGTACCGCGCGGACGGCAGCCCGCCCTCGTACGCGTTGAGGACGTACACCCAGGCGGGCTCCTCGCCGTCCAGGGTGTGCACCCGCACCCGCATCCGCCGGTAGATGTCGAGGCCCACGCCCTCCCACCGGTCCATGGAGTCCTCGTCCATCGGCGCGATGTCGTACAGCGCCACGAAGACCTGGGAGCGCGGGGCCTCCACGATCGTGGCCAGCGCTCCCTCCCAGCCCATCTGCTCGCCGCCGAAGGTGAGCCGCCAGCCGTTCAGCCAGCCGGTGCCGCGCAGCGGGGAGTGCGGTGCGCGGCGGCTCATCAGCCGCGCGTCGAGGTTGCCGGCGAAAGCGGCGTAGAGCGACATGGGACCGAGAGTACGGGAGGGGGCGGGATGCCCGACGAAACCCGAGGTGGGGATCGTCCGGAGCCCGGCGCGGGCGGCGCGGGACCCCGAGCGCGACCGTGCGGAACCGCCGGAGCGCGCCCCCCGGACCCCGCCCCCGGGGCCGTCCGGGCGTTCGTGCGCCCCTTCGGCAGGCCCCGGCGCGAGGTCGCGCCGGGAGTGCGGGAGAATGGGCTACGCACTTGAAGCGTGCGGGACAATGGCGTACGCACTGCATCCCAGCGGGGGGACTCCCCGGCAGAACGAGAGCGCGAGGCGTAGATCCCAGTGACCCGGATCGTGATCATCGGCGGCGGACCCGGCGGATACGAGGCGGCCCTGGTGGGCGCCCAACTCGGCGCGGAGGTGACCGTCGTCGACACCGACGGACTCGGCGGCGCCTCCGTCCTGACCGACTGCGTCCCCTCCAAGACCCTGATCGCCACCGCCGAGGTGATGACCACCTTCGACTCCTCCTACGAGGAGCTGGGCATCATCGTCGCGGACGACACCCCGCACATCGAGCAGGCCGCCCGGGTCGTCGGCGTGGACCTCGGCAAGGTGAACCGCCGGGTGAAGCGCCTCGCGCTCGCCCAGTCCCACGACATCACCGCCTCCGTCACCCGGGCCGGCGCCCGGGTCCTGCGCGGCCGCGGCCGGCTGGACGGGCGGCAGGCGATGGACGGCTCCCGCCAGGTGGTCGTCACCGCCGCCGACGGCACCGAGGAGACGCTGACCGCCGACGCGGTGCTGATCGCGACCGGCGGCCACCCGCGCGAGGTGCCCGACGCCAAGCCGGACGGCGAGCGCATCCTGAACTGGACCCAGGTCTACGACCTGAAGGAGCTCCCCGAGGAGCTCATCGTGGTCGGCTCCGGCGTCACCGGCGCCGAGTTCGCCGGCGCCTACCAGGCGCTCGGCTCCCGGGTCACCCTCGTCTCCTCCCGCGACCGCGTCCTGCCCGGTGAGGACCCGGACGCCGCCGCCGTCCTGGAGGACGTCTTCCGGCGCCGCGGCATGAACGTCATGGCCCGCTCCCGCGCCGAGTCCGCGAAGCGGGTCGGCGAGCGGGTGGAGGTCACCCTCTCCGACGGCCGGGTCATCTCCGGCACCCACTGCCTGATGGCGGTCGGCGCGATCCCGAACTCGGCCGGCATGGGCCTGGAGGAGGCCGGGGTCAAGCTGAAGGACTCCGGTCACATCTGGACCGACAAGGTCTCCCGTACGACCGCCCCCGGCGTCTACGCGGCCGGTGACGTCACGGGCGTCTTCGCGCTCGCCTCGGTCGCCGCCATGCAGGGCCGGATCGCGATGTACCACTTCCTCGGCGACGCGGTGGCCCCGCTCAACCTGAAGACGGTCTCCTCGAACGTCTTCACCGACCCCGAGATCGCCACCGTCGGCTACACCCAGGCCGACGTGGACGCGGGCAAGATCGACGCCAAGGTCGTCAAGCTGCCGCTGCTGCGCAACCCCCGCGCGAAGATGCAGGGCATCCGGGACGGCTTCGTGAAGATCTTCTGCCGTCCGGGCACCGGCATCGTGGTCGGCGGCTGCGTCGTCGCGCCGAAGGCGAGCGAACTGATCCATCCGATCTCGATCGCGGTCGACAACAATCTGACGGTCGAACAGATCGCAAATGCTTTCACCGTGTACCCCTCCCTGTCGGGCTCGATCGCGGAAGTGGCACGGCAGTTGCACACCCGAAAGGCGACCGGCGAGGCCTGAGGCCCCGCCCCGCGCGGGCCCCCGCCTGCGGGAACGGTTCGCCGACTCGGACAACCCCCGGCAAGGCGGGGCATACGACGATCAACGACGGGGTCTCCCATATCACTTGGAGACCCCGTCCGTGCGCATCTTCTGCAATTCGGCGCATAGTGCTGAAAACTATCGGCCGGTCACGTTACTGTCAGTTTCGTGTTCGCTGCAGAACGTCGCCAGTTGATCCTCGAAATGGTGCGAGCCAATGGGGCCGTGTCGCTCCGCGAGCTCGCCCGCGTCGTCCAGACCTCTGAAGTGACCGTACGGAGAGACGTACGGGCCCTTGAGGCAGAAGGACTCCTCGACCGCCGCCACGGCGGTGCGGTGTTGCCGGGCGGATTCACGCGAGAATCCGGCTTCCCGCAGAAATCCCATCTCGCCACAGCGGAGAAGACGGCCATCGCCGACGTCGCCGCGAGCCTCGTCGAAGAGGGCGAGGCCATCGTCGTCGGCGCCGGGACGACCACGCAGGAGCTGGCCCGCCGGCTCGCCCGCGTGCCCGGCCTGACCGTGGTCACCAACTCCCTGCTCGTCGCCCAGGCCCTCGCCCACGCCAACCGGGTCGAGGTCGTCATGACCGGGGGCACTCTGCGCGGCTCCAACTACGCCCTCGTGGGCAGCGGGGCCGAGCAGTCGCTCCAGGGGCTCCGGGTCTCCCGGGCCTTCCTCTCCGGCAGCGGTCTGACCGCCGAGCGCGGCCTGTCCACGTCCAACATGCTCTCCGCGAGCGTGGACCGGGCGCTCGTGCAGGCGGCGGCCGAGGTCGTGGTCCTCGCCGACCACACCAAGCTCGGCTCCGACACCATGTTCCAGACGGTGCCGACGGACGTCATCACCCGCCTGGTGACCGACGAGCCCCCCGCCCACGACGAGCGGGCCGCCACCGAGCTCCAGGCCCTCGCCGACCAGGGCGTGCAGATCGCCGTCGCCGGTACGGGCGCGGCGACCGGTCCCGCCGGTGGTGAGCAGCTCCCTCCGGGCGCCCGGCCCCGCCGTGACATGCCGCTCCCCGTCCAGCGCGGGCGGATGGCGGCCGGTCAGTTCCGGGGACCGGGCGGCGCGATGGCAGCGGAGACGCTGGAGCGCACGGCCCGGGTCGCGGACATGCGCCGCCGCTGAAGCCACCCGAGGGACCCTCCCCCAGGGGTCCCACGCCGTTCGGCCCCTCCGATCAATCCTTGAGTCCCCGAAGCGTCAGCGCGAGCAGGCGGTCCGCCAGAAGCGCGTCCTCCGGGCACTGCTCCGCCGCCAGCGCGATCGCGTTGGTCAGCTGCATCAGGTCGCCGATCGACACGTCGGCGCGCACCTGCCCCGCCTTCTGGGCCCGTTCGAGCAGCCGCTCGCCCGCCGCGCGCAGCGGATCGCTGCACCGCGCCAGGGCCGAACTCCGGTCGTGCGAGGCGGACATCAGCGCGTGCGCCAGCCCCCGGTACTCGCCCGCGTGGGCGATCAGCGCCCGCAGCCACTCCACGAGGGCCCGGCACGGAGCGTCCGCCTCCGCGAACTCCCGCGAGCGGTCGAGCAGTTCGGCCAGCGCCTCCTGGAAGACCGCGTTCAACAGGTCGGCACGGGTGGGGAAGTGACGGTAGAGGGTGCCGATCCCGACGCCCGCGCGGCGCGCGACCTCCTCCAGGGGTGCGTCCGCGCCCTGTTCCGCGAAGGCGGCGCGGGCTTCGACGAGCAGTCGCTCGTGGTTGCGGCGTGCGTCGGCGCGCATGTGCGAATGACTCCCCTCGACGAAGGGCCCGCAGGCGGCTGCCTGCGGGCCCTTCGTACCGTACTGGTCGCGACGGATCAGTCCTTGATGTCGCAGATGGTGGCACCGGAGGTGACGGAGGCGCCGACCTCGGCACTCAGGCCCTTGACGGTGCCGGAGCGGTGGGCGTTGAGGGGCTGTTCCATCTTCATGGCCTCCAGGACGACGATCAGGTCGCCCTCCTTGACCTCCTGGCCCTCCTCGACCGCGACCTTCACGATCGTGCCCTGCATCGGGGAGGCGAGGGTGTCGCCGGAGGCGGTCGGGCCGGACTTCTTGGCCGCGCGACGCTTCGGCTTCGCGCCGGCCGCCAGGCCGGTGCGGGCCAGGGTCATGCCGAGCGAGGAGGGCAGGGAGACCTCCAGGCGCTTGCCGCCGACCTCGACGACGATCGTCTCGCGGCCCGCCTCGTCCTCGTCGCCCTCGGCGCCGGCCGGGGCGAACGGCTTGATCTCGTTGACGAACTCCGTCTCGATCCAGCGGGTGTGGACGCGGAACGGGTCGGCGGTGAAGGCGGGGTCGACCACGACGGCCTGGTGGAACGGGATCGCCGTCGCCATGCCCTCGACCTTGAACTCCGCCAGGGCGCGCGCCGCGCGCTGCAGCGCCTGCTCGCGGGTGGCGCCGGTGACGATCAGCTTGGCCAGGAGCGAGTCCCAGGCCGGGCCGATCACCGAGCCGGACTCCACGCCCGCGTCGAGCCGGACGCCGGGGCCGGTCGGCGGGGCGAAGAGGGTGACGGTGCCGGGGGCGGGCAGGAAGTTGCGGCCCGGGTCCTCGCCGTTGATGCGGAACTCGAAGGAGTGACCGCGGATCTCCGGGTCGCCGTAGCCCAGCTCCTCGCCGTCGGCGATGCGGAACATCTCCCGCACCAGGTCGAGGCCCGTGACCTCCTCGGTCACCGGGTGCTCGACCTGCAGACGCGTGTTGACCTCCAGGAAGGAGATCGTGCCGTCGAGGCCGACGAGGAACTCGACCGTGCCGGCGCCGACGTAGCCGGCCTCCTTCAGGATCGCCTTCGACGCCGCGTACAGCTGCTCGTTCTGCGCCTCGGTCAGGAACGGCGCGGGGGCCTCCTCGACCAGCTTCTGGTGACGGCGCTGCAGCGAGCAGTCACGCGTGGAGACGACGACCACGTTGCCGTGGGAGTCGGCCAGGCACTGCGTCTCGACGTGGCGGGGCTTGTCGAGGTAGCGCTCGACGAAGCACTCGCCCCGGCCGAAGGCCGCCACGGCCTCACGGACGGCCGAGTCGTACAGCTCGGGGACCTCTTCGAGCGTGCGGGCGACCTTCAGGCCGCGACCGCCGCCGCCGAACGCGGCCTTGATCGCGATCGGCAGACCGTGCTCCTCGGCGAACGCCACGACCTCCTCGGCGCCCGAGACCGGGTCCGGGGTGCCGGCGACCAGCGGGGCGCCGGCGCGCTGCGCGATGTGACGGGCGGCGACCTTGTCACCCAGGTCCCGGATCGCCTGCGGCGGCGGGCCGATCCACGTCAGACCGGCGTCCAGCACCGCCTGCGCGAACTCCGCGTTCTCGGAGAGGAACCCGTAACCGGGGTGGACCGCGTCCGCGCCCGAGTCCTTCGCGGCCTGCAGGACCTTGGCCATGTCCAGATAACTGGTCGCCGGAGTGTCACCGCCCAGAGCGAACGCCTCGTCGGCCGCCCGGACATGCAGAGCGTCCCGGTCCGGCTCGGCGTACACGGCCACGCTGCCGATACCCGCGTCCCGGCACGCCCGGGCCACACGGACAGCGATTTCGCCACGGTTGGCGATGAGCACCTTGCGCACGATGGCTCCCTCCTTGAAACAAGCTGAGTTTAGGGACTGCCGACACGGCCTTTCGACCCGTCCCCAGTGGTGAGCTTGCCCACACGGAGCGTGACCACGGGCCCGCTCGGGTCGTGAATTCCCTTGTCGCACCACGGTACGCAGGGTTCCTTGACGGCACAGTAGCTCCGAGGTGTGGCGCAGGTCTCTGTTCGTGGGACCAGGGGCCGTTCGGGTTTCTTTGTGGAGTCCCTACGAATGGCTCAACGATTCTTTGCCCGGCCGTCCGTCAGCCTCCCGCCGTCGCCCGCCGTGTGCGAACCCTTGCCCGAGGGTTTACCGGCCAGTAGCCTTCGCGCTGTCGACCGTACTGTCGGTAACAGGCGAATCCAGGGGGTGGCCGAGGTGGCCCGCAGACCGATAGCGCTCGTGACGGCCGCGGTGCTCTTCCTCGAAGCGCCCGGCATCGTCGCGATCAACGCCGTCATGGCGGGCTTCGTGGAGGCCCAGTCGATGTCCCTCGACGGCATGGACCCCGACGCGATGGTCGCCGGCACCTGGGGCCTCGGCATCGCCTCCGGCGCCGCCCTCGCCCTCTGCGCCCTCGTCGCCCTCCTCGCGGGCGTCCGGGACCGCCGCCCGGGCCGCTTCGGCCGGGCGCTCCTCATCGGCTGCGCGATCGTCCACGGCGTCCTCGGCGCGGTCGCCGTCGCCCTCCTCGGCTGGGAAGCCTTCGCCTTCCTCGTGACCGTGCTCGGACTGGTCGTCCTCACCCTGGTGGCGTACGGCGAGGGGTACGAGAAGGGTGCCGGCGCCCCCGAGGAGGCACCGGCGTCCGCGTAGCGCCCTCACGGGCCGTCAGGTCCAGAGGTCGGTGATCTCGACGTCCAGCTTGCGCAGGAGCCGGCGCAGGAGCGGCAGGGACAGGCCGATCACATTGCCCGGGTCGCCGTCGATGCCGTCGATGAACGGCGCCGAGCGGCCGTCCAGGGTGAACGCGCCCGCCACGTGGAGCGGTTCGCCGCTCGCCACGTACGCGGCGATCTCCTCGTCCGTCGGCTCGCCGAAGCGGACCACGGTGGAGGCCGTCGCCGACTCGAAGCGCTTGGCGGCCGTGTCGTAGACGCAGTGGCCGGTCTGGAGGATGCCGACCCGGCCGCGCATCGCCTTCCAGCGGGCGGTGGCCTCCTCGGCGTCGGCCGGCTTGCCGAGGGCCTGCTTGTCGAGCTCCAGGACCGAGTCGCAGCCGATGACGAGCGCGCCGAACACCTCGGGCCGGGCGGCGACATGAGCGGCCTTCGCCTCCGCGAGGGCGAGTGCGAGCTCGGCCGGCGTCGGGGCGTGGACCTTGTCCTCGTCGACGCCGCTCACGATCACCTCGGGAGCGAGTCCGGCCTGCCGGAGCAGGCCGAGCCGGGCGGGGGAGGCGGAGGCGAGCACGACACGGCGCGGATCAGCAGTCATGGGGGCAGCGTAGCCAGTGGCGGGGTACGCACGCGCGCGTGGCTCGGCCCGCGCGCCCGGGGCCCGGTGCACGCGCGCGTGGCTCGGCCCGTACGCGCGCGTGGTCAGCGGGCGCTGGCCACGAACATCGCCACCACCATCGCCAGCGCCAGCAGCACGCCCGTGCGGCGGAGCATCGCCTGCATGTCGCGCAGGAACTTCGGCGGCTGGTTCTTCGGGTCGGACCACAGCATGCCTTCGATCCTGCGGGCGGGGCGCGCGGGGCGCCTGAGTACGGATACTCAGGCGCCCCGGTGCGGAAGGACTATTCGGGGAGGGACGCGCCGTACCGCGCCCTACGCCCCCACGAACACCCCGTCCCGCGCGGCCGCGAGCGCCGCCGTCACCGCCCGTTCCGCGACGGCCGCGTCGAGTTCCTCGCGGGTGACCGCGAAGCGGTAGTAGAGCGGCGCGGAGACGGCGCGGAGCAGTTCCACGGGGTCCGTCCCCGCCGGGATCTCGCCGCGCGCCGTGCCCTTGGCGACGACGGGGGCCCATTCGGCGAGCCGGGTCCGGTAGAAGCCGGCGAGGGCGCGGGCGCACTCCTCGTCGCAGGCCGCGGCGGCGATGACCGCGCGGAAGACGGCGCCCATCCGGGGGTCGGCGAGGGTGGCCCGGACGAGTTCGGCGTTGGCCCGCAGGTCGCCCGCGAGGGTGCCGGTGTCGGAGGCGGGGAGCGACTGCTCGGCCATGTCGTGCAGGAGGTCGGTGACCAGGCCGACGGGGGAGCCCCAGCGGCGGTAGACGGTGGTCTTGCCGACGCCGGCGCCCGCGGCGATGCGGTCCATGTTCAGGGCGTGGAAGCCGGTGTCGGCGAGGGCCTCCAGGGTGGCGTCGAGGACCGCCCTGCGGACCTTGGCGGTGCGGCCGCCGGGGCGCGTGGTGCCGGGCGTGGCCGGTCGGCTCTCAGTCAAACGGGTCTCCTGTTCCATTAACGCCATCGACTCTGCTACGGTACGGGACATCTTAACGGAACTTACCTCCCATTAAGGGGTCGTACGCATGGCCGCCCTCGATCTCCCCACGTCCACCTCCACCTCTGCCTCCAAGGACCCCGCCGAAGCCCGGATGACCGGACGGATGCGGCTCGTCCTCGTCGTCCTCCTCCTCGCCCAGTTCATGCTGGCCGTCGACTTCTCGATCCTGAACGTCGCCCTGCCCGTCATCGGCGAGGGACTCGGCTTCACCCTCGGCGGCCTCCAGTGGATCGCCACCGCCTTCGCCCTCGCCGCCGCCGGATTCACCCTCCTCTTCGGGCGTGTCGCCGACCTGGTCGGACGCCGCCGCCTCTTCCTCGGCGGCATGGCCGTCCTCGGCGTCTCCTCCCTCGCCGGAGGCCTCGCCACCGGCCCCGAGATGCTGATGGCCGCCCGCGTCGCCCAGGGCCTCGCCACCGCCGCCGTCACCCCCGCCGGGCTCTCCCTGCTCACCTCCTCCTTCCCGGAGGGCCCGCTGCGGGCCAAGGCACTGGGACTGAACGGCGCCCTCATGTCCGCGGGCTTCACCACCGGCGCGATCCTCGGAGGCGTCCTCACCGACCTGCTCTCCTGGCGCTGGGCCTTCCTCGTCAACGTCCCGGTGGCCCTCGCCGTGCTCCTCGTCGCCCCCGCCGTCCTGAAGGAGAGCCGCCCCGCCGTCCGGCCCCGCCTCGACGTCCCCGGCGCCGTCACCGTCACCGGCGGACTCCTCGCCCTCGTCTACGGCCTGACCGTCACCGGCGAGCACGGCTGGACCGACCCCACGGCGCTCGTCTCCCTCGCGGTCGGCGCCGTACTCCTCGCCGCCTTCGTCCTCGTCGAACGGCGGTCCGCCTCGCCCCTCGTCCCGATCCACGTCCTGAAGCGCCGCACGGTCGTCTGGGGCAACCTCGCCGGGCTCGTCGCCTTCGTCACCGAGACCTCCCTGGTCTTCCTGATGACCCTGTACCTCCAGGACGTCCTGGGCTTCTCCCCGCTCGCCGCCGGCCTCTCCTTCGGCGTCCTCGGCGCCGGCACGGTCCTCGGCGGAGTGGCCGCCTCCCGCTTCATCGGCCGCTTCGGTGCCCGCGCCGCCCTCGTCTCCGGCGGACTCCTCCAGGCCGCCGCCACGCTCGCCCTGTACGGCCTCGACGACCGCGGCGGCCTCGCGCTGCTGCTCGCCGCGACCTTCGCCGGCGGCGTCGGCAACATGCTCGCGATCGTCGGCTTCATGGTCACCGCCACCTCCGGCCTCCCCGACGGCGAGCAGGGCATGGCGACCGGACTGGCGACCATGACCCAGCAGATCGGCATCACCATGGGCACGCCGGTCATGAGCGCCGTCGTCGTCACCGCGCCCGTGCTCCTCGACGGCATCGGCCGCGCGGTCCTCGTCAACGCCGCGATCGTCGCCGCCGGAGCCGTGCTCTCCGGCCTCTTCCTGCGCCGTGCGCGAGCGTGAGGAAGCGGCATGCGAAAGGCCGGACCTCCCGCACAAGGGGTCCGGCCTTTCGCATGCCGCGACGGCTACACGGGCCAGTACGACCGCGCCCAGGCCCGCGGGCCCGGCCGCTGCCGCACCGCCCGCGCGATACGGGAGGGATCCGACCACCCCTCCGGTACCGCCGGGCCGCCCGCCTCGGCGGACGCCGCCGCCGTGGCCGCGGCCCGGGCTTGAACCACCGCCAGTGCGGCGGCCAACTCCTCCGGAGTCGGGTTGCCTCGTACGACCTTGATCATGTCGGCTCCTTGAGGGTCCGGACGGGCTAGAGCGGGATGTTGCCGTGCTTCTTCGGAGGCAGGGATTCCCGCTTCGTACGGAGCTGACGCAGGCCCTTGACGATCTGCGGGCGGGTGTCGGAGGGCAGGATCACGCCGTCGATGTAGCCGCGCTCGGCGGCGGTGTACGGGTTGAGGAGGGTGTCCTCGTACTCCCGGATGAGCCGGGCGCGCACCGCCTCCACGTCCTCGCCGTTCGCCTCCGCCTCCGCGATGGTCCGGCGGTGCAGGATGTTGACCGCGCCCTGCGCGCCCATGACCGCGATCTGCGCCGTCGGCCACGCCAGGTTCAGGTCGGCGCCCAGGTGCTTGGAGCCCATGACGTCGTACGCGCCGCCGAAGGCCTTGCGCGTGATGACCGTGATCAGCGGGACCGTCGCCTCCGCGTACGCGTAGATCAGCTTCGCGCCGCGCCGGATGATGCCGCCGTACTCCTGGTCCACGCCCGGCAGGAAGCCCGGCACGTCCACGAACGTCAGCACCGGGATGTTGAAGGCGTCGCAGGTGCGGACGAACCGCGCGGCCTTCTCCGAGGCGTCGATGTCCAGGCAGCCGGCGAACTGCATCGGCTGGTTGGCGACCACGCCCACCGGGAAGCCCTCGACGCGGCCGAAGCCGGTCACGATGTTCGGCGCGAACAGCGCCTGCGTCTCCAGGAACTCGCCGTCGTCCAGGACGTGCTCGATGACCCGGTGCATGTCGTACGGCTGGTTCGCCGAGTCCGGGACCAGCGTGTCGAGCTCCCGGTCCTCGTCCGTCACCCCGGTCTCCGCGACCTCCGGGAAGGCCGGCGGCTCCGAGAGATTGTTCGACGGGAGGTACGAGAGCAGGGACTTGACGTACTCGATCGCGTCCTTCTCGTCACCCGCCATGTGGTGCGCCACGCCGGACGTCGAGTTGTGCGTCCGGGCGCCGCCCAGCTCCTCGAAGCCCACGTCCTCGCCGGTCACCGTCTTGATGACGTCGGGACCGGTGATGAACATGTGCGAGGTCTGGTCCACCATCACCGTGAAGTCGGTGATCGCGGGGGAGTACACCGCGCCGCCCGCGGCGGGGCCCACGATCAGGGAGATCTGCGGGATCACCCCGGAGGCGTGGGTGTTGCGGCGGAAGATCTCGCCGTACATGCCGAGCGCGCTCACGCCCTCCTGGATGCGGGCACCGCCGGAGTCGTTGATGCCGACGACCGGGCAGCCGGTCTTCAGCGCGAAGTCCATCACCTTGATGATCTTCTGGCCGTACGTCTCGCCCAGCGCACCGCCGAAGACGGTGAAGTCCTGCGAGAACACCGCGACCGGACGGCCGTCCACCGTGCCGTAGCCGGTGACGACACCGTCTCCGTACGGCCGGTTCTTCTCCAGACCGAAGTTGGTCGAGCGGTGCCGGGCCAGCTCGTCCAGCTCCACGAACGAATCCTCGTCCAGGAGCAGGGCGATCCGCTCGCGCGCGGTCAGCTTGCCCTTGGCGTGCTGCTTCTCCACCGCGCGCTCCGAGCCGGCGTGCGTGGCCTCGTCGATACGGCGCTTGAGGTCCGCGATCTTGCCCGCGGTCGTGTGAATGTCGATCTCGTACTGCTCTGCCGGCTCGGACATCGGGATGCGGCTCCCTGCCTGGTCACGGGGGGTTCGTTGACTACGAATGGGCTACTGCTGGCCTACTGATCCGTAGCGTATCGACGGCGGTACGGTTCGGCACTGCGGTCTTTGCCACACCTAGTCTGGCTTGCATGACGACCTCCCAAGGCTCCGGCGGACCCTGGTCCGACCTCGACCGGCCCCCGTTGAACGCCCCCGCGCTGCGCCGCGCGCTCGTCCTCCCCGACGGCCTGTGGACCTCCCTCGACGTGGTCGGCAGCACCGGCTCCACCAACAGCGACCTCGCCGCCCGGGCCGACGAACTGCCCGAAGGCGCCGTGCTCGTGGCCGAGGAGCAGACCTCGGGCCGCGGTCGGCTCGACCGCACCTGGACCGCGCCCGCGCGCTCCGGGCTCTTCCTCTCCGTCCTCCTCAAGCCCGCCGTGCCCGTCCACCGCTGGGGCTGGCTCCCGCTGCTCACCGGCGTGGCCGCCGCCACCGGCCTCGCGAAGGCCGCCGGCGTCGACACCTCCCTCAAGTGGCCCAACGACCTCCTGGTTTCCGTCGCGGGCGAGGAACGCAAGGCCGGCGGCATCCTCGCCGAGCGCGCCGGCGCCGACGCCGTCGTCGTCGGCCTCGGCATCAACGTCACCCTCCGTGAGGACGAGCTGCCCGTCCCGGCGGCCGGCTCCCTCCTCCTCGCCGACGCGGTCTCCACCGACCGCGACACCCTCCTGCGGGCCGTCCTGCGCTCCCTCGAGCAGTACTACGGCGACTGGGTGCGGGCCGACGGCGACCCCGCCGCCTCCGGCCTCCAGGCGGCCTACGCGGCCGGCTGCGCCACCCTCGGCCGCCGCGTCCGCGCCGAGCTGCCCGGCGAGCGCATGCTGGAGGGCGAGGCCGTCGCCCTGGACGGCGACGGCCGCCTGGTCGTCGCCACGGAAGGCGGCGGCACGGAAGCGGTGGGAGCGGGCGACATCGTCCACCTGCGGACGTGACCCCCGGTGCGGGCATGCGTTCCGCGCCGTGGGGGCAATCGTTCCGCAGGGAGGAACGGGTGGGCACACCCCATGCGCGCGGCGCCCTCCGGCGCGTTCACCCCGACGGCCCGCGTGGCGTGAACCGGGGCGGCTGCTGTGCGCGCGTGACCCAGCGCACAGCTGCCGTATCGTTGACCGCGATCGATGGCGACAGATCGGCAGGGCAAGTGGGCAGGGAACGGGCAGGAGGCGGCCGGTGACCGCTGACGACGCGAGCAACGGCGGCGGCGCCCCGTCGGAACCGCCGACGTACCCCACCCCCCACCACGAGGTCGACCACACGGTGGAGCCGACCCACGACCCCCTCGCCATCCGCCTCGAACAGCTCATCCTCGGCGCCGACCGCCGCTACACCCCCTTCCAGGCCGCCCGCACCGCCGGCGTCTCCATGGAGCTCGCCTCGCGCTTCTGGCGGGCCATGGGCTTCGCCGACATCGGTCAGGCCAAGGCGCTCACCGAGGCCGACGTCCTCGCCCTGCGGCGGCTCGCCGGCCTCGTCGAGGCCGGGCTGCTCAGCGAGCCGATGGCCGTGCAGGTGGCCCGTTCCACCGGACAGACCACCGCGCGCCTCGCCGAGTGGCAGATCGACTCCTTCCTGGAGGGCCTCACCGAGCCGCCCGAGCCCGGCATGACCCGCACCGAGGTCACGTACCCGCTGGTCGAGCTGCTCCTGCCCGAGCTGGAGGAGTTCCTCATCTACGTGTGGCGCCGGCAGCTCGCCGCCGCCACCGGCCGGGTCGTCCAGGCCGCCGACGACGAGGAGATGGTCGACCGCCGGCTCGCCGTCGGCTTCGCGGACCTCGTCGGCTTCACCCGGCTCACCCGCCGCCTGGAGGAGGAGGAGCTCGGCGAGCTCGTCGAGGCCTTCGAGACCACCTGCGCCGACCTCGTCGCCGCGCACGGCGGCCGGCTCATCAAGACCCTCGGCGACGAGGTGCTGTACTGCGCCGACGACCCCGGCACGGCCGCCGAGATCGCGCTCCGGCTCATCGAGACCCTCGGTCACGACGAGACGATGCCCGCGCTGCGCGTCGGCATCGCCTTCGGCACGGTGACGACCCGGATGGGCGACGTCTTCGGCACCACCGTGAACCTGGCCAGCCGCCTCACCTCGATAGCCCCGAAGGACGCCGTCCTCGTCGACGGCGCCCTCGCGGAGGAGCTGACCAGGACCGGTGAGGCGCCCGCCTCGGAGACGGAGGCGGCCGAGGAGGCGGCCCGCGCGGAGAAGGAGGGCCGCCAGGCCGCCACGTACCGCTTCGCGCTCCAGCCCATGTGGCAGCGCCCGGTCCGAGGCCTCGGCGTCGTCGAACCCTGGCTCCTGAGCCGCCGGCCCACTTAGGGCCTGGCGGCCGGATCCGGCAGGGCTCGCGGCGCCTGGTGCGTGCATCTGCCGCGTTGCCGTCGGTCGGCGTGGCTCCTTCCCCAAGTTCTCGACTTCGCTCGAACAGGGGAGACCCCATCGCCTCCCTCCTCCGCCTTGCAGCTGCACGCACCAGGCGCCGTTCCTGACCCTGCCGGATCCGGCCGCCAGGCCCTAGGATCTCCCGGTGAACGCCTGTTAACACCCGTTAACAGGACTGAACCGGGAGGGTGTGCGGTCATGTCCGAGCAGCGCTTTGGTGAGTTCGTGGTGGTCCGGAAGGACGGTCACGTCGCGGAGCTGGTCCTCGACCGGCCCAAGGCCATGAACGCCGTCTCCTCCGAGATGGCCCGCTCCATCGGCGCCGCCTGCGACGCCCTCGCCGCCGACCCCGAGGTCCGCGTCACCGTCCTGACCTCCTCGAACGACCGCGCCTTCTGCGTCGGCGCCGACCTCAAGGAGCGCAACTCCTTCACCGACGCCGAGCTCGTCCGCCAGCGCCCGACGGCCCGCGCCGCCTACACCGGCGTCCTGGAGCTGCCGATGCCGACCGTCGCGGCCGTGCACGGCTACGCCCTCGGCGGCGGCTTCGAGCTGGCGCTCTCCTGCGACGTCATCGTGGCCGACGCGACCGCCGTCGTCGGCCTTCCCGAGGTCTCCGTGGGCGTGATCCCCGGCGGTGGCGGTACGCAGCTGCTCCCGCGCCGGGTGGGTGCGGCGCGCGCCGCCGAGCTGGTCTTCACGGCCCGTCGGGTGGAGGCGGCCGAGGCCCGCGAGCTCGGCCTCGTCGACCTCCTGGAGGAGGACGCGCGGACGGCGGCCCTGGAGCTCGCCGGGCGGATCGCGGCGAACTCGCCGGTCGGCCTGCGCGCGGCGAAGAAGGCGATGCGGCTCGGTCAGGGCCTGGACCTGCGGGCGGGCCTGGAGGTCGAGGACGCGGCCTGGCGTTCGGTGGCGTTCTCGGGCGACCGGGCGGAGGGCGTGGCGGCCTTCAACGAGAAGCGGAAGCCGAACTGGCCGGGGGAGTAGGAAACCCAGGCAGGGACTTTACCGTTTTGTACCAAATGTGACTCACGGTGACGTCTCGGTGGGGAAAACGGATCAAACCTCCCTAAGCTGGAGGAATGGGTGAGGACGGACGGCTGCGGGCCGTAGTGGCGCTGGCGCAGGCGATGGCGGCGGCGCACACCCCGCGCGAGTTCTGGCGGGCGGCGGCGCTCGGGGCCCGCGAGGGGCTCGACGGGAGCTTCGCCGCCCTGTCCGTCTGGGAGCGGGACCACGGCCGCCTCAAGGTCCTGGTGAACGCCGGGGACCGGGCCGTGGGCGAGGAGGAGTTCCCGGACTCGGAGACGTACCCGGTGTATCAGTTCCCCGAGATCACCGAGTTCCTGCACGAGCAGTGGGCGGGCGGCGGCGAGCCCGACGCCTGGGTGGAGACCGCCGCCGACCCCGTGGCGACCGGTCGGGTGAGGGGTCTGCGGCGGCGGGGGCGCGGCTGCTGCGTGGTCGCCCCGATCGTGCTGCACGGGCGCGCGTGGGGAGAGCTGTACGTGGCCCGCCCGCCGGAGGAGAAACCTTTCAGCCGGGCGGACGCCGACTTCGCGACCGTGCTCGCGGCGGTCGTCGCCGCCGGCATCGCCCAGGCCGAACGCCTGGAGGAGGTCCGCAAGCTGGCCTTCACCGACCCCCTGACGGGTCTTGCCAACCGGCGGGCCGTCGACACCCGTCTGGACGAGGCCATCGAGCGCTACCGGGCGGACGGCTCCGTCGTGAGCCTCATGGTCTGCGACCTGAACGGCCTCAAGCGCGTCAACGACACCCACGGCCACGCCGTCGGCGACCGCCTCCTCGAACGCTTCGGCTCGGTCCTCTCCTGCTGCGGAGCCATGCTCCCCGGCGCCCTCGCGGCCCGCCTGGGCGGCGACGAGTTCTGCCTCCTCACCGTCGGCCCGACGGCGGACGAGGTCGTCGCGGTCGCCGAGGAGCTGTGCGTACGGGCGGCGGAGCTGGAGCTCGGCGAGGGCGTGGCCTGCGGGGTCGCGTCCACCGGGGACCCCATCGGCCCGCTCAGGTCGGCCCGCCGCCTCTTCCGGCTCGCCGACGCCGCCCAGTACCAGGCCAAGGCCGACCGCTCGACGAAGCCCGTCGTCGCGGGCCGCGACGGCACGGTCATCCGGCTCGCGGACGCGCCCCCCGGTGCCCGCGACCGCCGCCGCTTCCGCGACGCCCCGGCGGCGGGCCCGCGCCGGGCGGAGTCGGACGCCCCGGACGAAGGGCATCCGTAGGGGGCGTCCCGGCGGCGGTTCCGGCGCCGCCCGGGCGGCCCTCCGGCCCCGGACCGGGAGCCCGGCGGCGAGGTTCGATCCGGTAAGGGGCCGTCCCGTGTGGGGACGGTGACAAAATCGGCTAGTGACATGTTGGTCTTCAGTCCGTAGGGTGCTGAATATGGATATGCAGACAGTCGTCCTCGGCACGTCCGGCACGACCCCGCAGGACGTCATCGACGTCGCCCGCCACGGCGCCCGCGTCGAGCTGTCGACCGAGGCCGTGGCCGCCCTGGCCGCCGCCCGGGACATCGTCGACGCGCTCGCCGCCAAGCCCGAGCCCGTCTACGGGGTCTCCACCGGTTTCGGCGCACTCGCCACCCGGCACATCAGCCACGAGCTCCGCGCCCAGCTCCAGCGCAACATCGTCCGCTCGCACGCCGCCGGCATGGGCCCGCGCGTCGAGCGCGAGGTCGTCCGCGCCCTGATGTTCCTCCGCCTCAAGACCGTGGCCTCCGGGCACACCGGCGTCCGCCCCGAGGTCGCCCAGACCATGGCCGACGTCCTCAACGCCGGCATCACCCCCGTCGTCCACGAGTACGGCTCCCTCGGCTGCTCCGGCGACCTCGCCCCGCTCTCCCACTGCGCCCTCGCGCTCATGGGCGAGGGCGACGCCGAGGGCCCCGACGGCGTGGTGAAGCCCGCCGGCGAGCTCCTCGCCGCCGCCGGCATCGCCCCCGTCGAGCTCAAGGAGAAGGAGGGCCTCGCCCTCCTCAACGGCACCGACGGCATGCTCGGCATGCTGGTCATGGCCCTCGCCGACCTCGACACGCTCTACAAGTCGGCCGACATCACCGCCGCCCTCTCCCTCGAAGCCCTCCTCGGCACCGAGAAGGTCCTCGAGCCCGAGCTGCACGCCATCCGCCCGCACCCGGGCCAGGCCGCCTCCGCCGCCAACATGCTGGCCGTGCTCAAGGGCTCCGGCCTCACCGGCCACGCCCAGGCGGGCGAGGCCCCCCGCGTCCAGGACGCCTACTCGGTGCGCTGCGCCCCGCAGGTCGCCGGCGCCGGCCGCGACACCATGGCCCACGCCCGGCTCGTCGCCGAGCGCGAGCTCGCCGCCGCCGTCGACAACCCGGTCGTGCTGTCCAGCGGCGAGGTCCGCTCCAACGGCAACTTCCACGGCGCCCCCGTCGCGTACGTCCTCGACTTCCTCGCGATCGCCGCCGCCGACCTCGGCTCCATCGCCGAGCGCCGCACCGACCGGCTCCTCGACAAGAACCGCTCGCACGGCCTCCCGCCGTTCCTCGCGGACGACGCCGGCGTCGACTCGGGCCTGATGATCGCCCAGTACACCCAGGCCGCCCTGGTCAGCGAGATGAAGCGGCTCGCCGTCCCGGCCTCCGCCGACTCCATCCCGTCCTCCGCGATGCAGGAGGACCACGTCTCCATGGGCTGGTCCGCCGCCCGCAAGCTGCGCACCGCGATCGGCAACCTCAACCGGATCATCGCGGTCGAGCTGTACGCCGCCACCCGCGGCATCGAGCTCCGCGAGGGCCTCACCCCGGCCCCCGCCTCGCAGGCCGCCATCGACGCCCTGCGCGCGGCCGGCGTCGAGGGCCCCGGCCCGGACCGGTTCCTCGCCCCCGACCTGGCGGGCGCGGACGCCTTCGTGCGCGAAGGGAAGCTGGTCGCGGCCGTGGAGCCGGTCACGGGCCCGCTGGCGTAAGGACGAGCCGTACGACCGGCGCAACCGCCGAGCCGTACGAAAGGGCCGCCCCCGTCTCCGGGGGCGGCCCTTCACGCGTAGGGGAGCCGACCCTTCACGCGTAGGGGGAGTCACCCCTTCACCCGTACGGGGAGCGGCCCTTCACGCCTGCGGGGCCGTCAGAAGGCGCGGCCCCGGCGCCGCATCGCGAGCGTCACGGAACCCGCCCCGACCCCCAGGAAAGCCGTCCCGCCGAGCAGGTACGCCGTGGTGTTCCGACCCCCGGTCTCGGCCAGGCGACCGTCGTCCGTGAGGGAACCGTCCTGGGTCACCCCGATCCGCGCCCCGCCCTCCTGGTCGGTGGCGTTCGCGGTCGGCACGAACCACAGGGCGCACAGCAGCGTCCCCGCGGCGATGGCGGTCAGCAGCAGGCGTCGGGCGGCGGACACGGAAATTTCGATCCCCCTTGCGGAAACCGCGAATTGGTCGGTGCGCCGATGCTACGGAACACAGCGGGTCGCGGGAAAGCCGAGGGCCTCCGGCCCCCTACGCTCCGATCCATGAGCACACCTGAGTCCACACGCTATGTCCGCCTTCGCGTCGATGTCGTCCTGGAGATCGACGGTCCCGCCGAGCTGACCGAGGCCGCCGAGGCCCGGATCGACGACGACGAGTTCATGCCCGAGGAGGAGCGGGTGCAGGCGCGCGAGGCCGCGCGCGAGGACAGCGCCGAGGCGCTCGCCTACCTCGTCGAGCCCTTCGACCTGATCCGCGACGTCCCCGGGATCGAGATGGTCCAGGCCTCCTGGAGCAGCGAGGAGATCGATTACGACCCCGATGCGCTGGAGTGGGACCTCGGCGAGGAAGATGGGGGCGGGGAGGACGACGACCGCTGAGGCGGGAATCCGCACCAGGCGCGGGCCCCGGGACGCCGTCCCGGGGCCTTTCCACGGCACCGGGAACCGGCGACGGGACTCCGCGCGTGTGGACGAGTGGTGTTCCCCGTGGATCAGTGGCATTGCCCACAAACCCTCCGGTCACGGAACCGTACGGGGTGTCATGGGCGTTCATAGAAGAAGTTGGCAGGGAACCGGCGACGATGGAGAAGCGTGTGATGACGGTCGGCAAGCGCCGCAGGAGCCTGGCGGCGGCAGCCACGGTGCTCAGCGGCGTACTCGTGCTCTCGGCGTGCAACGACGGGGACAAGGACGGCAGCGCCTCCGGTTCCGCGTCGCCGCAGTCACAGGCCCAGGTCGACGAGGCGGCCGCGCAGAAGACCTCCAAGGCGCAGATCACGATCTCGCCGAAGAACGGCGCCCAGAACGCCTCCATCAACAAAGACGCCAAGGTCACCGTGACCGAGGGCAAGCTCACCGAGGTCACCATGACCTCCGCCGAGGGCGCCCGGGTCAAGGGTGAGATAGCGGCCGACGGGCTCAGCTGGAAGCCGAGCGAGCAGCTCGAGCGGGCCACGGTCTACAAGATCGCCGCCACCGCCACCGACGCGGAGGGCCTGGAGGCGCACGAGAACTCCTCGTTCACCACCGTCTCGAAGGCCAACAGCTTCATCGGCAACTTCACGCCCGAGGACGGTTCGACCGTCGGCGTCGGCATGCCGGTCTCGATCAACTTCAACAAGGCGATCACCGACAAGAAGGCCGTCCAGAGCGGCATCACGGTCTCCTCCAGCTCCGGTCAGGAGGTCGTCGGGCACTGGTTCAACTCGACCCGTCTCGACTTCCGCCCCGACGCGTACTGGACCGAGGGCTCGACCGTCACGCTGAAGCTGAACCTCGACGGCGTCGAGGGCGCCGACGGCGTCTTCGGCGTGCAGCAGAAGACCGTCACCTTCACGATCGGCCGCAACCAGGTCTCCATCGTCGACGCCGCCACCAAGACCATGAAGGTCCAGCAGGACGGCAAGACGATCAAGACCATCCCGATCTCCGCCGGCTCCCCGGAGAACACCACCTACAACGGTCAGATGGTGATCTCCGAGAAGTTCAAGGAGACCCGGATGAACGGCGCCACCGTCGGCTTCACCGACGACGACGGCAAGGGCGAGTACGACATCAAGGACGTGCCGCACGCCATGCGCCTGTCCAACTCCGGCACCTTCGTCCACGGCAACTACTGGGGCGCGCGGTCGATCTTCGGCAACGTGAACACCAGCCACGGCTGCGTCGGCCTCGCCGACGTCAAGGGCGCCGGCGACCCGAACCAGACGGCCGCCTGGTTCTTCGACCACTCGCTCATCGGCGACGTCGTCATCGTCAAGAACTCCAACGACAAGACGATCAAGCCCGACAACGGCCTCAACGGCTGGAACATGAGCTGGTCGGAGTGGAAGGCCGGCTCGGCGGTCTGATCCGTACACGCGTCACGAGAAGGCCCCCTCCCGCAGCGGGAGGGGGCCTTCTCGTCATCCCGGCACGTCCGCGGACGTCATCCCCGCACGTCCGCGGCCTCGTCCACGCCCCACTGCGCGAGCAGCCGCAGCGCGTCCGCCGAGGGCGTCCCCGGCTCCGCGTGGTACGTCACGAGCACCAGGTCCGGATCGTCCCCGGCCACCTTCAGCGACTCGTACGACAGCGTCATCTCGCCCACCAGCGGATGCCGCAGCCGCTTCCGCCCGTGCCCCTTGTCGGTCACCGTGTGCGCCGCCCACAGCGAGCGGAACTCCTCGCTGCGCACCGACAGCTCGCCGACCAGCGCGAGCAGCTGCGGATCGTCCGGGTAGCAGCCCGCGTACAGCCGCAGCACGCTCACGACCTCGGTCGCCTTGCACTCCCAGTCGACGTAGAGATCGCGCGCGTTCGGTTCGAGGAAGATCATCCGGGCCATGTTCCGGTCGGCCGGCTCCCAGGCCTCGAAATCGCCCATCAGGGCCCGCGCCATCCGGTTCCAGGCCAGGATGTCGCCCCGGCGGCCCAGGACGAAGGCGGGCAGCCCGTCCATCGCGTCCAGGAGGTGCTGGAGCCCCGGCCGGATCCGCTGCGGACGGGCGATCGCCGCCCGCTGCCGCTTCTTCACCGTCGGCTTCGCCAGATGCGTCAGATGCGCCCGCTCGGTGTCGCTCAGCCGCAGCGCCCGCGCGATGGAGTCGAGCACCTCCATGGACACGTTCCGCCCGTTGCCCTGTTCGAGCCGCGTGTAGTACGCCACGGACACCCCGGCCAGCTGCGCCAGCTCCTCGCGGCGAAGCCCCGGCACCCGCCGGTGCCGCCCGAACTCGGGCAGGCCCACGTCCTGCGGCTTCAGCCGGGCCCTGCGGGAGCGAAGGAATTCACTGAGTTCGGCGCTGAGGTCCATACCGCCCCATTATCGCCGCCGGGTCGCGCGCACGGACGGACGTTCCTGACCCTGCCAGTGGTAGGCACGCCGGACGTAGGCAGAACAGGTGGCTGGGTGGCACCGCCGCCCTCCGGCAGGCTGAACGCATGACCACGAACGTGACCACCGTCCCCGCGTACGCCGCACCCGCCGCCAACGCCCCGCTGGAGCGCACCACCGTGCCGCGCCGGCCCGTCGGCGAGCACGACGTCCTCATCGAGATCAAGTACGCCGGAATCTGTCACTCGGACATCCACCAGGCCACCAACGGCTGGGGCGAGGGCATCTTCCCGATGGTCCCCGGCCACGAGATCGCCGGCATCGTCGCCGAGGTCGGCCCCGGCGTCACGAAGTTCAAGGCCGGCGACCGCGTCGGCGTCGGCTGCTTCGTCGACTCCTGCCGAGAGTGCGAGTACTGCCTGCGCGGTCTGGAGCAGTACTGCGTGAACGGGATGACCGGCACGTACAACGCCCTCGACAAGAACGGCGAGCCGACCTACGGCGGCTACTCCACCCACATCGTCGTCGACGAGGACTACACCCTGCGCATCCCCGAGGGCATCGGCCTCGACGAGGCCGCCCCCCTGCTCTGCGCCGGCATCACCCTCTACTCCCCGCTCGCCCACTGGCAGGCAGGACCCGGCAAGAAGGTCGCGATCGTCGGCCTCGGCGGCCTCGGCCACATGGGCGTCAAGATCGCCCACGCGCTCGGCGCCGAGGTGACCGTCCTCAGCCAGTCGCTGCGCAAGCAGGAGGAGGGCCTGAAGCTGGGCGCCGACCACTTCCACGCGACCTCCGACCCGGAGACCTTCACGAAGCTCGCCGGCACCTTCGACCTGGTGATCTCCACGGTCTCGGCGCCGCTCGACTTCGACGCCTACCTGAGCCTGGTCAAGACGGACGGCGCCCTGGTGAACGTCGGCGCCCCCGAGGAGCCCGTCAAGGTCGGCCTCTTCTCCCTCATCGGCGGCCGCAAGACCCTCGCGGGCTCCATGATCGGCGGCATCGCCGAGACCCAGGAGATGCTCGACTTCTGCGCCGAGCACGGCCTGGGCGCCGAGATCGAACTGATCCGCGCGGACCAGATCAACGAGGCGTACGAGCGGGTCGTGAAGAGCGACGTCCGCTACCGCTTCGTCATCGACACGGCGACCATCTGACGCCCCCGGGCGTACGGCGGCCGGGGCATGACGTCCGGGGTAATCGACCCGGTACGGCATGCCCCGGCACGCTTGCGTCATGACCGCATACGCCATCGGAAACCTGCACCCGAAGCCCCTCCTCGACGAGGAGGTCTTCACCTACATGGAGCGCATCCAGGACACCCTGGACCCCTTCGGCGGCCGCTTCCTCGTCCACGGCGCCCCCGCCCGCGAGGTCCGCGAGGGCACCTGGCCCGGCGCCCTCGTGATCATCGGCTTCCCCACGTACGAGGCCGCCCGCGCCTGGTACGACTCCGCCCCCTACCAGGCCCTGATCCCCCTCCGCACCCGCCACATGGCCGGCGACGTCCTCCTCGTCGAAGGAACCCCCGAGGGCTACGAGGCCGCGAGGACGGCGGCGTCCCTGCGCGCGGCACAGGGCAGGGCCCCGGCCGCCTGAGCGCGGCCGGGGCCCTGACCGAAGGCCCCTACTCCGCCTTCGCGACCCCGATCGGGCAGGACAGGCCCGTGCCGCCGATGCCGCAGTAGCCCGCCGGGTTCTTGTCCAGGTACTGCTGGTGGTAGGCCTCCGCCGGGTAGAAGGGGCGGGTCTCGTCGGCCGGGAGGACGTGGGTGGTGATCTCGCCGTAGCCGGAGCCCGTCAGGACCTTCTGGTAGGCCTTGCGGGAGGCTTCCGCCTGCTCCGCCTGCTCGGGGGAGTGGGTGTAGATCGCCGAGCGGTACTGGGTGCCGACGTCGTTGCCCTGGCGGAAGCCCTGGGTCGGGTCGTGGGACTCCCAGAAGAGCTTCAGGAGCGTCTCGTACGACACCTTCGAGGGGTCGAAGACGACGCGGACGACCTCGGTGTGCCCGGTCAGGCCGGAGCAGACCTCCTCGTACGCCGGGTTCGGCGTGTAGCCGCCCTGGTAGCCGACGAGGGTCGTCCAGACGCCCTCGGTCTGCCAGAACTTGCGCTCCGCCCCCCAGAAACAGCCCAGCGCGAAGTCGGCGACCTCCAGGCCCTCCGGGTAGGGGCCGAGGAGCGGGTTGCCGAGGACGGTGTGGCGCTCGGGCACGGAGAACTCCGGCTCGAGGCGGCCGCGCAGGGCCTGCTCGGGAGTGGGGAAGACGGGGGTCCGGGACAGGAACATGCTGCATCTCTCCTCGACGGTCGGCAGCAGTGTCAACCGTCCGGGGCCGGAAGGGATTCCCCCGGCCCCGCCGCCCTCCCCGGCCCTGCCGCCGCCCCCGGCCCCGTCGCCCCGGGCGTCAGTCGCCGCGCGCCTTGAGGACCTGCGCCGCCGTGTAGTCCCGCACCTTGGTGAAGCGGGCCTTGGGGTCGCCCGAGTAGCTCCAGGGCCGGCAGCCGATGTACCCGTCCACCAGCCGGAACTGGGCCAACGCCGCCTCGTAGCGGTCCTGCCAGTACAGCATCCAGGCCACCAGGTGCCGGGTCTGCACGATCCGCGGGTCCCGCGCGTCGAGCACCCCCTCCGCCGCCGCCAGATCGGCGAGGGCGGCGTCGGTGGCGGCGACCACCTCCGGCCGGTTGTAGAACTCCTGCGGCTCGATCTCGCTCTCGTACGCCTCCTGCTCGAAGTACGCCTCCAGCGGGAACAGGGTGAGCAGCTCCCCCGGCCGGGCCCCCTCCGCCCCGCGCCGGGCGAACGCGAGCGCCTGCTCGTGCGAGCCGCGCCACTTGCGGCACCAGTACTGCACGCCGGTGGCGTACGCCGGGAAGTGGTGCGGGGCGCGCTTCTCGATCTCGGCCCAGAGGGTCTGGAACGCCTCGTGCGAGTAGCCGAGCCCCATGGCGAGCGCCAGCTCGTCGACGAACGGGGTCGGGTCGTCGCCCGCCAGCTCCTGCGCCCGCGCGAAGGCCCCGCGGGCCTGCTCCAGGACGCGGTGGAAGGAGGCGAACTGCTCCTGGGTGGTGTGCCGGGCCTGCTTGGAGCCGCGGATCTCCCACGCCAGGTAGACCAGCGAGCAGGCGTGCACCGCGGCCGCCGCCGGGTCGTCCGGGCGCTCGCGGCGCCAGGCGAGCAGCCAGGCGTCGTCCTCGACGGCCGCGTCGGCGAGGAGGCTGATCCGGCGGTCGCGCTCGTACCAGTCGCGGCCCGCCTCCTCCACGTACGCGGCACCGGCCGCCCAGTCGCCGGAGCGCACCGCGGCGGTGGCGGCGGTGCGCTCCGGCGACGGCGGGTCGATCTCCTCGGTGTCGAGGCGGTCGGCGGGCAGCAGGCCGAGGCTCGCGGCGGCCTCGGCGTTCTTGCTCCGGGAGGAGTCGGGGCTCGCGGTTCCGCCCGCCTTCGCGGCGCGGCGGGACCTGAACCAGAAGTAGAGGCAGACCGCGAGCACGGTCAGCGGGATGAGTCGGGCCATCGGGCAGTCGGTTCCTTCTCGGTCCTTCGTGGACGGGGGAAGAGAGAAGTGGTGCCGGTCAGTGCGGCAGCGGGGTCGGCCGCGACAGCAGCGCGCGCAGCGGCCCGGTGTCCGGCAGGTCCGCGGTGGCCGCGTCCAGCGCGGCCGACAGCGCGTCCGCCGTCCCGTCGGGCAGGGTCAGGGTGGCGGGGCCGGTCCAGGACAGCTCCCAGCGGGCCCGCCCCGAGCGCAGCAGCTCGTCCGTCACCATGGCCGACAGGCCCTGGCGCAGCGCGGGCCGGGCGAACTCGCGCGCCGCGCGGCCGGTGGCCGCCGCGGCCTCCTCGGACTTCGGGAGCCGGTCGGCGATCTCCCAGGCCGAGCCCGCGTCGATCGCGTCGAGCAGCGCGGGGAGCTCGACCGTTCCCGCCGCCCCGGTGGCCGCGCCGGCCGCCGCGCGCAGCTCCTCCGTGCCCCGGGCCACCCGGGCGCTCATCGCCTCGTGGACCAGGTCGGGCCAGTCCAGGCGGCGCATCCGCCGGGTCTCCGGGGTGAGGGACACGTCCTCGATGGCGGCCAGTGCGGCGTCGGGCGAGGCGAGCAGGCCGAGGGCGGGGCCGGAGCCCTCCGCCCCGCGCCCGTCGTCGGGGAGCGCCTCGACGCGGGCGACCCGTTCGGCGGTCGGCGGGTGCGAGTCGTAGGGGGAGGCCGGCTCGTCCGGGAGTTCCTCGCGCAGCCCCGCCAACTCCTCCGCGCGGGCCGCGAGGAGGTGCCGTACGCCGCCGAAGACCTCGCCGCGTGCCGGGAGGAGGCCGAACTCGGTGCCGAGCGCGGCGTAGGACGAGAGGTAGAAGTCGTTCGCCGCGTCGATCGCGGGGATGGTGCGCAGGGCCCGAGCGGTGGCGTCACGGCCCGCGAGCCGGGCCGCGGCGAGGTCGGCGGCGAGTTCCTGGCGGCGGGCGCCGGAGGTGGTGGAGCGCAGGTAGAGCCGGCCGTACGCGGTGTAGATCTTCGCCATCGTGCGGTAGGTGACGCCGGCGCCGTCGGTGTCGATCTCCTTGGCCTTCCTGCCGCGGGAGATCCGCTTCTCGGACCGGCGCTCCTGGCGGGCCCGCTCCTTGTCGACCTTCGCGTCGGCCTTGGCGTGGAACAGCTCGATCATGCGGCCGACCTGGACGCGCCCCCGCGCGCCGATCGCGGCGAGCCGGGTGTCGGCGTTGACGTAGTGGCCCAGCTCGTGGGCGAGGACGGCGCGCAGCCCGGCCTCGTCGAGCCCGGCCGCCAGGGGCAGGCCCAGGTACAGCCTGCGGACCCCGCCGACGAGGCCGAGGAGGCGGGCGTCCTCGGTGACCGCGGCGTTCACGTCGGCGGTCAGCCGGATCTCGTCCGGGGCGCGGGTGCCGACCTCGCGGGCCAGTTCGCGCACGGTCGCCCAGAGGCGCGGTTCGTCGGCCTCGGTGACGAGGAGGCCGCCGGGTTCCTCGTCGCGCGGGGTGCGCAGCATCGCCATGCCCCGCACGACGGGGATCGCGAGGAGCACGGAGACGACGAGGATCTTGATCCGGGTCGCGGCCGGCGCCCACAGGACGGCGACCCAGTCGGCGGCGCCGAGCAGGGCGAGCAGGCCGAGGCCGAGCAGGTAGAAACCGGAGAGCAGTACGAGCGCGCGCACGGCACGCAGGGTCGCGCCCATCGGGCAGAGTCCCCCCACGGGAATGGTCGGCGAGACGCCGAAAACAACTGTTCGAAACGCGTGGGGGGAGTGCGGAGTATCGCCTACGGGCGAGTACGACGTCCACTCGATTCCGGCCGCCGTGCCCACGACCCGTCAGGTCGCCCGCACCGACGCCGTCGTGCCCGGAGGATCAGCGCGGCAGCGTCGCCGGACTGCCGCCGTTCGCCTCGTAGCCCGCGACCGCCAGGTTCCGGAAGACCGTGAACTCCGCCGCCGGATCGCCGCTCAGCGTCCACGGGACCGCGCCCACGTGCCCGTCGACCCGCACCAGCTGGTGCATGGCCTCCGCCCAGCGCTCCGAGCGGACGAGGAACCAGACGAGCAGATGGCGGACGTGCGCGAGCATCGGGTCGTCGGGGCGGGCCGAGTGGACCGCGTACAGCGCGCCGTCCATCGCCTTGGACACCACCGCCGTACGCCAGAAGTCCTGCACGAGCATCACGTCCGGCACGTGCTCGAACACCGCGAACAGCGGCAGCGCGGCGAGCAGCGACCCCTGGGGGGCGCGCGCCGCGGCCGTCGTCGCGAAGTGGTCGGCCTCCTCGCGCGAACCGTGCCACTTCTCGCACCAGTAGTGCAGGGCCGCCAGATGCGCCCCCATGTGCTGCGGCGCCCGGTCGATCACCTTCGCCCACACCTGGTCGAACTGCTCGTGCCCGTACCCGAGTCCGCGTGCCACCGCGAGCCGCGTGATGTACGGCACCGGGTCGCCGGGGGCGAGCAGCGCCGCCTCCTCGGTGACCTTCAGCGCCTCCTCCAGGATGATCCGGAAGTCGTCCGTCCCCGCCGATGAGGAGCGCCACGCCTGCTGCACCAGGAACTCGGCGTGCACGGCCGCGCCGCCCGCGTCCTGCGGCTCCTCCGCCCGCCAGGTCCGCAGCCACGCGCCGCCGACGCCGGGCCGCTCCTGGAGCTCCAGGGAGGCCGCGCCCGCGAAGGCCTGCACGCGCTGCCAGCGCACCTCGCCCTCCGTGCCGGTGGCGGCGAGCAGCCGAGAGGCCGGCCGCCAGTCCTGGGTGGCCTGGACGACGTCGAGGACGTGCAGGAGCTCGTCGTCGGCGCCGGGCAGCCGCACGTCCTGCTCCTCCTGCCGCACGAAGCCGTACGCCTCCGGGTCCGCCGCGTCCGGCGCCCCCGGTGCGACCTGCCGGATCCCTTCGCCGCCCCGGCGGCGCAGCACGAAGGGACCGAGGACGCCGAACAGCAGCCCGAGCGCGATCAGGAACCAGAGAATGTCCATGTGTCCATTGTCCAGGACACCCGGTGAGACGATCGAAGCGGCGGGCGGCGTACGGGACTACGCTCCTGACCCATGAGCGACCAGCACTCCCATCAGAGTTTCGAGACCCGCGCGATCCACGCGGGCAACACCGCCGACCCGCTGACCGGCGCGGTCGTCCCGCCCATCTACCAGGTGTCCACCTACAAGCAGGACGGCGTGGGCGGGCTGCGCGGCGGTTACGAGTACAGCCGCAGCGCCAATCCCACCCGTACCGCCCTGGAGGAGAACCTCGCGGCCCTCGAAGGCGGCCGCCGCGGCCTCGCCTTCGCCTCCGGCCTCGCCGCCGAGGACTGCCTGCTGCGCGCGCTCCTCGCGCCCGGCGACCACGTGGTCATCCCGAACGACGCCTACGGCGGCACCTTCCGGCTCTTCGCCAAGGTCGTGCAGCGCTGGGGCGTGGACTTCTCCGTCGCGAACACCTCCGACATCGAGTCGGTGCGCGGCGCGGTCAACGACCGTACGAAGCTGATCTGGGTCGAGACCCCCTCGAACCCGCTCCTCGGCATCACCGACATCGAGGCCGTCGCCGGCGTCGCCCGCCAGGCCGGCGTGAAGCTCGTCGTCGACAACACCTTCGCCTCGCCGTACCTCCAGCAGCCGCTGGCGCTGGGCGCGGACGTCGTCGTGCACTCGCTCACCAAGTACATGGGCGGCCACTCCGACGTCGTCGGCGGCGCCCTGGTGACCGCGGACGAGGCGCTCGGCGAGGAGCTCGCCTACCACCAGAACGCGATGGGCGCGGTCGCCGGTCCCTTCGACTCGTGGATCGTGCTGCGCGGCATCAAGACCCTCGCCGTGCGCATGGACCGCCACAGCGAGAACGCGACGAAGATCGCCGAGATGCTGACCCAGCACCCGAAGGTCACCCAGGTCCTCTACCCGGGCCTCCCGGAGCACCCGGGGCACGAGATCGCGGCCAAGCAGATGCGGTCCTTCGGCGGCATGATCTCCTTCCGCGTGCAGGGCGGCGAGGACGCGGCCGTCGAGGTCTGCAACCGCGCGCAGCTCTTCACCCTCGGTGAGTCGCTGGGCGGCGTCGAGTCCCTCATCGAGCACCCGGGCCGCATGACCCACGCGTCCGTCGCGGGCTCCCTCCTCGAGGTCCCGGCCGACCTGGTCCGCATCTCGGTGGGCATCGAGAACGTCGACGACCTGCTCGCCGACCTGCGTCAGGCGCTGGGCTAGGAGAAACCCGTGGTGACGGCCGGGGCGCCCGGCCGTCACCGTGTGGCGGAGGCGTGCTCACCAGCCTTCCAGCGGCGGTGTCGTCTCCGCCGGCGGCACCTCCCACGGGTGGGTCATCGACGCCCACACGACGAAGGCGAGCGCGGCGACCGCGCCCAGGGCCCACAGCACGCGCCGGACCCGCCGGGCGTGATGGAGCCGCCGGGCCCCGCGCGCGGCGGCCCGCAGCGCGAGGTCGCGGGGGACCGGCGGATGCGGCGTGTCGAGCAGCCGCCGCACCGCCGCCTCCTTGTCCTCGTACCGGCTCATGCCGCTGCCCGGGCGGCGGATCTGAGCGTGGCGACCGAGCGGGCGCACACCGCGCGGACGCGGGCCTCGGACAGGCCGAGCAGGGCCGCGACCTGCTCCTCCGCGACCCCCTCGTACAGCCGCAGGACGACGACGAGCCGCTCCTGCGGGGAGAGCGCGGCGAGCACCCCGCCCTGCCCGCCGTGATGGCGCCAGGCGGTGCGGGCGAAGCGGGCGGCGAGATCGCGGCGCGCGAGGTCGTACGGATCCTCGTCGCGCAGCCGGTCCCACACCGCGTACGCATGCGCGAGGGCGGCGGTCAGCAGGGCCTGGGCGTACGGGTTGTGGGCGCGGGTCTCGGCGGTGAGCAGCGTCGCGGCGTGCAGCAGCCGCCCCGCCGCCCCGGCCACGAAGGCCTCGAACTCCCGTGTGCGGCGGGCGTGTTCGGCGCCCCGGCCGCGCTGCTGCTCTCGCACCTCCTCATCTGAGGACAGCGCGGGTGCGGGGTCAAGAGGTCTGCGCGGACTCGGTCCCGGCCGGTGCGTGGCCCGTGTGCGCCGACTGCCGTGCGGACAGGGCGGTGTTGAAGCGGGTGAGCAGCGTGCAGAAGGACTCCCGCTCGTCCGGGGTCCAGCCCTCCGTGACCTCGACCATCAGCTGCCGGCGCGAGGAGCGGACCTCCTCCAGGCGCGCGAGGCCGCGCGGCGAGAGCTGGAGGACGACCGCCCGCCCGTCCTCCGGGTGCGAGGTCCGCTTCACCAGGCCGGTGTCGACGAGCGGGGCGACCTGGCGGGTCACGGTGGACGAGTCGATCCCCATGCCCGCCGCGAGCGCCTTCACCCCCATGGGGCCTTCCTGGTCGAGGCGGTTGAGGAGGAGGTAGGCCGCGCGGTCCATGGAGTTGCGGAGCTGGCCGGTGCCGCCGAGGCGGGTCTGCTCGGCGCGGCGGGCGAAGACGGCCACCTGGTGCTGGAGGGCATCGAGGAGACCGGGGTCGAGCGCAGTCGTCATGTCCTGAGAATTGGGCATGGCTGTGGGTCTCTCTCGTGCGGGGGTGGTCGGTCGGTGGGGGACAGAGTACGCGGCCCCGCCGGGGTCCGTACCGGCGCTGCGCAAACCCGTTCCACGGCCCGCCCGCCGGGCGGTCACGGGGGTCGTGAGCTGCGAGACTTGCTGTCATGAGCTTCCGTACGCCAGACCCCTTGCACCGGCTGATGCTCGACGACGTGCGGGGGGCGCAGAAGATGCTGGCCGGGGTGGCCAGGATGACGGCTATGGAGGGCAGCCGTCATCTGTCCTCGCTGGTGGGAGCCCCGGTTCACCTCAAGTGCGAGAACCTCCAGCGGACCGGTTCCTTCAAACTGCGCGGGGCGTACGTACGGATCGCCGGGCTGCGGCCCGAGGAGCGGGCGGCCGGGGTGGTCGCGGCCTCCGCCGGCAACCACGCGCAGGGCGTCGCGCTCGCCTCGAAACTGCTCGGGGTGCACGCCACCGTCTTCATGCCGGTCGGCGCCCCGCTGCCGAAGGTCGCGGCGACCCGGGAGTACGGCGCCGAGGTCCGGATGCACGGCCACGTCGTCGACGAGACGCTCGCGGCGGCGGAGGAGTACGCCCGGGAGACCGGCGCGGTCTTCATCCACCCCTTCGACCACCCCGACGTCATCGTCGGGCAGGGCACGGTCGGCCTGGAGATCCTGGAGCAGTGCCCCGAAGTGCGGACGGTCCTCGTCGGCATCGGCGGCGGCGGGCTCGCGGCCGGCATCGGCCTCGCGGTGAAGTCGGTGCGCCCGGACGTGAAGGTGATCGGCGTCCAGGCGGAGGGCGCGGCCGCCTACCCGCCCTCGTTGGCCGCCGGGCACCCCGTGGTGATCGAGTCGCCGGTGACGATGGCGGACGGGATCAAGGTCGGACGCCCGGGCGACGTGCCGTTCGCCCTGATCCAGGAGTACGTCGACGAGGTCCGTACGGTCTCCGAGGACGCGCTCTCCTCGGCGCTGCTGCTCTGCCTGGAGCGGGCGAAGCTGGTGGTCGAACCGGCCGGCGCGAGCCCGGTGGCGGCCCTCCTCGCCGACCCGACGTCCTTCCGGGGGCCGGTCGTCGCGGTCCTCTCCGGCGGGAACGTCGACCCCCTGCTGCTCCAGCGGATCCTGCGGCACGGCATGGCCGCCGGCGGTCGCTACCTGAGCCTGCGGCTGCGCGTCACCGACCGGCCGGGGGCGCTCGCGACCCTCCTCGCGGTCCTGACGGTGGTCGACGCGAACGTCCTGGACGTGAGTCACGTACGGACCGATCCGCGCCTCGGACTGACGGAGGCGGAGGTCGAGCTGCACCTGGAGACGAAGGGCCCGGAGCACTGCCGGGAGGTGGCGGAGGCGCTGCGGGAGGCCGGGTACACGGTGCTGGACTGACACCCGCGCGCACGCCTTCTCCGTGCGGCCTCCCCGTACGTCTCCTTCGCGTGCCTCCCCCGTACGCCTCCCTCCGTACGCCCCCTTCGTGCGCCTCCTCCCAGGGCTCCCGTCTCAGAGGCCCCTGCGCTCCCGGGCCACCCGGTTGAGGACGGTCACCAGGCCGCCGCCGACCAGGGCCCCCGCCGCGAGCAGGCCCAGGGGCCGGCCGAGGCCCGGCAGGCCGGACTCCCGCCGGGCGGCCGGGATCGCGGGGACGAGCGCGGGCTCCCCGCCCCGCGCCCCGACGTGGACGGCGGCCGCCCGGGCGGCCGTCTCGTGTGCCAGGGAGCGCTCCAGGCGGAGCAGGAGGGGACCCGGGTCCGCCCCGGCGGCCGCGGCGAACTCCTCGACCGCGACCCGGGTCGGCAACTGCTTCTGGTTCAGGAACCGTTCCCACGAGGAGCGGCTGTAGTGGGTGCGCTGTGCGAGCTTGCCGTAGCTCAGCTCCGTGGCGTCCTTGATGCGGCGCATCTCGGCGGCCAGCTCGGCCCAGGGCGTCGTCGTGTCACAGCCGGAGCACCCCGGCTCGTCCGTCGCCCCGGCCCCGCCGACCGCCCCCGCCCCGCCGACCCTGCCCGTGCCGCCCGTCCCGTTCCTGCCCGTGCCGTGTGCGCCGATCGCCATCTCGTGCTCCCCGTCATCGTCGTCGTGCTCCGTGCAAGGACCCCAGCCTCGCCCGTGGGACCAACGGCCCGCCAACAGCACGCCAACGGGTGTCCCGGGCCGCCGCCCGGGACGCCCAGGACGGCCACGGGACGGACGCGAGACGCGTCCGTCCCGTGTGCTCCAGGTCACGGATTCACCGGGCGAGGGCCTTCCCGAAATCCTAGGATCGGTAGGAAACGCCCGAATCTCCCTGGGAGAATCCACATGCCAGGCGCGATATACGCCGAGGGTCTGGTGAAGACCTTCGGGGACGTACGAGCTCTGGACGGGGTGGACCTCGACGTGCCGGAGGGCACGGTCCTCGGTCTGCTCGGCCCGAACGGGGCGGGGAAGACGACCGCCGTGCGGGTCCTGACGACCCTGATCAAGCCGGACAGCGGAAGAGCCGTCGTCGCCGGGATCGACGTCCTCAAGCACCCCAACGAGGTCCGCCGCTCGATCGGCCTCTCCGGCCAGTTCGCGGCCGTCGACGAGTACCTCACCGGCCGCGAGAACCTCCAGATGGTCGGACAGCTCTACCAGATGAAGGCGAAGCCCGCGAAGGTGCGGGCCGGCGAGCTGCTCGAACGGTTCCACCTCGTCGACGCCGCGGACCGGCAGGCCAAGACGTACTCCGGCGGCATGCGCCGCCGCCTCGACCTCGCGGCGGCCCTCGTCGTCTCCCCGCCGGTCATGTTCATGGACGAGCCGACCACCGGCCTCGACCCGCGGCACCGGCAGGAGCTCTGGGACGTCATCAAGGAGCTCGTCGCCCGCGGTACGACCCTGCTCCTCACCACCCAGTACCTGGAGGAGGCCGACCACCTCGCCCACGACATCTGCGTCGTCGACCACGGCCGGGTCATCGCCCGCGGCACCTCCGACCAGCTCAAGGCCCAGACCGGAGGCGAGCGGGTCGAGGTCGTCGTGCGCGAGCCGGAGATGATCGCCGACGCCCGGGACGTCCTCGCCCGCTACGGCGTGGCGGGGATCGGCCACGGCGAGGTGTCCGTCGAGGAGCACACCCGCAAGCTCACCGTCCCCGTCACCGGCGGCGCCAAGCTGCTCGCCGAGGTCATCCGCGACCTGGACGGCGTCGGCGCCGAGATCGACGACATCGGGCTGCGCCGCCCGACCCTCGACGACGTCTTCCTCTCCCTCACCGGTCACGTGGCCGACCGGAGCGAGGAGGAGGGCGAGCAGGAGGCCGGGGGCCGGAAGAGCCGGAAGGAGGCAGTGAAGTGACCACCGTCCTGGGGTCGGCCGACGGGCTGACCGCCCCGCGCCCGCGCGGCGGGATCGTCCAGTCCGTGAACGACTCGCTCGTGATCGCGCGCCGCAACCTGATCAAGATGTCCCGCATACCCGAAGTGATCATATTCGGGCTCATCCAGCCGATCATGTTCGTGGTGCTGTTCAGCTACGTCTTCGGCGGCTCGATGGAGATCGGCGACTCCACCTCGCCGCAGGTCTACCGCGAGTTCCTGATGGCCGGCATCTTCGCCCAGACCGTCACCTTCGCCACGGCCGGAGCGGGCGCGGGCATCGCCGACGACATGCACAAGGGCCTGATCGACCGCTTCCGCTCGCTGCCGATGGCCCGCGGCGCGGTCCTCACCGGCCGTACGCTCGCCGACCTGGTCCAGACGACGCTGACGCTGGTCGTCCTGGCGATCGTCGCCCTGCTCGTCGGCTGGCGCATCCACGAGGGCGTCCCCAAGGCGCTCGGCGCCTTCGCCCTCCTGCTCCTCCTCGGCTACGCCTTCTCCTGGATCGGGGCGCTGATCGGGCTCTCCGTCCGCACCCCGGAAGCGGCGACCTCGGGCGGGCTGATCTGGCTCTTCCCCGTCACGTTCATCTCGAACGCGTTCGTGGACTCCAGCAAGCTGCCCTCCTGGCTCCAGCCCATCGCCGAGTGGAACCCGTTCAGCGCGACCGTCCAGGCCTGCCGCGTACTCTTCGGCAACCCCGGCGTCTCGACCTCCGACGCGTGGCCGATGCAGCACCCGGTGTGGGCGTCGCTCCTGTGGTCGATCCTGATCATCGTGGTCTTCCGGACGCTGTCGGTACGGAAGTACCGCTCGGCGACGGCGTAAGAACCGGGGAGCCTCAGGGCAGGTAGCCGGAGAAGACGAGGCCGTCGGGGAAGGAGACGAAAGCCGCCCCTCCAACGGCCAGCGTCTCTCCGGCGGCCTGCACCGTGAAGCCGTCGGGGAGTTTCACCTCGAACCGGTCGGGTTCGTGGCCGGGGGCGGGACCCGCCACCGGGATGGAGAGGGCCTCGTTCTTGGCGACGGCCAGCACCCGGTTCCCCGCGAAGTACACCTCCCCCAGGACGCCCTCGGTCACGATGGGCAGCAGGGACCAGCGCCGCTCGCCGCTCCGAAGGTCGTAGACGCTCACGGTCTGGCCGCTCGCCACCGCCACCAGACCGTCCGCGTTCACCGCGGGCCCCGCGGTCACGGCCACCCCGAAGGACCGCTGCCGCTTCAGCGACTCCCCGTCGAGCACCGTCACGGACCCGTCCGAGGAGCCCGTGCACAGCACGCTGCCGCTCTTCTCGTGCACCACGAACCGCTGGCAGCCCGTCGCCCCGCGCGCCACTTCCTTGCCGGTACGGGCGTCGAGCGCCACCGGCACGACCCCCAGCGGCACCAGGACCCGGCCCGCCGCCGCGACCGGTTCCTCCGGCAGGGCGTCGAGCGGCGTCCGCCACAGCTGCTTGCCGTCGGCGAGGCGCACGGCAGTCGCCAGGCCCGTCTGCTCGTCGCGCATGTTCACGTACGTCGAGTAGAGGACGCCGTCCCGCAGGTCGGTGCCCTTCACGGCCCAGTCGGTCCCGGGCCCCGGGATCCGCCCGCGCTCCTTGCCGTCCTCGACCCCGTACGCGACGACCCCGTCCGGCCCCGTCACGTACGCCGTGTCGCCGACGACCGCCGGGTACTGGGGCCCGCTGCGCAGCCCCTCGCCCCGACCCGGCACCTTCCACACCTGCTTGCCGTCCGCCGCGCTCAGCCCGGTGACCGCGCCGCCGGACCCCGGGCAGACCAGGACCTTCGGGGAGAGCGCGCAGCTGCCGACGCCCTGCTCGACCTCGGCGGTCCAGGGCGACCAGCCCGCCGGACGGTGGGCGGGGTCCGCGGGGGCCGCGCCGAAGTCGTTGCCGTGGCCCTTGCCGCCGTACGGCAGGACGACCTGGCTCAGCGCGGCGACCGGCGCGGTGGTGCCGGTCGCGGGGCCGCCGCTCGTCGGCCCCGCGGCCCCGCCCGTAACCGCACCGCCCTGCCCGCCGCCCCGGTTGAGGAGGACCACGCCGACCGTCGCCACCAGGGCCACCGCCATCGCGCCCGCGACCACCGCGCCCCACGGGCGGCGCCGCTCCACGGCCGCCGAGGGGAGCACCGGCCGGTCCGTCAGCGCCGTGGGGGAGTACGGCACGACCGGCCCGAGCGTCGGCAGATCGGCCACGCCCGCGCCGGAGGCCGCCGCCTCCCCGGCGCTCCTGGCGGCCTCCCCGTACTCGGCGAGCAGCGAGAGCACCGCGCCGGGCCACGGGAACACCTCGGACGCGAAACCGCCGCCGAGGAGCTCCGCGACCTCCGCCGCCGACGGCCGCTCGTCCGGGTCGAGCCGCAGACACCGCTCCACGACCGGCCGCAGCTCCTTCGGAACGCCGTCGAGCTCGGCCTCCGCCCGGCTGATCCGGTAGATCACGGCCGCCATCTCGTCGTCGTGGAACGGCCCCCGGCCGCTCGCCGCGAACGCGAGCACCGCGCCCAGGCAGAACACGTCCGACGCGGGCACCACCGCCCGGCTCCCCACCAGGTGCTCCGGCGACATGAACCCGGGGGAGCCCACCACCAGGCCGGTCGAGGTCAGCGCCGTCGCCTCGAAGGCCTGCGCGATGCCGAAGTCGATCAGCTTCGGCCCGGCCGCGGCGAGCAGCACGTTCGCCGGCTTGAGGTCCCGGTGCAGCACCTTCACCTCGTGGACGCCCGCGAGGGCCCGCGCGAGGGCGACCCCGAGGGCCCGGACGGTCCCGACGGGCAGCGCCCCGGACCGTACGACCGCCTCCGCGAGCGAGGGTCCCGGCACGTACTCGGTCGCCAGCCACGGCGACGGCGCGTCGGCGTCCGCGTCCACGAGCCGCGCGACGCCCGGCCCGTCCACGGTCCGCGCCGCCGCGATCTCCCGCCGGAACCGGGTCCTGAAGTCCCCGTCGACCTCCAGGTCGTCCCGTACGGTCTTCACCGCGACCATCCGGTACGGATCGGCCGTCGGCGCGTCCGCCCGGCAGGCGAGGTGCACCTCGCCCATGCCGCCGGCGCCGAGGCGGGCGAGCAGCCGGTAGGGGCCGAGGAGCCGTGGGGGCTGTCCCGGCGGCAGGGCTTCCAGCAAGGGACTACTCCTCGGGCAGTGTGACGGAGGCGACGACCCCGGTGTCGTACACGACGTGGGCGACACCGCCGAGCGGCAGCACCTCCGGCGGGCGGATCTCCCGGCCGATGTCGGTGCCGTTCACCCGCTCGTACGGCTCCTTGGCGCGCGGCCCGGGAGCGCCGGGCACGGGCACGACGCGCTCCTTGCCGGGGGCGCCGTTCGGGCCGAGCGGCACCAGGTGCAGGGCCGAGAAGTCGGCGTAGACCAGGGTGTCCCCGGCGATCAGCGGGCTGGAGACGTACTGCTTCCTGCCGTCGGCGCCGGTGAGCGGGGGGATCGGGTGGTGGCCGAGGGTCCTGCCGGTGGCCGGGTCGAGGACGAACACGCCGTCGGGCTTTCCGGTGTTGCCCCAGTCGGCCCAGGGCAGCGGGCCCTGGTCGACGACGACGGCCGTCCGGGCGGACACGGCGGTCGGCCGGGCGCCCGACTTCGCGACGTCGGCGGGCAGCGGAAGCTTGCCGGCGCCCACCGGGGCGAGCGTCGTGGCGTCCAGGCGGTACAGCGCGAGCGGGGCCGCGGCCGTCGCGTCGAGCGGCGCGCAGTAGGCGTACCGGCCCTGGACACCGAGGCCGTCGCACCCCTTGGCCTCCGCCGGCACCTGGCCGCGCTGCTGTCCGGTCTTCGCGTCGAACGACACGAAACCGCCGTCGCTCATCGCGTACACGAGCCCGTTCGCGTAGGCGACGGGTTCGAAGTCGCGGAAGGAGTTGCGCGCGAGGTCGGCGTTGGTCAGCGATGTGGACCACAGCTGCCGGCCGTCGGCCAGGGCGAAGGCCGTCATCCGGTCCTTGTCCTCGCCGCCGGTCGGGACGAAGACCGTGCCGTCGCCCACGACGGGCCGGGTGCGCATCCCTGCCTCGGCGGTGTTCCGCTTCTCCCAGCGGACCGCGCCGCTGCGGGCGTCCCGGACCTGGAGTCGGCCACCGGAGAGCAGCACGACGGCGTCGCCGTGGACGGCGGGGACGTCCGTGGTGCCCGCGATGAAGATCCCGCCGGTGGGCCCGATGAAGCTCATGGAGTCGCGGGGGTCCGGCACCAGGTCCGCGGTCCACAGCGGCTTCCCGCTCGCCGGGTCCAGCGCCTCGTACCGCCCGTCCGTCGTCCGGCACACGAGCGCCTTCTCGCCGGCCGAGCAGCCGAAGGCCGGCGCGCTCAGCTTCGTGTGCCAGGGCTTCCAGGCGGCCGGGCGCTGGGCCGCGTTCTGCGGGACGACGCCCGAGGCGTCGGCGGTGCCGCGGTCGTCGACGCCCGCGATCCGGGGCCCGGCTGGCGGGGCGGCCTTCGCAGGAGCCTGCGGCGGCGCCGGATCGGGCCACAGGGCGTACGCACCGAGCCCACCGGCGACGACGGCGAGCGCGAGGACGGCGGCGACCGCGCGCCTCCGCCGCTTCCGGGGCGTCTCGGAGGCGGGCACGGTGGGCGCGGACACGGGCGCGAGCGTCGGCACGGAATGCAGGCCCGGGACGGCCGGGGTGACGACGGGCCCGGCCGGCGCCGCCTCCAGGAGCGGCCCGCCGGAGGCGACGAGCTGGGCGAGCTCCCTGCCGTACTCGCCGATGTGCTCCCGTACGCCCTCCGGCCACGGGAAGACCTTCGCGGCCCCGGCGCCGAGCAGCCCGACGAGCGCCTCCGGCGTCGGCCGGTCCGCCGGGTCCACGGCCAGGCAGGCGGCGATCGTCCCGCGCAGCTCCTCCGGGACGCGGGTCAGGTCGGCCTCGGCCTGGGAGACGCGGTAGAGGACGGCCGCGAGGGGCCCGTCGCCGAAGGGGTCCTCGCCGGTCGCCGCGTAGCAGAGCAGCGAGCCGAGGCAGAAGACGTCGGAGGCGGCCGTGACGCGGCGGGCGCCGGCCACGTGCTCGGGGGACATGAAGGAGGGCGTGCCGACCATCAGACCGGTCGCGGTCATGGTGGTCGCGGTGCTGCTGCGGGCGATGCCGAAGTCGATGAGGCGGGGGCCCGCCACGGAGAGCATGACGTTCCCGGGCTTGAGGTCCCGGTGCAGGACCCCGGCCCGGTGCAGGTCGGCGAGGGCCCGGGCGACGTCCGCGCCGAGCGCCCGCACGGTGGCGACGGGCAGCGGGCCGCCGCGCCGCACGGCCTGCGCAAGGCTGGGGCCGGGGACGTACGCGGTGGCCAGCCAGGGCACCTCGGCGTCGGCGTCGCCGCCGACGGGCGCGGCGGCATAGGCGCTGTCGACGAGCGCGGCGATCCTGATCTCGCGCCGGAACCGGTCCCGGAAGGCCGGGTCCCCGACGACGTCCCGCCGCACGGTCTTCACGGCGACGAAGGCGCCGATCCCGACCCCGACCCCGGCCCCGATCCCGACCCCGATCCCGGACCCGGCCCCGTTCCCGGACCCGTCCCCGATGTCGGCGGACCCGCCCCCGGGCCCGTTCCCCGACCTGTCCCCGGACCCGTCCCCGGACCCGTCCCCGGCCCCGGGCCCGTCCCCGGCACCCGCGGGCCCGTCCCCGAGCCCGCCCCCCGGGTCCTCCCCGGCATCCCGGGCGAGGAACACCTCGCCCATCCCGCCGGCGCCGAGCCGGGCGAGCACCTCGTACGGTCCGATCCGGCGCGGTGCGCCCTCGCGCAGCGGTCCCAGCACCTCGTCCTCCCCCTGGTGACGCGACGTCAGCTCCGCATCATTGCATGTGCATGCAGGACGAAGGGCCGGCCCCCCACGGGGGCCGGCCCTTCGCTCAAGGAGTGCGGATCAGCCGGTGTACGGCTTCGCGCTGAGGATCCTCACCGTGGCCTTCTTGCCGTTCGGCAGCTCGTACTCCGCGTCCTCGCCGACCTTCTTGCCGTTGACGCCGACGCCGAGCGGCGACTGCGGCGAGTACGTCTCGATGTCGTCGCTCGCGTACTCGCGGGAGGCGAGCAGGAAGTCCAGCGTGTCGTTCTCGTCGCCGTCGAAGGCGATCGTGACGACCATGCCGGGCGCGACGACGCCCTCTTCGGCCGGAGCCTCGCCGACCTTGGCGTGCTCCAGGAGCTGGGTGAGCTGGCGGACCCGGAGCTCCTGCTTGCCCTGCTCCTCCTTGGCCGCGTGGTACCCGCCGTTCTCGCGCAGGTCGCCCTCTTCGCGCGCCGCTGCGATCTTGGCGGCGATCTCGGTACGCGCGGGACCAGTCAGGTACTCAAGCTCGTCCTTGAGCTTGGTGTACGCCTCCTGGGTGAGCCAGGTGACGTTGTCGCTGGTCTGGGTCACGGGTGCTCCTCGTAGGTACTGGGAATACAAAGCATCGCCCTACACGGAAAAGCGGTGCTGTCCCGGGTGGGCGAAACCACGAGCCTAACAATGAGTGGCGAAAAGCGGGAGGACATAAACCATAAAGATGGCGTCTCCCCAGGTCACCGCAGTGACTCGCCGGGACTCGACACCCCGTCCCTACCCACCGCTACCGCGCCGTACACCCGATGAGTTCGGCGCTCGTCGCGCGGGCGGTCGTGCGGAGCGAGAAGACGCGGTCGACCCGGCTCGCGGCGTCGTCGATCCGGACGTCCTTGCGGGCCACCTCGGCCCCGTCCTCGGAACGCGAGCGCAGCGTGCAGACGCCCTTGACGCCCTCGTCCTTGCGGATCTCCAGGTGCACCTGGACCTCGTCGGCGCTCACCACGTCGAACTTGATCATCTCGGCGCTGATCTTGTTGTCGACGACGTAGTGCCAGCCGAACCAGCCCATCATGCCGAGGAAGAGGACCCCGAGCACCGCGCCGGCGATCTTGAGCTTGCGGTCGGCCCGCTCGTCCGCGGAGCGCCCGTAGCGCCCCTCGGGCAGCTGCTCTCGCACCGCGCTCATGGGTGATCCTCTCGAAGCCGGGGGTGGCGGAATTTTCACTCCCCCGATTCCGTCACTATAGAGACCACCCTCCGCGTCGAATCACTGAGGATCGAGTCTTGACTGAGCAGCTGCGACTGATGGCCGTTCACGCCCACCCCGACGACGAGTCGAGCAAGGGTGCGGCCACGATGGCCAAGTACGTGTCCGAGGGGGTGGACGTCCTGGTGGTGACGTGCACGGGCGGCGAGCGCGGCTCGGTCCTGAACCCCAAGCTTCAGGGCGACCCCTACATCGAGGCGAACATCCACGAGGTGCGCCGCAAGGAGATGGACGAGGCCCGCGAGATCCTCGGCGTCTCCCAGGAATGGCTGGGATTCGTCGACTCGGGGCTCCCCGAGGGCGACCCGCTGCCCCCGCTTCCCGAGGGCTGCTTCGCCCTGGAGGACGTCGACACGGCGGCCGGGGCGCTGGTCCGCAAGATCCGCTCCTTCCGTCCCCAGGTCGTCACGACCTACGACGAGAACGGCGGATACCCGCACCCCGACCACATCATGACCCACAAGATCACGATGGTGGCCTTCGACGGCGCGGCCGACGCCGAGAAGTACCCGGAGGCCGAGTTCGGCCCGGTCTGGCAGCCCCTGAAGCTCTACTACAACCAGGGCTTCAACCGCCCCCGCACCGAGGCCCTGCACAAGGCCCTCCTGGAGCGCGGCCTGGAGTCGCCGTACGGGGACTGGCTGAAGCGCTGGGACGAGTTCGGCGGCAAGGCGCGCAACCTCACCACGCACGTCCCCTGCGCGGACTTCTTCGAGACCCGCGACAAGGCGCTGATCGCCCACCGCACCCAGATCGACCCCGACGGCGGCTGGTTCCGGGTCCCGATGGAGATCCAGAAGGAGGTCTGGCCGACGGAGGAGTACGAGCTCAGCAAGGCGCTGGTCCCGACCTCCCTCCCCGAGGAAGATCTCTTCGCGGGCATCCGCGACAATGCCTGACATGAGCGCACACCTGGCACTGACCCAGCTTGTCCCCTTCGCCGCCCAAGAGCTGGACAAGAACAAGGTGACCCCCGGCGTCCTCGGCTTCGTCGTCTTCGCGGTCCTGGCCCTCGCGGTCTGGCTGCTGATGAAGTCGATGAACCGCCACATGGGCAAGATCTCCTTCGAGGAGACCCCGGACCCGGCGACGGCCGGGAACACCCCGAAGAAGCCGGCCGCCACCCAGGGCAAGTGACCACCCGCCCCCTGGGCCGTACCACGGAGGTACGGCCCAGGGGGCGGCCCTGCCCCGAGGGGGCACACCGCGCCGACGCCCCGGGCTACGGCGCGGCAGGGTCCTTCCGGGCCCCCGCCTCCCCGGGCCCTCCCCGTACGCCCAGGATCTCGCGGGCGTGGCGGGTCGGGACCAGGCCCAGGTCCCAGGCCTGCCAGGGGGTCGACGGGGCGATGCCCCGGTCCAGGAGCAGGCCGTGGGCCTCGGCGCAGTCGTCGAGCCTCGGGTCGCGCGCCGGATGACGGTCCGCGGCCAGCGCCGCGAGCTCCTCGCGCGCCGACGCCACCCCCGGCTCCGGACTCCCCGGGACCGCGTGCGGCAGCAGCCCGCAGCGCAGCAGACGGGCCCAGTCCGCGCCCCGCCGGTCGCCGTACCCCTCGAAGAGCGACCGCGCCTCCTCGCACAGCGCGAGCGCCTGCGGGACCCGCCCGTTGCCCGCGTCGACGATCGCGAGCTCCAGACAGGCCCACGCCTCGCCGTGGGCGACCCCGATCCGGCGGAAGTCCGCCCGCGCGTCCACGAGCAGCTGCCGGGCGAACCCCGAATTGCGCAGGTTGCCCGCCCGCGCCGCCTGCTGGTCCCGGGTGACCCGGCCCAGGTGGTGCCGGGCGCACGCGAGGCCGTACAGATCCCGCATCCGCGAGAACATCGACCGCGCCCGCCCCAGCTCCCGCACCGCCTCGTCCCGGTCGCCCCGCTCCTCCAGGGCCTGCCCCAGGTGGTACAGCGTCCACGCCTCGCCGCGCGCGTCCTCCTGCTCCCGGTGCCGGGCGAGCGCCCCGCGCAGCTCCTCCACCGCTGGCTCCGCCTCCCCGGCGGCGAGCCGCGCCCGGGCCAGCTGGGTCAGCGCCCAGGCCTCCCCGCGCCCGTCGCGGACGCGCCCGTACGTCTCCAGGGCGCGCCGCAGCTCGCCCTCCGCGCCCGCCGTGTCGCCCCGGACCAGCAGCACCTGCCCGTACTGGAAGTGCGCCCACGCCTCGCCGTGCAGCGACTCGTGCTCCCGGTGCAGGGCGAGCGACCGTTCGAGCAGCGCCGTCGCCTCGGCCAGGTCGCCCCGATCGCGCTCCACGGCCGCCAGCGCGTGCAGCGTCCAGCCCCGGTCGGCGGCCAGCGACTCCGGCTCCTGGAGCGCGAGCGCCTCCCGCAGGCGCGCCGCGGCCTCCGTGAGCCGCCCCTGGTGGTGCAGGGTGATCCCGAGCGAGCAGAGCGCGAGCGCGGCCCCGGCGTCCTGGTGGGCCTCCTGGTAGAGGGAGACGACCGAGGTCAGCGTCTGGTGGGCCTTGTCGAGCTCGCCGAGCTGCCGGGCCGCGATGCCGGTCCGCCACCGCACCGAGCGCGTGAGCAGCCCCTGCCCGACGGACTCGGCCAGCTCGTTGATCTCGCCCAGCCGGTACAGGTCGCCGCGCAGCAGGCAGTAGTCGCAGAGCGCGCTGAGCAGATCGAGGACGGTCTGCTGGTCGACGCCCTCCGCGTGCCGCAGGGCCGCCGTGAGGAAGCTGGACTCCTCGTCGAGCCAGCCGAGCGCCGCCTCCAGGGAGCCGAAGCCGTGCCCGTCGAAGCGGTCGGCCCGGGTCGACATCTTGCCGTCGACCATCCGGATCACCGCGTCGGCGAGCTCCGCGTGGTTGCGGACGAGCCGCTCCTGCGCCGCCGCGATCTCGGCCGCGTCCTCCTCGTCGAGGAGCCGGCCGGCCGCGAAGGCGCGCACCACGTCGTGCAGCCGGTAGCGCTCCCCGCGCACGTGGTCGAGCAGCCCGGCCGCGGAGAGCTCCCGCAGCCGCCGGGCCGCCTCCGGCCCGCTCCCGCCGAGCAGCGCGGCGGCCGCCGCCGCGCCGAGGGACGCCCGCCCGGCCAGCGCGAGCCGCCGGAGCAGCTGCCGGGCGTCCTCGTCGAAGTCGAGGAAGTACCTTACGGACAGGGCGCGTTCGACCGGGTCGGCGCCCCAGCCGGGGCGGGCGAGGACATGCGCCAGGTCGTCCATGGAGCGGCCCCCGAGCAGGGAGCCCGCGACCCGCAGGGCCAGCGGCAGCCCGCCGCACAGCTCCCGTATCCGCTCGAAGGCCTCGGCGTCGTACGGGCCGGGGTCGGGCGCGGCGGCCGTCGCGCGCAGCAGCTCCTCGGCGCCCGCCGCGTCGAGCGCGGCCACCGGCAGGGCGTGTACCTCGGCCGGTACGTCCGCGCCGAGGTCCAGCGGCTCCCGGCAGGTCACCAGGACCAGGCTGTCGGACCGCTCCGGCAGCAGGGCCCGCACCTGGGAGGCGTCGGCGACGTCGTCGAGGATCAGTACGACCGGCACCCCGCTCAACTGCCGCCGGTACAACTCGGAGAGCTGCCGCACCTGTTGCTCCGCCGAGGCGCCCTCGCGGAAGAGCAGCCGGTCGCGCGGGGCGCCGAGCCGGTTCAGCAGGTGCAGCAGGGCCTCCCGGGTGGTCACGGGCCGCTCGCCGGTCGCGCCGCCCCGCAGGTCCACCACGCAGGCCCCGCGGAACTGGTCGCGCAGCGCGTGCGCGGCCCGCACGGCGAGCGTGGTGCGACCGGAACCGGGCTCGCCGTGCAGCAGCACGACGGTCGGCCGGGTGAGCGGCGCGGCCCGCCCTGCCTGCACCCACCGGGTGATGCGGGCCAGCTCCTCGCGCCGGCCGGCGAACGCCCCGCCGGGGTCGGGCAGATGCCCGAAGGACCGCTCCAGCACGACCCGAGCCCGAGCCGCCGCACTCCGATCGACCCGCCGCCCTCCGCCCACGCCGGACCCCGCAGTGAACGGCCCACCTCCGGCCGCGCCCACCTCGAACGCCCCGGCCCCGACTACGTCCCGGCCCGTGCCCGCCCCGAACGCCCCGCCTCCGGCCGTGCCCCGGCCCGTGTCCACCTCGTACGCCCCGCCCGCGCCCGCCTCGAAAGCCCCGCCTCCGGTGGCGCCCCGACCTGCGCCCGCCTCGAAAGCCCCAGCCCCGCCCACCGCGCCCGCCCCGGCCCCGCCCGTCGAGCCCCCGGCCCCCGAACCTTCGGCCTTCCCCAGCCCGCCCCCGGCCCCCGAAGCCCCCGCCCCACCCGTACCGGCCTCGAACCGCCCGCCCCCTGCCTCCGAAGCCCCCGGTCCACTCGCCCCCGCCTCCGACGCCCCCGCCCCCGACCGCTCGGCCGCGGGCGCCTCCCGTTCCCGCTCCAGGAACGGCCGTATCCCCTGTGTCTCAAGGGCCGTCAGCCAGGCGAGCCGTGACTGCTCGACCACGTCGGGCCGCCCCGCCTCACCGTCCCCGCCGCGGCGCCCCGCCGCCCTGCCGGGTCCCGTCGTCGCGCGGAGGACGGTCGCCGCCGCACCGGCCACGGCGACCGCCGCGCCCGCGCCGAGTGCCGTCCCCGCCGTCGTGCCGAGCGCCAGGTCCGCGCCGAAGGCGGCGGCCGCGGCGATGCCCGTGACCAGGGCGGAGCCCCCGATCACCGGACCGGCGAAACGATCCGCCGGCCGCGTCGTCCGCCCGGCCGCCTCCGCCTCCTCCACCGCCCGCAGATAGACCGCGTAGGCGCCGCCGGCGCCCTCCACGGCTCCCACCACCGCGTCCAACTCCGCCCGGCCCCGCGCGAGGAGCGCCTCCGTGTCGGCCCGGCCCCCGGAGGTCCGTACCTCCTCCGCGACGGCCCGTTCCAACAGCCGCTCGGCCTCGGTCCGGTGACTCTCCCGCATCTGCGTTCCCCCTCCGCGCGTGCCCGACGAATCCGGCCCAGTGTCCTGCGTCGCGCGCGTCGGCGCGAGGGAGCGGGGAAAGGAGGAGATCACTGCGGCAGGATGGGCCCATGCCGAACCGACTGGCCCATGAGACCTCCCCGTACCTCCTGCAGCACGCCGACAACCCGGTCGACTGGTGGCCGTGGTCGGCCGAGGCCTTCGAGGAGGCCCGGCGCCGCGACGTCCCCGTGCTGCTCAGCGTCGGGTATTCCAGCTGTCACTGGTGCCATGTCATGGCGCACGAATCCTTCGAGGACGACACCACCGCCGCCCTGGTCAACGACAACTTCGTCGCCGTGAAGGTCGACCGCGAGGAGCGCCCCGACGTCGACGCCGTCTACATGGAGGCGGTGCAGGCGGCGACCGGCCAGGGCGGCTGGCCGATGACCGTCTTCCTCACCCCGGACGCCGCTCCCTTCTACTTCGGTACGTACTTCCCGCCCGAGCCCCGCCACGGCATGCCGTCCTTCCCGGAGGTCCTCGAAGGCGTCCGGGCCGCCTGGGCCGACCGTCGCGGCGAGGTCGACGAGGTCGCGGACCGCATCGTGAAGGACCTCGCGGGCCGCTCCCTCGCCTACGGCGGCGACGGCGTCCCCGGCGAGGAGGAGCTGGCGGGAGCCCTGCTCGCCCTCACCCGCGAGTACGACGCGACCCGCGGCGGCTTCGGCGGCGCCCCCAAGTTCCCGCCGTCGATGGTCCTGGAGTTCCTGCTCCGCCACCACGCCCGTACGGGCTCCGAGGGCGCCCTCCAGATGGCCGCCGACACCTGCGAGGCGATGGCCCGCGGCGGCATCTACGACCAGCTCGGCGGCGGCTTCTCCCGCTACGCCGTGGACCGCGCCTGGGTGGTCCCGCACTTCGAGAAGATGCTCTACGACAACGCCCTGCTCTGCCGGGTGTACGCGCACCTGTGGAAGGCCACGGGCAGCGACCTGGCCCGCCGGGTCGCCCTGGAGACCGCCGACTTCATGGTCCGTGAGCTCCGCACCCCCGAGGGCGGCTTCGCCTCCGCGCTCGACGCCGACTCCGACGACGGCAGCGGCAAGCACGTCGAGGGCGCCTACTACGTGTGGACCCCCGCGCAGCTGGCCGAGGTCCTCGGCGCGGAGGACGCCGCCCTCGCGGCCGCCCACTACGGCGTCACCGAGGACGGCACCTTCGAGCACGGCAGCTCCGTCCTCCAGCTTCCGCGGGAGGCGGGCCCGGCCGACGCCGCCCGGCTCGCCTCGATCGCGGCCCGGCTCCTCGCCGCCCGCGAGGAGCGAGCGCGCCCCGGCCGTGACGACAAGGTCGTCGCGGCCTGGAACGGCCTCGCGATCGCCGCCCTGGCCGAGACCGGCGCCCTCTTCGACCGCTCCGACCTGGTCGAGCGCGCCACCGAGGCCGCCGACCTCCTCGTCCGCGTCCACATGGACGAGGCCGCCCGGCTCACCCGGACGTCCAAGGACGGCCGGGCCGGGACGAACGCGGGGGTCCTGGAGGACTACGCCGACGTCGCCGAGGGGTTCCTCGCCCTCGCCGCCGTCACCGGCGAGGGCACCTGGCTGGAGTTCGCCGGCTTCCTCCTGGACATCGTCCTCGACCGCTTCACCGCCGAGGGCGGCGCGCTGTACGACACGGCCCACGACGCCGAGGCCCTCATCCGGCGCCCCCAGGACCCCACCGACAACGCCGCCCCGTCGGGCTGGACCGCCGCCGCCGGAGCGCTCCTCTCGTACGCCGCGCACACCGGCTCCGAGGCCCACCGCGCAGGCGCCGTGGGCGCCCTCGGCGTGGTCAAGGCCCTCGGCCCGCGCGCGCCCCGGTTCATCGGCTGGGGCCTGGCCGTCGCCGAGGCCCTCCTCGACGGGCCCCGCGAGATCGCCGTCGTCGGCGAGCCCTCCGACCCGGCCTTCCGGGAGCTGCGGCGCACCGCGCTCCTGGCCACCACGCCCGGCGCGGTCCTCGCCACCGGAGCCCCCGGCGGCGAGGAGTTCCCGCTCCTGGCGGACCGGCCGCTGGTGGGCGGGGCGGCCGCCGCGTACGTCTGCCGTCACTTCACCTGCGACGCCCCGGTCACCGACCCGGCCGAGCTGCGCCGGAAGCTCTGAACCCGACGACCCCGACGACCCGGCGGCCTCGACGGCTCCGACGAGTCCGACGGCCCCCCACGACCCCGGCCCGGAACGGGGACGGCCCCGCGACCCCTCCGAGGAGGGGCGGCGGGGCCGCACCGTGTCCTGGCGTCGGGGCTCAGCTGTTGCGGGCGCCGTTGCCGGACAGGACCGGGATGTCGCTGAGGATGTGCGACAGAGCCTCGTCGCCCTTGGCCTGGGTGGAGTTCTCGGTGCACTGCTGGTTCTGCGGGGAGGACAGGACGTTGATGTCCTGGACCGAGATCGGGATGGCGCCGATGATCGAACCGGCGTTGACCTTGGCCGGCAGGCCGATGCAGGGCTTGTTCAGGGAGCCCTGGACGAGCGCCATCTGCGGGCTCATGTTGCCGTAGGTCTCGGAGTTGCCGAACTCCTGGTGCGCACCGTTGCCCGACAGCGACGTGGTGCCGCCGTCGTCGGCGATCGCGAGCGCCTGCCCGGCGCCCGCCGCCGTCGCGCCGAGGACGGACGCGGCCACAGCAGCCGTCGCCAAGAGCTTCTTCATTGTTCAGGCCTTTCGGATACGGGCCCGCTGAGTGCCGAGCCGTGCTGATCAACTGGTCAGCGGTCCGGAGGTTCCGGGAAGTCCACCGGACGGACTACGGGCAGATGAGCGAGGATCCCTCGGCCGGCCGGTACACGGCCGCCGGGATCTGGCTCGGCGTGACGGCCCCGGCGGCGGGCAGCGGCCGGTCCTCGGCCAGCCGCCCGAAGACCTCCGCCGCCCCCTCCTCGTCCCAGGCGAGCGTGGAGCCGACGCCCTCGATGTCCGGGTTGAAGCCCCGGATGGGCACGGTCGCGAACTCCATGCGCTCCGGGGGCAGGTCCCGCAGGTGCGCGGCGAGCGTCAGCAGCTCCGCCCCGGAGATCCCCCGCTCGGCCGCCGCCGTCCCGCGCAGGGTCGCCGCGAAGTCCTTCAGCCGCTCCGGGTCGTCGAGGATGCCGTCGTGGAGCCGGTGCAGGGTGTTCACGACGAACTGCTGCTGCTTCCGGATGCGGCCGAAGTCCATCTGCCCGTCGGCCTTCCGGGACCGTACGTACTGGAGTGCCTCGCCGCCTGCGACCCATTTGGTCCCGGGCTGGAGGTCGATGCCGGTGGACGGGTCCTTGAGCGGCTGCGCCGTACAGACCGGGACGCCGCCGTCGACGCGGTCCACGGTGTCCATGAAGCGCCGGAAGTCGATCTCCAGGTAGCGGTGGACGGGCAGTCCGGTCATCGACTCGACGGTCTCCACGGCGAACGCGGAGCCGCCCTCCGCCCAGGCGTTGTTGATCTTCGCCTGGTGGGCGGCGTGCGTCTTCCCGGTGCGCCGGTCGCGGTGCCCCGCCGGGAAGGAGGCGAGGGAGTCGCGCGGCAGGCTCACGACCTCGACCCGGTCGTTCGCCGCCGAGACGTGCACGAGCATCATCACGTCCGTGCAGTCGCACTCCTTCCCGCCGAGGTGGAAGCGCTCCTTCTCCTCCGGGGTGACGCCCTTGCGGCTGTCGATGCCGACGACGAGCAGGTTCAGCCCCTTCTCGGGGGCCGGGAGGCCGGTGGGGGCGAGGGCGAGGGCGCCGGGAGCGAGGGCGGAGAGGGTGGCGAGGGCCGCCGCGGCGAGCAACGGACGCCGGGACAGCCGTGGACGCGGGAATTTCATGTCCGCACCGTATTTCGACCCGCTCGCACACAGGTACGCGACGCGACATGAACAGGACGAATCACTCTCTTGCGGCGCCTGTGTAATGATGCGGGAATCGCAGCGGAAGGAGCGAAAATGGCGCCGGGTCCCGGAAAATGGGAACGGATGGCCTTCATTCCGAAGAGCCGATATGTGAGTGACCCGTCCCCGGCGGACAGCGATCCGTTCCCCGTCTATTCCGAGCTGGTCGCGCAGTGGGTGCAGGCGGGACGGGCGGTGCCGGGGATGCCCGACCGGGAGTGGGAGCGCCTGATGGCGACGCCGGTCTGGCCGACCTGGTAGACCCGACCCGGTAGACGAAAGGGGCCGCCCCGGAGGGCGGCCCCTGACGTGTGAACGTCGTCGCGCTCAGGCGGTACGTCAGCTGTTGCCGACGCCGTTGCCCGAGAGGACCGGGATGTCGTCCAGGATGTGCGACAGAGCCTCGTCACCCTTGGCCTGGGTGGAGTTCTCGGTGCACTGCTGGTTCTGCGGGGACGACAGGACGTTGATGTCCTGGACGGCGATCGGGATGAGGCCGATGATCGAACCGGCGTTGACCTTGGCCGGCAGGCCGATGCAGGGCTTGTTCAGGGAGCCCTGGACGAGCGCCATCTGCGGGCTCATGTTGCCGTAGGTCTTGGAGTTGCCGAACTCCTGGTGCGCACCGTTGCCCGACAGCGACGTGGTGCCGCCGTCGTTGGCGGTGGCGAGGGCGGGGGTGGCCACGGCGGCGCTGGCGCCGACGATGGAGACGGCTGCGGCCGCGGTGGCCATAACCTTCTTGATCACGGGAGTTCCCTTCTAGAACCGGCTCCGTGCAGGGAGCGACCTGATCAACAGGCCTTCGGAGGTGGGGGTTCCGCTGTGTCACCCTCTTGGCGGAGCGCGCGCGACAGCGCGAAACGCGGACGCAGTCGAACGAGTGAAGCGCCGGAACCAAAGCCCGCGACCGCAGTTGATCCCGTCGCATCAATCAGGTCGATTGGTGGGAACAGGAACGGAATCACCGTGATCAAGAAGATTATGGCGGCCGCCGCTGTGACGGCCTCTGTTGTCGGCGCTTCCGCTGCGGCGGCCTCTCCGGCGCTCGCCATCGCCGACGACGGCGGTACGACCTCGCTCAGCGGCAACGGCGCGCACGAGTCGTTCGGCAACTCCGAGACCCACGGCAACATGAGCCCGCAGCTCCAGGCCGTCCAGGGCTCGCTGAACAAGCTCTGCATCGGTCTGCCGGCCAAGGCCAACGCCGGTTCGATCGTCGGTATCCTCGTCCCGGTCGCCGTCCAGGACATCAACGTCCTGTCCAACCCGCAGAACCAGCAGTGCGCGGAGAACTCCACCCAGGCCAAGGGCGACGAGCCGCTGTCGCACCTCGTCGACGACATCCCGGTCCTCTCCGGGAACGGCGCCTACAACGGCTGATCCGTTTCGCGCACGACAGGGCCGGAGGGAACGAACGCGTTCCCTCCGGCCCCGTCCCGTGCGGGCAATGGAGTGAAAGAGAAGGTGTCGGCGTTATTCCGGTTTCCTTTGTGCGGCATGTTCGTTGTGTCGTGTGCAGCGGAAATGTATTCCGCCGAGGAAAGGATCCAGACGAAATGAACTGTAAGAAGGCCGCAGCCGTCGTCGCCGGAATCATCATGGCCATGGGTGTGGCGTCCCCCGCCTTCGCGGACGCGGAGGCGGAGGGTCTGGCCGTCGGTTCGCCGGGCGTCCTCTCCGGGAACGTCGTCCAGATCCCGATCCACATCCCGATCAACGTCTGCGGCAACAGCGTGAACGTCATCGGCGCGCTGAACCCGGCCGCCGGCAACACCTGCATCAACGTCTGAGCCCCGGCACACCGCAGGCACGGAGGGCCGGTTCCGGAGAGCGTCCGCTCCCGGGGCCGGCCCTCCGTCATGCCGGGACCGGCGCCCTCCCGCCCGTACGCGGCCGGCCCGGGGCGCCGGCGCCCGCCCGCAGCCGCTGCCGGACCCCCTTCACCAGGCGTCCCGCCGTGTACTCGGCGCCCAGGACGAACCGCATCGACGGACCGTACGAAGGCGCCGTGAGCAGACCGGCGAGGAAGAGGCCCGGCCAGGAGGACTCGAAGAGGCCGCCGACCTCCGGGGCGCCGCCCGCACCGACCCTGCGCAGCGCCCCGCGCAGCGCGGGGGAGAGGACCCCGGCCCGGTCGAGGCTCGGGGTGAAGCCGGTGGCCGCGATCACGTGGTCCGTCTCCAGGGCGGTCGTCCCGTCCGGGCCCGCCACGTCGAGCCGGAGCCGCTCGTCCCCGGTCGCCGTCGCCGAGGTGATCCGGTGCCCGAGGCGGACGTCGCCGACCGCCGCGAACCGCTCGCGGAGCCACCAGGCGCCCGCCGGGCCGAGCGCCTGGTCGAAGATCCGCTGCCGGGTGGCGGCCGGCAGCCGCCGGAAGATCCCGGGAGCGTCCGCGTACAGCCTGTTCCGCCAGCCGCAGCCGAGTCCCGTGTGCGGGGAGCGCAGCGAGGGCCACAGGCCGCGGTCGAGGGCCGGCGGCAGGGTGTTCCAGTTCAGCCGGCCGGCCCGCGCGACGATCCGTACGGCGGCGGCGCCCCGCTCGGTGAGGAGCGCGGCGGTCTCCAGGGCCGCCTGGCCGGCCCCGACGACGGTGACGTCCCGGCCGGCGAAGCCGTCGAGCTCGCCGTGGTGGCTGGAGTGGGTGACGTACCGCCGGGGCAGCCCCCGCAGGGGGTCGGGGAGCTCGATGAACGGCAGGACTCCGACGGCGAGCGCCACCGTCCGGGCGCGCAGCGACTCGCCGTCCTCGGTGCGCAGCTCGAAGCCCCCGGCGGCGGGCGCGACCGAGCCGATGAGCCGCTCGTCGAGGACGGGCACGGCCTGCCGGGCGAACCAGTCGCCGTACGCGGCGAAGAAGTCCACCGGGAGGGGCACGCCGTGCTCGGCGCGCACGCCCCTGGCCGCCGCGTAGGCGTCGAGGCCGTACACCCCCTCCGGGTCGGAGAGGTGGGAGGCCCAGGGCTCCGACTTCAGGAACATCCCGGAGGGCATGGCGTGCCAGGACTCCATCGAGCGGCCGAAGGTCCTCAGGCGCAGTCCGTGGACGGCGGCGTGGGCGGCCACGGACAGGCCGTAGGGTCCGGCCCCGACCACCACCAGGTCGTACATCGGCTTCGACATCGTGCCTTCCGCGTTCATCGTGGGGTGAGCTGGTCGACGGAGGTGCGGGCCGGCGGCGCCGCGGCGGTGGCGTCCGGGGGCGTACGGCGGGACGCGAGCGCCCGGCGGAGCGCGACGAGGGCCTTGCGCAGCAGGTGCGCCAGCCAGGCGCGGCCCATCGCGAGCGCGGGCGCGGGATCGTCGGCCGCGAACCAGGCGCACTCGGTCCGGCCCCGGGCCGCGCCGGGCTCGGGGGCGTACCGGCGGCGCGGGGAGGCGAGCAGCGAGAGCGCCGCGTAGTTCTCGACCAGGAACCGGCGGCCGTACACGGGGGAGAGCGGCGGCACGGGGCGGCCGGTGAGGTCCAGGTGCAGCGCCCGGACCACGTCCAGGCCGTCCGGGTCGGTGAAGAGCCGGAACTGGGCGCCGGGCCGGGGGTTGAAGTCGAGCAGGTGGTACGCGCCGGTCGCCCTGTTCAGCCGGAAGTCCAGGTCGCACACGCCCCGGTAGTCCAGCGCGTCGAGGAGGTCGCGGGCCGTCCGCTCGACGGTCGGGTTCACCGTCCAGCGGCCGGAGGCCGTGAGCCCGGCCCCGTCCGGCCAGGAGCGCTCCTTGCGCCCGGTCGCCCCCGGCGCGCAGCGGCCCGTGGAGTCCACGTACCCGTGGAAGAACCAGTCGAGGTCCCGGCCCGCCGGCAGCAGCTCCTGGAGCAGCAGCCGGCTGCCGGCCTCCGGCGTGCGGGCGTACAGCTCCCGCACCTCGGCCGGCGAGCGCACGATCGAGGTGCTCCGCAGCCCGCCGCCGGCCGGCAGCAGCCACGGGCGGCTCCACTTGGCGACGACCGGAAGGCCGAGCGACCACGCCATGGCGGCGGCCTCGTCGGCGTCGTCGGGGAGCTCGGTACGGGGGTGGGGCAGGCCCAGGCCCGCGCAGGTCTCGGCGAGTTCCGCCTTGTCCGCGACCTTCAGCAGCTGCTCCTCGGTCTGCTCGGGCAGCAGGAGGCGCGGGGCGAGTGCGGAGCGGCGGCCGGCCAGGGCGAGGGCGCTGACGTCGTCCAGCGGCACGGCGAGGACGGGATGTGACGGGTCGTCGGTGATCTCGTCCGCGATGCGGGTCAGGAGCTCGGCGAGCTCGGCGGCGGAGTCGGTCCCGGGGCGTACGCGGACCGAGCGGAGATGGCGGGAGCGGGCGACCGGACTGGCGCTCGATTCGACGACGGCGTGGACCGGAATCCCCGCCCGTCCCAGCGACCGCGCGGCGCCGAGGGTGCCGTGATGGAAAGGGTTCCGGTCGAGCCGTACGAGGACGGCGGGGACGCTGGTGTCGAAACGCTGACGGCGCGGCACGGCATGCCCTTCATCTCGGTGCCCCAACTGGGCGATGAAATCCTCTAATGGACTACTGATCATGGGAGGCCGAGTTCACGGTCGGCCCATTAGGAATACTTTCGGAACATCGGATTGACGGATCATCAAATGGCGTACGACGTGAAGGAGTGGCCATGGCATCTGCATCCCGGAGAAGATCGAGAATGTGGTTGGGGGTGTTCACCGCCGGTCTCCTCGCTTCGGGCTCAGCCGTGCTCTCCTCCCCCGCCCACGCCACCGAATCCGTGACGACGGACCCCGGACCGATCGCCGCCGGCGCCATGGGCGCCTTCCTCGACTCGGGCAGGCTCGGCGTCACCCGCATCAGGCAGCTCGAACGCTGGCTCGGCGGCCACGAGCTCCGCGTCGGCCACACCTACCTCCCGGGCGACCTCTGGTCGAACATCGAGGGGACCCCCGGCTTCCTGGAGGCCTGGGCCGACTGGCGCAACGAGCGCGTCAACCGCATGTTCGTCCTCAACGTGCCCATGCTGGAGCGCAATGAGGCCCGCCTCTCCGACCGCCAGGTCCGCCGCCAGCTCCAGCTCGGCGCCGCCGGGTACTACGACCACCACTTCGCGACCCTCGCCGAACGCCTCGTCGAACAGGGCGCCAGGGACACCGTCGTCGTCCTCGGCTGGGAGATGAACGGCACCACGTACAGCCACCGGTGCGCCCCCGATCCCACGGCGTGGAAGAAGTACTGGAACCGGATCGTCACCGCGATGCGTTCCGTACCGGGCCAGAAGTTCCGTTTCGACTTCAATCCGAGCCGCGGCCTCGACGCGATTCCGTGGACCGAGTGCTACCCGGGCGACGACGTCGTCGACATCATCGGCATGGATTCGTACGACCAGCCGTCCGGAAGCAGTTTCGACCGGCACGTCAGCGAACCGTACGGGCTCCAGAAGCAGGTCGATTTCGCCGCCGAGCACGGGAAGCGGATCTCCTATCCCGAATGGGGGCTCTTCCGGAACGGCGACAACCCGGAATACATGCGGCGCATGCTGGAATGGATGAGGCAGCACAAGCCGCTGTACCACACGATCACCGACTACTGCCCGCACGGCGTCTGGCAGTGCGACGACAACCCGCGGTCGTCGCTGGTGTTCCGCCAGATGCTGTACGGCACGGAGCCGCAACTCCCGACGGACCCGACGATCCCCGAACCGGAGCCGAAGCCCGAGCCGAAGCCTGAGCCGAAGCCGGAACCCAAGCCCGAGCCGAAGCCGGAACCCAAGCCCGAGCCCGAGCCTGAGCCGAAGCCGGAACCCAAGCCCGAGCCGAAGCCAGAACCCAAGCCGGAACCGAAGCCGGAGCCGGAGCCGAAGCCCGAGCCGAAGCCCGAGCCCAAGCCGGAACCCAAGCCGGAACCCAAGCCCGAGCCGAAGCCCGAGCCCAAGCCGGAACCCAAGCCGGAACCCAAGCCCGAGCCGAAGCCCGAGCCCAAGCCGGAACCCAAGCCGGAACCCAAGCCCGAGCCGAAGCCGGAACCCAAGCCCGAACCGAAGCCGGAACCCAAGCCCGAACCGAAGCCCGAGCCCAAGCCGGAACCCAAGCCCGACTGCTGGACCGTGGACCTCGGCTCGTGGGTGGAGCACTGGATCGGTGGGTCCGTCTGTGTCCCGAAGGACAACTGGAAGGACGAGGTCGACCTCGACTGGAAGGACACCCTGAAGGAGGTCTGGCCCTTCTGACGCCCTTCACGGTGGCGGTGGCGGAGCTCATCCGCCGCCACCGCCACCGCGGCCGAGCACCCGCCCCACCCAGGCCCGTTCCCGCGCCTGCCGGGCCGCCCAGCGGCGGGCGTCGGCCGCGCCCGCGCGCAGCCACAGGAGCGGGGCCGTACCGCGCCCGGTGAGGAGCAGACGGCGGTTGCGCACCGGTTCGGGCCGCCAGTGCTGCTTGTACGACTCGCTGCCCCGCAGCATGCTGAGCGTGGCCCGCCCGCCCGCGCTGGTCTCGCGCGCCCCGTGCCGGAGCAGCATCGTCGCCACGTCGACCTTGCGGGCGCGCAGCGCCGGGTCGGCGCCGTACAGGTAGCCGCCCGCGAGCCGCGGGGACATCAGGGTCAGGTCGGCGGCGACCACGTCCCCGGCGAGCCGGAACTCGGTGACCATCGCGTCGCCGCGCTCGACCATGGGCCGGACGGCACGGGTGAGGTGCTGGGCGAACCGCTCGCTGGTGTGCTCGGCGGTCACGCCCCGGCCCTGCCACTGGAGCTGATGGAGCTTCAGGAGATGGTCGAGGGCGGCGGGGACCTCCTCGCCGCTCACCACGCGCGCGTCGATGCCGAGCGCGTCCAGCTTCCGCAGCTTGGCACGGACCCGCTGGGCCTTCCCGGACGGGATCCGTTCGAGGAGCCCCTCCATGGGGACGGCGGGCAGCTCCAGGCAGAGCGAGTCGGGCAGCCGGCGGCGCGGACCGCGCCAGTGGGCGAAGACGCGCTCGCTGGCCGCCCCGGGCCGGACCTCCCGCAGGTCGACGACCGCGCCCCGGGCGGCCCGCGCGAGGGCCCCGGCGAGGGCGGGCGCCGCCTCCGGGCAGGCGTCGTCGAGGAGGACGTCCGTGAAGTCGGTGATGCTGCCGCCGAGCTGGGTGAGGACGGGCAGCGGCCCGCGGGCCCGCATCAGGGGCGCGGCGGCGACGAGCTCGCCGCCCTCCCGTCGTACGAGCACCACCCGCAGCGCACCGGCCCGGCCGTACGAGAGCCACCAGGAGTGCAGCCAGGAGTGGGACTGGAAGGGGGTGGCGGAGGAGCAGCGCGCGTACAGCGCCGTCCACTCGGCCGAAAGCCGCCCGAACTCCTCCTCGTCACGGCAGATCTCGCTCCGCAGGGCTCGCCGGTCGCTCGTGGTCCTCGCGCTCACACCGCCTCCGCCTGGTGCGCGGCGACCGCCGGGGCGGGCACGGCGGCGGACGCGGCCGGGGCGGTCGCCTGCCGGGAGTGCCGGGCCTCGCCGCGCGCGGCGGGACGCTTCGGGCGGACCAGCAGGACCAGGCCGCCGAGGAGGCCGCCCGCGCAGCCGCCGACGAGCGCGGAGAGCGACGCGGAGGGCGAGACGGGCGAGACGGGTTTGGTCGCTCGGGAGAACTGGACGACCTTCACGCCCGTGCTGCCCGCCACGTGCGAGCTGTCGAGGACGAGCGCGCGGGCCACCCCGTCGGCCATCGAGACCGCCTGGGCGGGCTTCGACGACCGTGCGGTGATCGAGATCATCGGCGCGTCCGGGGAGGTCTCGGCCTGCACGTTCTTCCGCAGGGTGTCGGCGGTGACCCCCGCCCACACCTGGGCGTCGCCGGTCACCGCGATGTCGGTGGCGACCCGCCCGTACGCCTGGGCGAAGCCGACCGCCGCCCCCGGGTCGGCCTTCTCGGCCGGTACGACGATGACGTAGCTGGTCGCCGCGTACTCCGGCGCCTTCACGGCTCCGTAGCCGCCGCCGAGGACCGCCCCGGCGAGGACGGCGGCGGGCAGCACCGCCCAGCGGCCGGGGGACCGCAGGCCGGCGGGGAGGAGGGCACGGGGTGGGGTGGTGTTCATCGGGCGGGTTCTCTCACTTCGCGGGGGAGGGGATGCCGTGGACGGCCTGGTCGTAGAGGGACATCAACTGCCGTGCGCTGTGCGCGATGTCGTAGCGGCGGGCGGCCGCCGGCAGCGGGAGCCGGGCGAGCCGGGCGCCTTGGATGCCGCGCAGCGCGGAGACCAGCTCGGGGACGGACTCGCCGATCCGGCGCGCGCCCGGTGCCGCGTCCGGGGGCAGGTCGTCGATCGCCGGGCAGGCCACGTACAGCACGGGAAGGCCCGCGGCGAGCGCCTCGACGATCGCAAGCCCGAAGGCCTCGTCGGGGGAGGTGGACACGAACACGTCCATGGCGGAGAGGAGTTCGGGCAGCGAGGGCCCGAGCGCACCGGCGCCCGGCGGGTCCTCGCAGGCCCCGGCGAGGAGGATCCGGTCCGCGGCCCCGCACTCCCGGGCGATCCGCAGCAGCTCCTCGCGGCGCTCGCCCTCGCCGACGAGGAGCAGCCGGGCCTCCGGCACCGAGGCCACCGCCCGGACCAGCCGGTCGAACCGCTTCCCGGGCGTGAGCCGCCCGACGCCGCCGACGACGTACGCGTCCCGGGGGATGCCGAGCACGCCCCGGGCGAGGCGCCGGGCACGCGCGTCGAAGGCGAACCGGTCGGTCTCGATGCCGTTCGGCACCACCCGGACGCGGTCCGGCGGCACGCCCCAGTCCGCGAGCCGGCGGGCGACGCTGGGCGAGACGGCGACCGTGGAGGTGCCGAGCCGCTCCGACGCCAGATAGAGCGCGCGGGTGCCCGCGGAGAGCGGCCGGCCCTCGATCTGGGTCTCGCCGAGCGAGTGCTCGGTGGCGATGACCCGGCGCACCCCGGCGAGCCGGGCCGCCGCCCTGCCGTACACGCACGCCCGGTAGAGGTGCGTGTGGACGAGGTCGTAGCGGCCCTGCCGGACGATCCGGGCGAGCCGGGGCAGCGCCCCGAGGTCGCGGTTCCCGGCCATGCCGAGGTGGGTGACGGGCGTGCCGTCGGCCTCGATGCCCGCGGCGACCGCGCCCGGGTTGGTGAGCGTGACCACCCCGCCGTCCACCGGGAGGTGCCGGAGCAGCAGCCGGAGCTGCTGCTCGGCGCCGCCGATGCCGAGCCCGGTGATGACGTGCAGGACCTTCACGGCGCACCGACCGGGGCCGGGCCGCACGGGGCGTGGAGCAGGTCGGCGGGGCGGCGGCGGCGCAGCGGGTGCAGGACGCGCTTGGCGGTGAGCCGCCAGGGGGTGTCGTTCTCGCCGATGTGGACGCGGGGCAGGGCGTACGCGCCGGTGTGCGGGCCCGGGTCGATCGCGCAGCCGTAGCGGTAGCCGGCCTTGCGCACGGCGTGGATCGCGCGCGGGTCGACCTGCCCGTACGGATAGCAGAAGCCGTCCACCGGCCGGCCGGTCATCTCCTCCAGGAGCTCACGGCTGTGCCGGGTCTCGGCGGCGAGCGTCGTGTCGTCGGCCTCGGTCAGCGGGACGTGCCTCAGGCCGTGCGAGCCGATCTCCATGCCGGCGTCGGCGATCCGCCGGATCCCGTCCTCGTCGAGCAGCGGTTTGCGCGGCCCGTCCGCGTCCCAGCCGTTCTCGCCGCCGAGGCGCCCCGGCAGGACGTAGACCGTCGCCGTGAACCCGTGCCGGCGCAGCAGCGGCAGCGCCGAGTCGAGGAAGTCCGCGTACCCGTCGTCGAAGGTCAGGCCCACCAGCCCCTTGGCGCGCCCCTCGGCGGTGGCGGCGAGCAGCTCCCGCACCGAGACCCCGCGCAGCCCCCGGTCGCCGAGCCAGTGCAGCTGCCGGGCGAAGCGCACGGGGGAGACGGTCACCCGGTACGGATCGTCAGCGGTGTCCGCGATCGAGTGGTACATCGCCACCCACGGGGGCGGCTTCCACAGGGGCGGCTTCGGCAGCGGACGGCGCAGCGCGGCGGCGACGGGCATGGGGGGTCCTCCGGAAGGCGGAGCGGGGCAGGGGCGGGATCTCGGGCGCCTTGGCGGCGCAGGCGACGAAGAGGAGGAACACGCCGGCGACGACCAGGCCGGCGACGGCGACGGCGAGGACGGCGGAGCCGATCGCCAGCTGGCAGAGCCAGCCGGCGCCGGTGGCCCACGCGCTCGCGGTGGCGAGCCGGAGCAGTCCCTCGCCGAGCCGGTCGACGCGGACCGGGACGGCCTGGCGGTGGGCGCCCCGCAGCAGCAGGACGGCGCTGAGGGTGATGCCGAGGGCGTTGGCGGCGGCGATGCCGACCGCGCCCCAGTGGTGGGCGCCGGGGACGCCGGCGGCGGCGGTCGTGGCGAGCCCGGCGGCCATGGCGGCGGCCGGGTACCAGAGCGGGCGGGCGGCGGAGAAGTAGCAGCGGACGAGGGCGCCGACCATGGTCTGGCCCAGCAGGCCGAGCGCGTACACCCGCATGACGGCGGCGGTGGCGGTGGTGTCGGAGGCGGTGAACTCGCCCCGCTCGAAGAGCAGTTCCACGATCCGGGGGGCGGCGGCGATGACCGTCGAGGAGCCGACGAGCACGACGACCGCGGCGAGCAGCAGATCCCGCTCGACCCGGCGGCGGGCCGCCTCCGGGTCGCCGGCGGCGAGCGCGCGGGCGACCACCGGGAAGCTGACCGTGCACAGCATCAGGGAGAGGATCATCGGCATCTGCGCGACCTTCTGCGCGTAGTTCAGATGCGAGATGGCGCCGGCGGGCAGCGGCGAGGCGAGGAACCGCTCGATCAGGGTCTGGGACTGGCGGCACAGCGAGAACGCGACGACGGGCGCGATCAGACCGAGCACCAGGACGCGTCCCTCGCCGGTGGGGGCGGGCGGCCCCTTCGGCCGAGGAGCCCGCCCTGGTGCCCGCAGCGCGCGCAGGAGCGAGGGGGCCTGTACGAGGACCATCAGGACCCCGCCGACGGCGACCCCCGCGGCGGCGGACCGCACCCCCCACGGCTCGCGCAGCACCAGGATCGTGCCGATGATCCCCGTGTTGTACGCCACGTAGATCGCGGCCGGCGGCAGGAACCGGCCGTGCGCCCGCAGCGCCGCCGAGCAGTACCCCACCAGGGCGAAGGACAGCACGCAGGTCCCGGTGAGCCGCGTGCAGTCGACGGCGAGCCCCGGGTCGGGCAGCCCCGGGGCGAGCACGGCCACGAGCAGCGGGGCCGCGACGATCAGGACGACGGCGACGAGACCGAGGGCGAGGACGATCCGGGGGAGCGTCCCGCGCACCAGCTCGCGCACCGGGTCACCGGGCAGGCCGGCCGAACGGCGGGCCAGGGCGCGGGAGAAGGCGGGCACCAGGATCAGCGCCATCGCGTCCTCGATGAGCAGCGTCGAGGCGAACTCGGGCACCGTCCACGCCACCAGGAACGCGTCGGTCCCGGCCCCGGCCCCGAAGTACCCGGCCAGGATCTGGTCCCGCACGAGCCCGAGGACCGCCCCGGCCGCGGTGAGCCCCGCCGTCACGGCCGCCGCCTTCGCCAGGAACCCGCCGCCCCCGGGCGCGCCGGCGCGAGGCCCCCGCGCGCGGGCGTGCGCCCGGCGTCCGGTGGGCGCGGCGGCGGTCCGCGGGGGCGCCGCGGGTGTGGCGGCCCGGGGCCCGGCGGGATGGCGCGCCACGCGCCGGGCCCCGGCGAGCAGCCCGGCGGAGACGGCCGCGCCCGCGGTGCCCGCCCCCGGCAGCACGACGGCCTCCGGGGCCCACGGGGAGTCCGTGGGGCCCGGAGGCGAGGCCTGCCAGGGGTCGGTCAGCGGGGTGCCGCAGGGCGGCCGGGGCGCGGGGCGCGGCCCGTCGGCCCACGGCGCGTCCGTGGGCTCCGGCCCCCCGGCCCACGGGTCACGCACGCCTCACCTCCGCCAGCGACCACCAGGCCGCCAGGCCGAACACGACCGACATCAGGACCGTCGAGGGGCCGCCGATGTCCGCGTAGAAGAAGTCGACGAGCTGCCAGACGAGCAGGCCCGTCGCGACGAGCGCGCCGTCCGCGCCGAGCCGCTGTCGCCGCAGCGCGCCGACGAGCAGCGCCACCCAGCTCCCGGCCAGGGCGAGGAGACCCACCAGGCCCTGCTCGCTCAGCACCAGGAGGTACATGTTGTGCGGGGAGAGCAGCGGCTGGCGCGCGAAGGCGGCGCCCGCGCCGGCCGTGTCGCTGCCGGAGGAGAGCGCGAGGGAGGCGTTCGAGTCGCGGTACCGGGGGAAGCCCTTGAGGCCGACGCCCGTGACCGGCTCCGCGCGCCACATCCGCCCGGCCGCCGCCCACATCGTGTACCGGTCCGTCACCGACTGGTCCGGCGCAGCCGTCACCTGCGTGATGCTGGCGACCCGCTCCTCCACCATCTCCGAACCGATCCCGAGGCCGCCGACCAGGACCACCCCGAGCGCGGCCGCCGCGAGCGCCACCCGCACCGCCCGCCGGACCCCCGCCAGCAGCAGCTGGATCGCGCAGGTGAGCACGGTCGCGATCCACGCGCCCCGGCTGAAGGACAGCACCAGCGGGACGAAGAGGAGAGCCGCGCAGACCGTCGCGACCGTGCGGACGCGGCCGGGGCCGCTGCCGAGCGCGACCCCGGTGACGACGACGAGCCCGTACGCCACGACCGTCGCCATGCCCATCACGTCGGTCGCCCCGAAGGTGCCGACGGCCCGGATGTCCTCGCCCTGGTACGAGGCGCCCGTGCCCGTCAGGTACTGGACGACGCCGACCGCGCCCTGGAGCAGTGCGAACGCGACCAGGCCCCAGGCGATCACGGCGAAGTCCCGCCGGTCGCGGACCGTCAGGAGCACGGCCGCCGGGACGAGGACGAAGACCTGCAGGTAACGGGCGACGCCCGGCAGGCTCGCCGCCGGGTCGTTCGAGGTGATCGCGGCCAGACAGATCCCGAGCACCGGCAGGCCGAGGACGACGGCCGCCGCCCGGCTCAGCGGCCGGGCCCCGCCGCGCAGCACCCGCACCAGGCAGATCAGGACGAGGAGCCCGGACGCCGCGTCCGCGACCGTCCCCGTGCCTCCGGTGCCGCCCTGCGCGCCGCCGCCGCCCGGGACGAGCAGCAGCGCGATCACGGCGAGGACCGGGGACAGCGCCCCGACCCGGCGGACCAGGTCCCGTACGTCCGCGGTCTCCGGCGCCGCCGGGAGCGTCGGCGCCGTCGTCACGGCCGTGGCCATCCTCAGCTCCCCGTGGGTCGGACGAGCCCGGCCGCCGTGCGCAGCAGGATGCAGACGTCCTGCCAGAGCGACCAGTGGTCGATGTAGTGGTTGTCGAAGCGGCAGCGGTCCTCGATCGAGGTGTCGCCGCGCAGCCCGTGCACCTGCGCCAGCCCCGTGAGCCCCACGGGCATCCGATGGCGGGCCGCGTACCCCGCGTGGACCTTGCTGAACTGGGCGACGAAGTACGGGCGTTCGGGCCGCGGGCCGACCAGGCTCATGTCCCCGCGCAGCACGTTCCACAGCTGCGGCAGCTCGTCCAGGGAGGTCTTCCGCAGGAAGCTCCCGGCCGCGCTCATCCGCCGGTCGCCCGCCACGTTCCAGCGGGTCGCCGACTCGGTGTCGTCGGAGGGGCGCAGCGTACGGAACTTGAGCAGGGTGAAGTGGCGCCCGTGCTGCCCCACCCGCTCCTGCCGGAAGAGCACCCCGGGACCGTCCGAGAGCCGCACCGCCAGCGCGCACAGCAGCAGCACCGGCAGCGCGACCGCGAGCGCGGGGGCGGCCAGCACGATGTCGAGGGCCCGCTTCGCGGCCCGCCCGCGCCGCTCGCGCAGCGGGACGATCCGGTGCCAGGCGTACCCCCACATGTGCGCGCCCATCGGCCCGTCCTGGTGTCGGCCGCCGACCCGCCAGGTGGCGCAGCCGTACTGCTGGAAGAGCGTCACCAGACCCGGGTCGTCGTCGAGGAACACGGCGTCGCGCACGGTGTTCTGGATGACCGCCCGGTGGATCTCCTCGGTCGTGGTGAGCACCGGAAGCCCGGCCTCCCCGGTCGCCCGGGAAGCGCCGCCCTGCTCCGGCACGCCCACGATCCCGACCGGCCGCACCCCGTACTCGGGGTGCTGGGCGGCCGCCGCCGCGAACCGGCGCGCGGCCCCCGTCCCGCCGATGACCAGCGCCGACCGCGGACGCTCCCGTGCGATCCGGCGCCGCCGCCCGAGCAGCACGGCGCGGACCAGGCACACCAGGGCGACGTGCGTGCCGTAGGCGGCGCAGAGCCGCAGCGGCCCGATCGCCAGGGTGGGGGAGTACGCGGCGACCGCGGCCGCCGCCAGGCACCAGGCGAATCCGGCGCGGGAGCCCAGCGCGGGCAGCTCGTCGAGGGTCCGGGTGTGCGCGGCCGGCCGGTAGAGCCCGGCGTGCCCGTCGAGGACGAGGACGACCGCCACGACCGGCAGCACGAGCCGGACGTCGTGGTGCGCCGCGCTCAGCACCGACGCGGCGGCGAGGACGGCCAGGGCGTCGACCGCCACGAGCGCCGCCACGCCGGACCGCCGCCGCTCGCGCCGGTGGCGCGGCAGCGCGAGCCGGCCGGTCGTGCCGCGGCGCGGCGTGAGGGAGGCGCGGCCGAAGGCCTGGCCCGCCGTGGGCCAGGGGCCCGGCGAGGAGGGGACGCTGGTGCTTTCCGTGGTCACTGCGCAATCGGCTCTCTGTGCTCGGCCCCCCGCACTCCGGCCAGCTCGCGGTAGACGCCCGCGACGGCCGCGCCGGTGCGCCGGACATCGAATCTGCTGAGTACGTGCTCGTGGGCCTCGCGGCCCAGGCGGTGCCGCAGCTCCGGCCTGCCGAGGAGGCGGCCCAGAGCGGTGGCGAGTGCGGCCGGGTCCTCGGGCGGGACCAGGCACTGGGGTGCGTGGGCGGGCGGCAGGCTCTCGCGCGCGCCGTCCACGTCGCTGACGACGACCGGCCGGCCCGCGGCCATGGCCTCCAGGGGCGCGAGGGCCATGCCCTCCCAGCGGGACGGCAGGACGACCACGTCGGCGGTCCGGTACCAGGGCACGGGGTCCTCGACGGCCCCCGTGAACCGCACCGACGGGCCGGCCGCGGCCCGCAGCGCCTCCGCGTCCGGGCCGTCGCCGACCAGGACGAGCCGGGCCGCGGGCACCTCCGCGAGGACGGCGGGCCAGGCGGCGAGCAGCACGTCCTGTCCCTTCTGCCGGCAGAGCCGGCCCACGCAGACGACCGTGGGCGCCGCGTTGCGGGGCGGCCCGTCGGTGGCGAACCTGGCCGTGTCCACGCCGTTGTGGACGACCGACCAGTCCGCCACGACCCCGGCCGCCTCGCCGGTACGCCGCTCGGCCTCGCTCACGCAGAGGACGCGGTCCGTCCACCGGGCGCCGAACCGCTCCCAGCGCCGGGCGACCGCGGCGGTCCTCCCCTCGACCGCCTCGAAGGACCAGGCGTGCGGCTGATACACCGTCGGGATCCGTCCCCGCACGGCGAGTCGGGCGCACAGACCGGCCTTGGCGCTGTGCGCGTGGACCAGCCCGGGCCGGACCGCGCGGACCAGCCGGGCCAGCTCCCGCGTCTCGCGCAGGACGGCGGACCCGGGGTCGCGGCCGGCCCGCCAGTCGTGGGTCTCGGCGCCCTCGGCGCGGACGGCGCCGGAGAGCCAGGTGCCGGGCGGGCAGGCGACCGCGACCCGCAGGCCGGCGGCGCGCTGGGCGCGGACCAGGTCGACGACGACACGGGCGACCCCGCCGTCGCCGGGCTGGACCGCGTGCAGGACGGTGACGGACCCGAGGTCCGTGTCGAGTGGTGACTGCACGTCAGCGCCGGACGTCCGCCTGGAGGAAGACCGCGCCGAGCCAGACGGTGTCCTTCCGGCTACCGACCCGGACGTGGACCCGGTCGCCCCCGGAGCGCAGCGCCCCCCGCAGGTCGAACACGTCGGAGTCGTATCCGAGGGTGTTCGTACGATCGGGTCGGCGTACGGTACGACCGGCGCCGAATTCGGTGACGGTGGAGTTCAGGACGTCGTCCGCGGAATTGGCGGAATCGGAGAGACGGGTGCTCTTCGAGCGGCTCGTTTCCACCGTCAGGTAATCCCCGGAAGTCCCGCGGTCACCGTCATAGGCGATCAGGCCGAGACGCCCCTGGACGCCCTTGGGAAAACGGTTTCCGTCGACCGGGACGCGCAGCTCGCCGGCGCGTGGGCCGACCGTTTCGAAACCGTCCCAGACACTGATCCGGCGCAGCGGTTCCGAGGCCTTCTCGTACGCGGCGACGAGCGTCCAGCCACCCCAGCCGCCCACCGCGGAACGGCCCATCGCCACATTGACCTGCGCCACGGTCCACTGCCCCGGATGCGACCGGCGGACCAGCTCCGTGACGTCGGCGGAGGCCTGGAAGGCGTCGGCGCCGTCGGCCGTGCGGTGGCCGATCACGGAGTCGGCGAACAGCGCCTTGTACCGCCCCCCGGGCTCGGCGATCAGGACGCGGCCGTCGTCCTTCGGCGGCTTCTGCTCGCCCACCCGCAGGTTCCCGCCCCAGTAGAGCCGGGCCCAGGTGACCCGGGCGCCCGCCGGCACCGCGAGCTCGGCACGGCTGGAGTTGTACGTGTTGGGGTCGCTGTCCACGTCGACGTACCTGATCGAGGCGCCGTCGTTGACCGACTCGGTACCCTTCGCACCCTCCGCCGAGGTGTTGGCGGCGCGCACGATCCCACCGTGCTGTACGGCCTGGTGGCGGGCGGTGAACGGGACGCGGGCCGCCTCCCGTGGCCGGGGCGCGGCCGCGGAGGCGCCGGGCAGCGCGGCGGTCAGGGCCGCACACGACAAGGCGCACAACACGCTGCGACGCACAGCAAGACCCGCTGAATTCCGCATACAGGTTCTCCGCTTTGATGAGAGAAGGGAGGGAAGACCCGAGTAGGCCGGGGGAGATGAAGGTGTCGTCCGCACGAAATGGGTGAACGCGCGGCGGGCCCGGAAGCAACGTTCGGGAACGTTATAACCCCGATGCGGGGCGATAGTAAGCATTAGATGCCCGGAAACGCTAACTCCCGTATCCGGGTGCCCGGTTCCTCGTTGAGCGTGTTGCGCCATTCCACGCCCAGTCCCTCCAATGGCCCTCTTATGGCCCAAAGATCGGTTGAACGTCACCCGTTCGGGAGAGCAACCGATGAAAAGCCGGGGCGTTGTTGAAGGAGCCGGGCCGAACAGTCCGCGCAGTCCGAGTTGGATGAATTCGATCGAGGAGCACCTCCCCATGTCCCGTATCGCCAAGGCCGTTGTCCTGACCGCCACCGCCGCTGCCACCGTCGCCGGTGCCGCCGGTGTCGCCGCCGCCGACGCCGGCGCCGAGGCCGCGGCCGTGAAGTCCCCCGGTGTCATCTCCGGCAACGTCGTCCAGGTCCCGATCCACATCCCGGTCAACCTGTGCGGCAACACCGTCAGCGTCATCGGCGCGCTGAACCCGACCTTCGGCAACACCTGCATCAACGCCTGATCTGGCACGCCTGATCGGTCCTTCCGAAGCCGGTGCGCCCACCCCTGGGTGGGCGCACCGGCTTTTTCCTTGCCGCCACTGGTCCGGTACTCGTTCGGACGCACCCTCGTGCGCCGTCCGGTGCAACGGCGTACGCCCCTTCGGGGGCAGGGCCCGGAGGCGGATTCACCCGAACGGGGGCGTGGCGCTCCGTAGTCCAGCGGTTGCGGAGGGCTATACCCGCAGGCACCGTGAGAGGGCAGTTGTCCGACGCATAAGGAAAAGGAACACATATGCGTCCCCTGGCCACACGCCACCTCACCGCCCTGGCGATATCCGCCGCCCTCACCCTCGGCGCGGCGGGACCCGCCTTCGCCGACGAACACCACCCGTCCTCCGCGGCCGACCGGGCCGGGCACGCGCCCCTCCCGGACACCGCCGCCCTGCTGGCCCAGGCCGAAGCGCTCGGCGAGCTCGGCTCGGTGACGACCCCCGTCACCGAACTCGTCACGGCCGCCCTAGAGGCCGACTCCGGCCGACTGTCCGCGGCCGACGCCGAGGCCTTCAAGGCCGAGATCGCCACAGCGGTCGACCAGGCGAAGGCCACCGTCCCCCTTCCGGACACCCCCACCGCCCCCGAGCTCCCGGCCGCCCCGACGGACGTCGTGTCCGACACCCTCGGAAGCGTCGAGAAGGCGGTCGCCGCCCTGCTCGCCACCGTCACCTCCGGTGTCGGCGGAGTCGTACCGCAGGTCACCTCCACGCTGACCTCGCTGGTCAACCTGGTCTTCGGCACCCTGCTCGGCGGGCTGCCCGCCCCGGGCGCCGCCACCGCGCCCACGCTCCCGGTCACCGCGCTGGAGCTGCCCGTCAAGCCACCGGCCACCGTGCCCGAGCTGCCGGTCCAGCCCCCGCCGCCCGCCCGGTAGCGCCCCGCACCCCGTACCGGCCCGGCTTCCGTCGGGCCGGTACGGACGTGTGCGATCGGCAAATAGCACCGGCCCGCATCGATCGGGTGCAGTACCGAGAAATCCTTCCTCCCGGAGTTTCCGGCGTGCTCACTCCTCGTTACAGAAGCAGAACGATGTACAGGATTCGGCCAAGAACCCTGTACAGAACGTGACTTGAAAGCACAGAGGAAGGATTCACCCCATGAAGCCCACCAAGGTCGCCGCGGTCGTCGCCGGTTCGCTGATGGCCCTGGGTGCCGCCGCGCCCGCCATGGCCACGGAGGCGCTGACCCCCACCAGCCTGAACGGCGGCCTCGAAGCGATCGCCGCCAACGGGCTCAAGAGCGACATGCTGAGCAGCACCACGGACGGCTCCCCGGTCCAGACCGTGACGAAGGCGGCGGACCAGCTGAACAGCGCCACCAAGGGCGCCTCGCTGCTGGGTGGCCTCCCGGTCGCCGGCGGCCTGGGCGGCTGACGTCACATCAGTAACACCTGCCCCACGGGCGCTTACGGTGGACCGTCGTGCCGCCGTTCCTCACGGTCGGCTGATCGAATGATTTTCTGATCAGCTGCCGTGTGGCCCCGGCTGTGCGCCGGGCGCCGACCCATACCCTCTGGCCGATCCCATGTGAACGTCGATGCGGATCAGGCCGGTCGGAGCGAGGGGGGATCCTCGCCGGTCTCTCCCTTTCTCCAGAGGAAGAGCGGTATGCGGTCCATCATCAGCAGGAAAGTACTCACCGCGGCGGCAGCGACCGGCATCCTGTCGCTGAGCGGGGGCTTCGCCCTGGCCGCGAACTCCCACCCCGGCACGGGCGACAGGCCCGGCTCCGGCGCGGCCGGGCACGTCCGGGCCACCCTGCCGGCGGACGTCTGCGGCAGCATGGAGCTCGGCGGAATCGCCGGGGCAGCCGTCGGAGACCTCTGCGCCCACGCGGAGGACCCCGACGGCTACGGCGAGGAGCCGGGCGGCTACGGCGAGGGGCCGGGCGGCTACGGCGAGGGGCCGGGCGGCTACGGCGAGGGGCCGGGCCCGACGGGTCACCCCACGAGCCACCCGACCGGGCACCCGACCGGTCACCCGACGGGTCATCCGACCGGTCACCCGACGGGTCATCCGACGGGTCACCCGACCGGTCACCCCACGGGTCATCCCACCGGTCATCCGACGGGTCACCCGACCGGTCACCCCACGGGTCACCCCACGGGTCATCCCACCGGTCATCCGACGGGTCACCCGACCGGTCACCCCACGGGTCATCCCACCGGTCACCCCACCGGTCACCCCACGGGTCACCCCACGGGTCATCCCACCGGTCATCCGACGGGTCACCCGACCGGTCACCCCACGGGTCATCCCACCGGTCACCCCACGGGTCACCCCACGGGTCATCCCACCGGTCATCCGACGGGTCACCCGACCGGTCACCCCACGGGTCATCCCACCGGTCACCCGACCGGTCACCCCACGGGTCACCCGACCGGTCACCCGACGGGTCACCCGACGGGTCACCCCACGGGTCACCCGACCGGTCACCCGACGGGTCACCCGACCGGTCACCCGACGGGTCACCCGACCGGTCACCCGACGGGTCACCCGACCGATCAGCCCACCGACCACCCGACCGATCAGCCCACCGACCACCCGACCGATCAGCCCACCGACCACCCCACATGTGAGCAGCCCGCGCCCGGGGAAGGGCCGCATCACGGTTGTGGGGAGCTGCCCGGGACCGGTATGGATCCCGCGCTCATGGGGGCGGCCGCGATCAGTGCCGCACTGGTCATCGGTGGTGGCGTCGTCTACCTCCGCGGCGGACGGCTCGCCCGCCGGCACTGATCCCGCACGTCGGCACCGCGTCAACCCGGGCCCTCGCCTTCACCGGTGAGGGCCCTGCGCGTTGCTGCACATGGGTTAGTCCCGCGACGTTTCGGCCAAGGGGCTCGTTCTCCTCACATGACTCTGCGTTCTCACGCCGGCATGGGACTCCTCATGACCGCATTCGCCTCCGCCGCCCTGGCCTCTCCCGCCGCCGCCGTCGAGGCTCCGGTGATCGTTCCGCTCCAGGGCCTGGAGCCGGTCCTGCCGATGGACGCGCCGACCGTGGCGACCGGCGTTCCCGTCCCGATGCCCGGCGCGCCCACCGGTTTCCAGAAGGGTGTCGGCGTGCTCCCGGACGTCGCCCTGCCCAGCGTCCCGCTGACCGGCACCCTGCCGGAGACCGTCGTCGACGCGCCGCTGCCAGAGCTCCTCAAGGGCAGCGAGCCCGGTCGCGCCCTGCTCAGCAGCCCGCACTCGGAGATGAAGGCGGCCACCCCGGGCGCCGTCGTCGGCAACCCGGTGGAGGCCCCGCGCGGCAACGGGCTCGCCGGGCTGCCGGACCTGGCGAAGCCTCAGGTCGGGCTCCTCACCCCGGTGCTCAGCGGGGCCCTCGACCCGCAGCTGGGCCTGGCGCCGGACGCGGGCTGAGGCATTCGCGCCCCCGTTCATTCGTACGACCGGTGACCGGGCGGGTGAAGACACGATTCTTCCCCGCCACCCCAAGGGTCGTCGGTCGTTGCAAGAGAAGGCTTGTCGCATGGCCGCGGCCCGCGGGCCGAAGGCGTCCCGTCGTATCCGGCGGCGGACGGCATTCGGGCCGCGGGCCATTTTTCCGTTTTCCTTCTTCTCTTTCGGCCCAATGCCCGTGACCCTCTCCGGTGATCGGCGTTGAACGGAAGTGACGGCCGTGATTCCTGCGGTCGCTTTCCAGTCCAAGGAGTTCTTGATGTCTCGCATCGCGAAGGCTGCCGCCGTTCTCGCCGGCACGGGTGCCGTTGCCCTCAGCGGAGCCGGCCTGGCCGTCGCCGACGCCGGCGCCGGGGCCGTCGCCGCCCACTCGCCCGGTGTCGCCTCCGGCAACGCCGTCCAGGTCCCGGTCCACGTCCCGATCAACCTCTGCGGCAACACCGTCAACGTCATCGGTCTGCTGAACCCCGCGTTCGGCAACACCTGCATCAACGTCGACGGCCACGGCGGCGGCCACGGCAACGGTGACGGCGGCTACGGCGGCTGATCCCCCTGCTTCCCACGGATGTCCCCCCGGCCGCTGCGGCCGGGGGGACATCCGTGTGCGGGGCTCACGCGTACCGGTAGATCCGGCTGTGGTCGAACATCGACACCGGGGTCACGCCCCAGGGCGCCATCGGTTCGTGCCGGGCGGCGACCTTGCGGTACTGCGCGTCGCCCAGGGGCGGCGGCTCCGCCGGCAGGTAGGCGGCGCCGGGGTTCCGCTGCTGCCAGCGCGACCAGACCAGGTCGACGAAGGAGTGGTGCAGCCAGAAGACCGGGTCGTTCACGGAGCCGCCGCCGAGCATCATGCCGCCCACCCAGCGGTGCACCCGGTTGTGGATCCGGAACCGGTCGTTGCCCCGGCCGGGCCCCCAGCCCTCCAGGGCGTTGCGGAAGCCGGTGGCACTCGTCGAGTTCCAGGGCGCGGCGTCGTACACCCGCTCGCGCATCACCTCGTCGAGCTGGGCGGTGGTGGGGAGCGTGATCGGGTCGCGGGGGCGGCCGAAGTCCCTGGTCAGATAGCGGGTGTCGGTCATCGACTGGGTGATCGTCCACCGCCCGGCGGAGTGCGCGAAGGGGCCCGTCATCACCTGGAGGTCGGCCCGGCGCCCGTTGCCGCCCATGAAGTCCTCGCGCCAGATCGAGGAGGCCGGCGAGTTGTCCCGGGTCCAGTCCCAGTACGGGACGGAGACCGTCGGGTCGATCCGGCGCAGGGCCGTCTCGAACTCCAGCAGGAACTTGCGGTGCCAGGGCAGGAAGCTCGGCGTCATGTGGGCGATCCGGAGCCGGCCCTCCCCGTCGGCCGTGTAGTAGTCGATGTGGGTGCGGACGAAGCGGTCGTACGCACCGGTGCGCTTGAGCTCCAGGACGGCGGCGACGAACTTGCGGCGCTCGGCGCCGGTCAGATCGCGCTGGTTCTTACGCGTGTACACCACGCGGGCTCCCTCCCGTCGGGTCGGTGGGGACGCCGTGGGCGCCCGCGAGGGGGGAGAGCCGGGCGGTGCCCAGTTCGTCCACGGCCGCGCGGGTGGCCGCCAGGGGCGTCGGGCAGGACTCGTAGTGGTCGATCGGGGTGACGTAGCCGCCGTCGGCGCAGCGCATCAGATGCAGCGGCCGGCCGTCGACGAGGGCCGTCGGCTCGCCGCCGGGGCCGGAGAAGCCCAGGAGGCGACGACCCCGGTACATCTCGTCGAAGGCGTGCGGATCGTGCGTGCCCCCCGATTCCGGTCGGCTCGCGATACGGCCGAGCGCACCGCCCGTGAAGGCGGTGACGGCAAGGGCGAACAGGGACCGCAGTGCGACGCGGCGCGGGACGATCATCAGTGATCTCCTGGTGGTCGGCTTATGCCCTCAGGGGCACAACGATGAAAACCCGGGTTCGTTGCGGCGGAAATGCCAGCGGCGTGAATGTCGGCCGTTCGGGTGAAAGCGGCACGGGGAAAGGGTGGTTGGAGCATTAGCATCCGGTTGCATGACCACTTCCCACGTCGTTTCCTCGGCGCGCAGCGCCTCTCCGCTGGGAACTCTCACGGTGATTCCGTGGGCCAGCGAGCCCTCCGCCGACTCGGCGGCCACGCCGTTCCTGATGGCGTATTCGCTCGGTGACGGCCGGGACGGCCCGGAGGCCGGTCAGCAGGCGATGCGCGCGGCCCTGGAGTCGATGAACCTCTCGGTCGGCGACCGGCTCTTCGATCTGGAGAAGGACGCCGGGATCAACGCCACGCTGCTCGTCGAGGGCGGCTCCGCCGTGCTCACCCTGCCCTTCCTGAAGGTCCAGTGCCCGGTGCCGGAGGAGTGGGAGGCGGCCGCCCGCGCCCAGGGCAAGGTCTACTTCCTCTGCTCCGTGCGTCCCTGGTCCGAGGGCGTGCCCGGACAGCCCGTCGACGAGGCGCGGCTGCGGGCCTTCGTCTCGGACGAGGAGATGCTCGCCGACTGCGCCCACGTCCTGCTGCCGGTCCGCCGCATCCAGGGCTGAGCGGGAAGGGGCCGCGTCATGGCGACGGTGGACGTACGGGGCGGAGTGCCGGGCCAGCGGCGGGACGGGACCGCGAGGGAGGCCGACGGCCCGATCGGCGCGAGCCGGGCCCTGGCCTGGCTGCTGGTCGTCACCGGGGCCGCGGGCGTGCTCGCCGGGTGGGTGATCACGATCGACAAGTTCCGGCTCCTGGAGGACCCCGGCTTCCAGCCCGGGTGCAGCCTGAACCCGGTCGTGTCCTGCGGCAACATCATGAAGAGCGAGCAGGCGGCGGTCTTCGGCTTCCCGAACCCGATGCTCGGGCTCGTCACGTACGCCGTCGTCGTCGCCGCCGGTGCCGGGCTGCTCGCCGGGGCCCGCTACCGGGGCTGGTTCTGGCTCGGCCTCAACGCCGGGATGCTCTTCGGGGTCGGCTTCTGCACCTGGCTGATGTACCAGTCGCTGTACGAGATCAACTCGCTCTGCCTGTGGTGCTGCCTGGCCTGGACCGCCACCATCACCATGTTCTGGTACGTCACCGCGCACAACGTCCGGGAACGCCTGCTGCCCGCCCCGGCGGGGCTGCGGACCTTCCTCGGCGAGTTCACCTTCGCCCTGCCGGCCCTGCACATCGGGATCATCGGGATGCTGATCCTGACCCGCTGGTGGGACTTCTGGACGAGCTGACGTGAGCCGCCTCCCCACCTGGTTCACCTGGCCGCGGGCCGCACTGACCGTGCTGCTCGCGGCCGTTGTCGTACTCCTCCTGCTGCCCGACCGGCTCGTGCCGGGCGGCCGTCCCACCGGGACGGGGACCGAGTCCGGGCAACAGCCGCTGCCGGGTGTCCCGTCGGGGTTCTTCACCGGCTCCGACGAGGCCGGGGTGCGCCGGATCGCACAGGTGCAGGCCTGGCTCGGCGGCGACTCCCTGACCGTCGGCCACACCTATCTGCCGGGCGACCGCTGGTCCAACATCGAGGGGCATCCGGCGCTCTTCGGGCCCTGGGCGCGCTGGAAGGCCGAGCGGCCGGGGCGCCTCTTCGTGCTGAACGTGCCGATGCTCGACCGCAACGAGGCCGGCCTGTCGGACGCCGAGGTGCGGGCCGGGCTGCGGCGGGGCGCGGACGGGGCGTACGACGGGCACTTCCGGATCCTGGGGGAGCGGCTCGTGGGGCACGGGCTCGGCGACGCGGTCCTGGTGCTCGGCTGGGAGATGAACGGCACCACGTACGGCCATCGCTGCGGACCGGACCCGACGGCCTGGAAGGCGTACTGGCGGCGGGTGGTGGGGGTGCTGCGGGGAGTGCCGGGGCAGCGGTTCCGCTTCGACTTCACGCCGAGCCGGGGGCTCGACGCGATCCCCTGGCCGCACTGCTACCCGGGCGACGACGTGGTGGACGTCATCGGGATGGACGCCTACGACCAGCCCGCCGGGCTCTCCTTCGAGGAGCAGGTGGACGAGGAGTACGGGCTCGAACACCACGTGCGCTTCGCGGCGGCGCACGGCAAGCCCGTCTCGTACCCGGAGTGGGGGCTCTTCAGGAACGGGGACAACCCGGCGTACGTGCGGGGGATGCTGGACTGGTTCGCGACGCACCGGCCCGTCTACCAGACCGTCACCGACTACTGCCCGCACGGCGTGTGGGAGTGCGCCGACAATCCGGAGTCGGCGCGGATCGTGCGGGCCGCGCTAGGGGACCGGCCGTGACGGCGTCAGGCCGCCCCTGAGGGTGCCGACCGTCCGGTCGAGGAGGGCGACGAGGTCGTCGGTGCCGCCGTGCTCGGCCCAGTACAGGGTCGCCTCGCGCAGGGCGCCGAGGGCCGCCGCCGTGAAGACCCGTACCTCCAGGTCGTCCGCGTCCCGGCCGGTGCGGTCGGCGATCGCGCGGGCGAGGCGGCGGCCGGTGACCGCGGTGGTCTCGGTGAGCCGGGCGCGGACGGCGGGGATCTCCACCATGAGCCGGGCACGCAGCCGGGTCTCCTCGGGTTCCTCGTCGAGGGCCGTGCGGACGGCTTCGAGGACGACCGCCCGGAGCGAGGCGAGGGGGTCCTCGCCGGCGGGACGGGCGCGCAGCCGCGCTTCGAGCTCCTCGTCGTTCTCGGCGGTGAGGAGGATGTCCTCCCGGGCCGGGAAGTAGCGCACGACGGTGGAGGGCGAGACCTCGGCGGCCTCGGCGATGCGCTCGGTGGTGGCAGCGTCCCAGCCCTGCTCGGCGGCGAGCCGGTAGGTGGCCTTCCGGATCGCCGCGCGGGTCTTCGCCTTCTTGCGTTCGCGCAGGCTCATGGCCCTCATTGTCCCCGGTCGGGCGGACCGGTCGGGCGCACCGGTCGGGCCGGTCAGGCGTGCCGGTAGGCGACCAGGGAGATGCCGACGTAGTGGACGATGAAGGCCGCGAGGGTCAGCGAGTGGAAGACCTCGTGGAAGCCGAACCAGCGCGGCGAGGGGTTCGGGCGCTTGAGGCCGTAGATGACACCGCCCGCGCTGTAGAGCAGTCCGCCGACGACGACGAGGACGAGGACGGCGATGCCGCCCGCGCGCATGAAGTCGGGCAGGAAGAAGACGGCCGCCCAGCCCATCGCGATGTAGCAGGGCGTGTACAGCCAGCGAGGGGCGCCCACCCAGAAGACGCGGAAGGCGATGCCGGCCGCGGCCGCCGCCCAGACCGCCCACATGAGCGGCTTCGCCGTGGAGTCGGGGAGCAGCAGCAGGGTGAGCGGGGTGTAGGTGCCCGCGATGATCAGGAAGATGTTGGCGTGGTCGAGGCGCCGGAGCACGGCCTCGCCGCGCGGGCCCCAGTTGCCGCGGTGGTACAGCGCGCTGATGCCGAAGAGCAGGCAGGCGGTGAGGGCGTAGATCCCGCAGGCGATGCGGGCGCGGGGTGAGTCGGAGAGAGCGACGAGGGCGAGGCCCGCGACGATCACGGCGGGGAACATGCCCGCGTGCAGCCATCCTCTGAGCCGGGGCTTCGTCGGGAGTGGCAGGGCGCCCTCGGTCGGGGTCACTTCCGGCGTTGCTGCAGTCATGAGACCGAATCCTAGCTACGCCCCCGTAGGTACCGGACATGAGTGGCGATGCTCACATGTGCACCCCCCTGGACATATGGGCGTATCCATCGGATGATCAAATGAGTGCGGTCGGCACCGGATGAGCAGCTACGAAGCATCCGGGTCGCGGCCCCCACGGGGCATACATCTGAAAACCCCTCTTCAAGGAGCAATCGTGGCGCGCGACAACGCGGCTCCCACCGACGTCCCCACCCAGCACCAGGAGCTCGTCTCCTGGGTGAACGAGATCGCCGAGATCACCCAGCCGGACAACATCGTCTGGTGCGACGGATCCGAGGCCGAGTACGAGCGCCTGTGCGAGGAGCTCGTCGCCAAGGGGACGTTCAAGAAGCTCGACCCGGTCAAGCGCCCGAACTCGTACTACGCCGCCTCCGACCCGTCCGACGTCGCGCGCGTCGAGGACCGGACCTTCATCTGCTCCGAGAAGGAGGAGGACGCGGGCCCGACCAACCACTGGAAGGCCCCCGCGGAGATGAAGGACATCTTCGCCGGTGAGAAGGGCATCTTCCGCGGCTCCATGCGCGGCCGCACCATGTACGTCGTGCCCTTCTGCATGGGCCCCGTCGGCTCCCCGCTCTCCGCCATCGGCGTCGAGATCACCGACTCCGCGTACGTCGCCGTCTCCATGCGCACCATGACCCGCATGGGACAGGCCGTCCTCGACGAGCTCGGCACCGACGGCTTCTTCGTGAAGGCCGTCCACACCCTCGGCGCCCCCCTGGAGGAGGGCCAGGAGGACGTGCCGTGGCCCTGCAACACCACCAAGTACATCTCGCACTTCCCCGAGACCCGCGAGATCTGGTCGTACGGCTCGGGCTACGGCGGCAACGCCCTGCTCGGCAAGAAGTGCTACGCGCTCCGCATCGCCTCCGTCATGGCGCGTGACGAGGGCTGGCTCGCCGAGCACATGCTCATCCTCAAGCTCACCCCGCCGCAGGGCGAGGCCAAGTACGTCGCCGCCGCCTTCCCGTCGGCCTGTGGCAAGACCAACCTCGCGATGCTGGAGCCCACGATCTCCGGCTGGACGGTCGAGACCATCGGCGACGACATCGCCTGGATGCGCTTCGGCGAGGACGGCCGCCTCTACGCGATCAACCCCGAGGCCGGCTTCTTCGGCGTCGCGCCCGGCACCGGCGAGCACACCAACGCCAACGCCATGAAGACCCTGTGGGGCAACTCCGTCTTCACGAACGTCGCGCTCACCGACGACGGCGACGTGTGGTGGGAGGGGATGACCGAGACGGCCCCCGCGCACCTCACGGACTGGAAGGGCAACGACTGGACGCCGGAGTCCGAGACCCCGGCCGCCCACCCGAACGCCCGCTTCACCGTCCCCGCCGGCCAGTGCCCGACGATCGCCCCCGAGTGGGAGGACCCCAAGGGCGTCCCGATCTCCGCGATCCTCTTCGGTGGCCGCCGCGCCTCCGCCGTCCCGCTGGTCACCGAGTCCTTCGACTGGAACCACGGCGTCTTCCTCGGTGCGAACGTCGCCTCCGAGAAGACCGCCGCCGCGGAGGGCAAGGTCGGCGAGCTGCGCCGCGACCCCTTCGCCATGCTGCCCTTCTGCGGCTACAACATGGGCGACTACATGGCCCACTGGGTCAAGGTCGGCGCCGACGCGGACCAGGCGAAGCTGCCGAAGATCTACTACGTGAACTGGTTCCGCAAGAACGACGCCGGCAAGTTCGTCTGGCCCGGCTTCGGCGAGAACAGCCGCGTCCTGAAGTGGATCGTCGAGCGCCTCGACGGCAAGGCAGAGGGCGTCGAGACCCCGATCGGCATCCTGCCGACCGCCGAGTCCCTCGACACCGAGGGCCTGGACCTGCCGGCCGAGGACCTGGAGTTCCTCCTCAAGGTCGACCGTGACGTGTGGCGCGAGGAGGCCGCCCTCGTCCCCGACCACCTGAACACCTTCGGCGACCACACGCCGAAGGAGCTGTGGGACGAGTACCGCGCCCTCGTGGAGCGCCTCGGCTAGTCCCTCCGAGACTCGTGGTGGGTTGCCCCGAAACACCGCCCTGACCAGTGGGGTCACGACGGCCCACCACGACGCAACCGGCCCCCGGAGCCCCCTCAGGCTCCGGGGGCCGGCGCATGTCCCCGTATCGCGCGCGACTAGAGGATCGGCTGGGAGGCCTCGACGGTCGTGATGGCGCGACGGCAGGCGTCACGGAACTTCACGAACTCGCCGTTCCAGGTGGCCGCACGGGCGGACCGGGACGAGTAGTCGTCGAAGAGGCTCTGGCGCAGCTCCGTGGTCATCTCGATCTGGGCGCCCTTGCCGAGCATCGTGAGGTTGCACGGGTTGGTGACGTGGCTGCCGTTGAAGTCGTTGAGCCTCGTGCCGTACTTGGGGTCGAAGGCGTCGATCGCCGGGAAGCCCGCCTTGGTGAGCTCGCTCACCAGGGCCGTGCGGAACGCCGGGTTGAGACCGCCCACGACGGCCAGACGGGGATCGGTGCTCGGCGGCCAGATCATGGGCTCGGGCATGCCCAGCTGGTCGTACTGACAGCCGTGCAGCGACAGCACGTTGAGGTGGCTCTTGGCCAGGGACAGGGCGACGTGGTCGTCACAGTTCTTCGAAGTGACGTGCAGCGCCTTGTTGCCGGTGGAGAGCAGGCCCTCGAACATCCAGTAGTCGTACGTGGTCGGCAGGACCGGGGCGCCGGCGGCGTCGCTCGGGCTGTAGCCGGCGATGCCCAGGGCGAGCTCGCTGGTGCCGATCTCGATGCCGCCGCCGTGCAGGGCGAGGATCGCGGTGCGCGGGAAGTCGTACTTCTCGCTCTGCTTCAGGTCGAACTTCTCGTGGCGGCGGTAGCGACGGCTGTACGCGGTGCCCTCGACCAGGTTCGGGTCCTTGTACAGGGCGGTGTTGTTGGCGTACTCGACGTCCTCGGCGAACGCCGGGGCCGCGGCGGCCAGTTGGCCGACGAGGGGGGTGCCCGCCGCGGCGGCGGCGGCGAAGGCCGTCAGGACCGTGCGGCGGGACGTGATGCGCTCAGAAAGTGTCATGCGCGGAACATAACCGATCAGTGGCCGCGTTCCTCCAGGTAGCGGGTGTGCGTCTGCTGGCGCAGCTCCTCCGCCTCCTGGAGCGCGGCCGCGATCGCGGCCATTTCTTCGCGCAGCGCGGACAGTTGGCGTTCGAGATGGCGCTCCGGGGGCTCCGTGCCCGGGGTGACCCGCGACCACCACCGCGTCCGTACGAAGGTGTCGACGGCCTCCGGGACGTCCTGCCGCACCGCACGGGCGAGGACGTGGAGGTGCTCCGGGTCGCTCACCCAGCCCGGTTCGAGCAGGGCCTCGACCAGGGCGTCGAGCTCGGTGAGCCGGTCACGGGAGGACGACGGCAGCTCCACCTCGGCCAGATAGGCGCGCAGGGTCGCGAAGTCGTCGCGCAGGGCGTCGAGTTGCTCGCCCGCGTCCGGGAAGTGCGGGGTGTCGGGGCGCTCGGGCGGGGCGATCAGGGCCCCCGCCGCGTACAGCCCCGCGATCACCAGCGGCCAGAGTCCGCCCGCCGCGCCGGTGAGGGCGATCCCGACACCGGCCAGACCGCAGACGCTGCCGGTGAGGTTCTTGCGGGACTCGACGTACCCGAGCAGGCGGTCACTGGTAGCCACGGATCTCCTCGAAGGCGCCGTCGAGCGAACCCCGGGTCGCGTCGAAGAGCTTCCCGCCGGTCAGGCTCGCGATGTGGTCGAGCTCGCCGCGGTCGGAGTCCCCGAAGAGGATCGGGAAGACCGGCGTGCGCTGCTGCCCGGCCGGCAGGGAGCGGTAGAAGGTGTCGAAGGACGACGCCGGATCGCCGTCGGTGTTCTCCCCGTCCGTCATCAGGACGACCGAGGTGAAGCTGTCGGACGGCGCCCTGCCCAGGAAGCGGTACGCCTCCTGGAGGCTGGAGTAGACGGCCGTGCCGCCGGAGGCCGAGAGCCGCTGGGAGTCGGCGCGGATCGCGTCGAGCGCGACCTTCGGCGAGCCCGGGTCGACCGTGTGCGTACGGACCTCGCCCTGCTTCACCGAGGAACCGAAGGGCATCAGGGTCACCTCCTCCCGGTCCCGGAAGTCGCCGGTCAGCTCGGCGAGCGCGGACTTCAGCCGGTCGAGCCGCTCCCCGCCCATGGAGCCCGAGGTGTCGAGCACGTAGACCGTGCGGGAGGGCCGGCGCAGGGTGTTGTCGTACGCGTCGAGCAGACCGTCGGCGACCGCCCGGCTGCCCGGGAACGGCAGCTCGCGGCGCTGGTCCCGGGCGAGCGCCGAGGCCGGGCGGACCCCGGCGACCACCGGGCGGCGCAGGGTCGTCTCGGTGATCCGCCGCTGGGCGTCCGGAGTGCGCAGGTACGTGGTGAGCCGGCCCGCCGCCTCCTTCGCCTCGGGACGGGCGGAGGTGAGCAGGGTGAACGGGTAGTCGGCGGTCACGACGCCGTCGGACGGCCGGATCACGGTCAGCTTCTCGGGCGCGGACAGCAGCACGGACTCGTAGTTCACCAGGGCGTCGACGTCGGTGCGGCGGGCGTAGGCCGTGGCGAGCCAGCCGGAGGAGCCCGAGGTCAGCTTCTGGCCCGTGAAGAACTCCTTCAGGCGCGGGGTGGCCCGGGCGACGTCCTGCTGGGTCAGCGCGGACTGGGCGCCGGAGAGCCCGGAGGCGACCGAGACGAGCGCGGAGAAACCGGAGTTGGAGCGCTTCGGGTCCGTCATGCCGTACGTCAGCTTCCCGTCGGCGACGGCCCGGTGCAGCTGCGACCAGGTCACCTTCGCCGGGTCCCAGCCGAGCCGGGCTACGGTGGCGGGCCGCACGCCGAGCGCCACCGGCGAGGTCATGATCGGGGTCTCGTCGGTGATCTTCTTCGCCGTGTCCGGGCGCAGCCGGAGGTAGTCGTCGGAGGACAGCCACACCGCGTCGTAGCCCTTGTCCGCCTCGCCGGACGCGATGCGCTCGACGGCGTCCAGGGTGCCGGCGTAGGTGGGGCGGACGGTGACCCCGGTCGCCTTGGCGGCCTCGTCGAGGATCGGCCCCATGTCGGCCAGTTCGGAGGAGGCGAGGACCCGGAGGGTGCCGGCCTTGTACTCCATGCCGTGCTGGTCGGTGCGGTCGCCGCCGTCACCGCCGTCACCGCCGGAGCAGGCGGTGGCGAGGAGCGCGAGGGCGAGGACGGCGGCCGCGGCGCGTGCGGCGGTCGTGGCGCGGGGCGCGGGTGCGGCGGTGGTGTCGCGGGCCGTGAGCGAGGCGGTCGTGTCGCGGGAGCCGCTCCGGTCGGTCCGGTCGCCCGCGAGGCGGGCGACCGTGCCGGCGGCCGTGCGGCGCAGCCGTGCGGTGACGCGGCGGGCGGTCCCGGGAGCGGCGGGGCGGAGGGTGGCGCCGTGGTTCATCCGAGACCGCCTTCGAGGGCTCCGGTGCGGCGGCTGCGGTCCAGGTGGGCGCTCGCCTCCTGGAGTTCGGCCGTCAGCGACTCGACCGTCGCCGCCATCGACTCCGTCGCCTGCACCTTGTACGTGTCGATGGCGTCGAGCGTCCGGTAGATCTGCTGGAAGGCCGTACGGAGCGTCTCGGCGCCCACCGCCGGGTCCGCCGCGATCCGCTGGATCTCACCGGCCTGGCTCGCCAGCATCTCGGCGTTGCCCCGGATCAGGTCCTCGGTCGTCGAGCGCAGCACGTTCACCTGCTCGGTGACCTTCCGCTGGTTCTCGAGGGCGGAGGCGAGCATGACCGCGATCCGCAGCGCCGACAGGGTCGTCGTCGCCGCCCGGTCCACGCCCTTGATCAGCTCGTCGTTGTTCCGGCGGACCACGTCCATCGCCAGGTACCCCTGGGCGCAGACGGCGAGTTGGGTCAGCAGGTCCTGGTGCTTCTGCCGGACCGGGAAGAGGACGTCGGCGCGCAGCGCGTCCGCCTGGGCCGGGTCCGCGGTGAGCGCGATGCGCTCCTCCACGGCCGCGTCGAGCGCGTCGGTGAGCACCGCGTACTCCTGGAGCTTGCCCATGCTCTCCCACAGCCGGGCCCGCTCGGTCTGCAACGCGGCGTTGTCGCGGCGCAGTTCGTCCTGTCCGCCGCGCAGCGAACCGACGATCCGGTTCAGCGTGGCCTGCGAGGAGGCGTACTTGGCGACGTGGTCGCGCAGCTTGTTGCCGCCCGGTAGCTTGGAGAGCAGCCCCTTGAGGCCCTTGCCGGGGGTGTCGCGGGGGTCCAGGTCCTCGACCGTGCGCCGCAGTTCGACGAGGGAGGAGCCCACCCGGGTCTGCGCGTCGCCGCCGCCCGCGCCCTCGCCGAGGGAGCGGATCGTGCGGTCCAGCATCCGGTTCGACTGCTGCGCGGCGGAGCGCATCTCGCCCGCGCCGAGCGCCGCGATCTCGCCGATCCGGCCGGCGAACTCGGGGGAGCGCGGGTCGAGACCGGACAGCGAGCCGACGTACTCCTCGGCCCGGCGGGCCATCTCCGTACGGACCGACTCGTCGAGCGGCACCAGGCCGGAGGCCTGCTCGGCGCGGACGGCGGGCACGGGCTCGGGCGGGGTGAGGACGAGCGGGGTGTCGTGCTCGGGCGGTGTCAGGGCCATCGTTCTTCTCGGATCGTCGGGCGTGGTCATGCGGTGTCCCCCTGGTCGCGGGCCCGCAGCGCCATCTCGTGCAGCACCTCGCTGGTGGGCACGGGCGCCTGGCGGACGCCGGTCAGCGTCTGGTTGAGGTACTCGGTGTGGCCGTCGGTCGCGGCGGTGAACTCGCTCGCCGCACCCTGCGGACGGAAGCCGTGGCGGACCGCGAGCTTGCGCAACTCGGGGTCGTTAGAGAGCAGTTCGCCGAGCTTCCGGCCGTTCTCGGTGAGCGGTACGAGGGTGTGGTCGCTGTTGACCGTGGTGTCCGGGTAGAGGACGACGAGGTCGCCCATGGGCCGCCCGGCGAGCAGCTGGGAGGCGACCTGCGACTCGTACACGAGGACGAGCGGGTTGCCCACGCCGCTGATGAAGTCCCGGAAGGGCGCGTCCGAGCCGGACTGCTGGGCGCCCTGCACCTGGACCAGCTTGCGCATGAGCGGGGCCGTGCGGGTGACGGCCGCCTTGTCGCCCGCGACCCGCCCGCCGTCGGCGACGTAACTCGCGGCGGCGAGGTAGAGGGCGCCGGAGTTGGAGGCGACCGGATCGGTGGAGGTGATGAAGAGGGTGCCGCTCAGTTCGGCGTGCCCGGCGGAGCCCTTGAGCTGCTGCCAGGTCCGGTCGGCGCGGGCCGCCGCGAGGTAGGCGTCCATCTTCAGGGTGCCGCTCGTGCCGCGCGGGCCGAGGGTCGCCAGGCCGTTGTCGGCGAGGACCCGGGCGGCCGCGCTGTGCGCGACGACGACGAGGGGCGAGTAGAAGGGCCGCAGCGGGGCGCTCGCCGCCTTGTCCTTCGCCTGCTTCTGCGCCTTCGCGCGCAGTTCGTCGGCCGGCCCCTTGGAGGACGGGAAGGCGAAGTCGTATCCGTCGAGCGGCAGTTCCTCCATGTCCCAGGACCCGGAGGTCTCGGTCCCCACGGTGAAGCCCTTGGCGGCCAGGGCCTTCACCACCTGCGGATCGGCGAAGAACTCGGCCTTCTCCGATCCGATGACTCCTCGCACGGTCTTCGTTGCCGTGCCTGTGTCCTTGTCGCCGCCCGTCACGAGGACGGCGGCCACGCCGCCGAGGAGCAGGACGGCCAGGACGATTCCCAGGATGCGTCTCACGCGGGCAGCGTGCTCGCGGAAACCCACATTCCAGGGGGAGTTGGGTGTACGGGGAGTGAAGGAGCGATCCCGGTACCGAACCGGAGCGGGGGGTACCGTGGGCCCCCTGTTCGGAGGGGGTGACGGGATGCCGCGGTGGGCGGTCGTGCTGTTGGTGACGATGGGCGCGCTGGTCGTGCTGGTGCCGGTCGGCGGAATCGCCGCGTACGTCTACGTCTCGGGGGAGGTCCACGAGGGCATGCGGTTCCCGTCCGACGACGTGACGGTGGCGCGGTGCGCCCTCGACCCGGCCACCGGGCGGCCGGTGGCGGAGCTTTCGATCACCAGCCAGGCGGTCCGCAAGGGTGCCTACACGGTGACGGTGGAGTTCCAGGACGAGCGGGAGGAGGCCGTCGACCGGGGGACCGGGACCGTCAGGGACCTCGCGGTCGGGGCGACCGGCCGGACGACGGTCGCGGGCGCGAAGGCGTACGGAGGGGGCGTACCGCGGTGTGTCGTCTTCGACGCCGAGTTCGAGTCGACCGAACCGGTGGCGAACGCCACCCGGTGAGACGTCCGTCGGTGCGGGTGCGGGGGTGGGTGCGCCGGTGAGTGGCGCCCGGTCCGCGTGGTTCGTGCCACGCGGACCGGGGCCGTCAGGGGGCGGCGACCAGGGTGTCCCCGGCCAGCGCCGCGGTGTGCGCGTCCATGCGCTCGGCGGCGAGGATCGCGGCGGCCGTGTCGGCCCGGGAGGCGGCGACGACCAGTGCGCGGCCCGCGAGGGCGTGTGCCCTGCGGTGCAGGTCCTGTGCGGGCGAACCGCTCAGTCCGGCGTGCCGCGCGGGCGGTGCGCCGCGCAGCCGCGCCACCTGCCGGGCGATCAGCTCGCCGGCCTCCGTGTCGCCCAGCTCGTCGGTGACGGCGAGCAGGGCGGCGAGGTGTCCAGCGAGCTGGATGTCCAGCTCCTCCTCGCGGGAGCGGTGCGGGTACGCGTCCTGGGCGTCGTCGGCCATCCGGTGGACCGACTTGGTGCGGATCGGTTCGTACATGGGGATGGCCTCCTGAGATGCTCTGAAGGCCATCCTAGCTTAGATTCAATCTAAAGTTGAGAGTTGTCCGGAGTTCGGGACGGGGTCGGCGGTGCTCCGGCCCCGGCCGGGGATCAGGGCTGGCTGTACCCGTCCAGGAACCGGCCGATCCGGGTCACCGCGTCCGCCAGGTCCGCGGCCGCCGGCAGCGTGACGATCCGGAAGTGATCGGGCTCGTGCCAGTTGAAGCCCGTCCCGTGCACGACCATGATCTTCTCGGCCCGCAGCAGGTCCAGGACCATCTGCCGGTCGTCCTTGATCTTGTAGACGTTCGGGTCGAGACGCGGGAAGAGGTACAGCGCGCCCTTCGGCTTCACGCACGTCACGCCCGGGATCTGCGTCAGCAGCTCGTACGCCGTGTCCCGCTGCTCCAGGAGCCGCCCGCCCGGCAGCACCAGGTCCTCGATCGACTGACGGCCCTGGAGCGCGGCGGCCACCGCGTGCTGCGCCGGCATGTTCGCGCAGAGGCGCATGTTCGCGAGGATCGTGAGGCCCTCGATGTACGAGGACGCGTGGTGCTTCGGACCGCAGACCGCGAGCCAGCCGGAGCGGAAACCGGCCACCCGGTAGTTCTTGCTCATCCCGTTGAAGGTGAGGACGAGGAGATCGGGGGCGATCGCGGCGGTCGGGGTGTGCGTGGTGCCGTCGTAGAGGATCTTGTCGTAGATCTCGTCCGAGCAGACGACCAGGTTGTGCCGGCGGGCGATCTCCGTCAGCGAGCGGAGCATCTCGTCGTCGTAGACGGCGCCCGTCGGGTTGTTCGGATTGATGATCACGATCGCCTTGGTGCGGTCGGTGATCTTCCGCTCGATGTCCGCCAGGTCCGGCATCCAGTCGGACTGCTCGTCGCAGCGGTAGTGCACCGCCGTACCGCCCGCGAGCGAGACCGAGGCGGTCCACAGCGGATAGTCCGGGGCCGGGACGAGGACCTCGTCACCGTCGTCGAGCAGCGCCTGCATCGACATCTGGATCAGCTCCGAGACGCCGTTCCCGAGGTAGATGTCCTCGACGGAGAGCGGGATGCCCTTGGTCTCGTAGTGGCTCATCACCGCCCGGCGGGCCGAGAGCAGCCCCTTCGCGTCGCCGTAGCCGTGCGCCTCGGAGAGGTTGCGGAGCACGTCCTCGAGGATCGCGGGCGGACACTCGAAGCCGAAGGCGGCCGGATTGCCCGTGTTCAGCTTGAGGATGCGATGACCCGCAGCCTCAAGCCGCATCGCCTCTTCGAGCACCGGACCCCGGATTTCGTAACAGACGTTGGCGAGCTTCGTGGACTGGATCACCTGCATGACGAGAGCTTACGGCGGGCGCGGCCGGGACGCCGAGTGTTTTGGGACACGTCGGACAACCGGACCAGGTCCGGCGGACTGTGACCCGGATCGCATCGGCGGTGTCGTGCTCCCTACAATCCGGGCCATGGACCACCACGACCCCGGAGCCGCCGGACCCCGGCGCGCCCGCCGCCGCCACGCCTCCGCACGCCGGGGCCGCGGAGCGGTGTGGCTGCTCGCCGGGGGTGGCGCCACCGCCCTCGGCCTCGCCGCCGCGCTGCTCGCCGGCGGCCTCGGCAAGAGCGGCGGCACACGGTCCCCCGTCGACGGCGGGGCGGAGGGGCCGCCCTCGATGATCCAGGCCGACCCGACCGACGGGACGTCGAACACTTCGGGGGCGGCGGGGGGTGCGGCCTCCGGCTCCTCCTCCGGCTCCTCCTCCGGCGGCGGTGCCACGTCCGTGCCCGGCGGCCCTACGAGCGCGCCCGCTCCCTCCGCGAAGTCGACGGCCACCGCTGCTCCGTCCGGGACCGCGACCACCACCCCGGACGCCTCGCCGACGGCCGAACCGTCCGCCACCGCCTCGGCCGGCTGGGGGCCGGGGAAGCCCGGGAAGGGACGGGGCGGCACCAAGCGCCCGAAGTAGGGGCGGCCAGGGCGGGGGAAGCCCGGGCGGTGAGGGCTTGGCTCGGCTTGTGGTCTTGGGTGGCCCGGGCGATGGGGGCTTGCCTCGGCTTGTGGTCTTGGGCGGTCCGGGCGGTGGGTGTGCCGGGCGGTGGGGCCCGGGCGGTGGCTGTGTCGTGCGGTGGGGCCGTGGCCTCGGCTCGGGGCTTCGGGGCGGTCGGGATAGGTTGGCACGTCATGTGGGTCTTCAGTGCCTCCGGATGCCGGTGGCTGGGTGCGGGCGGATCGCTCGCCGTCGCCGTCGGCGGCTACGCGGCCGGCACCCTTCCGGTCCTCGGCGGCGGGCCGCTGTGGCAGCCGCGCGGCTCCGCGCTCACCGTCGCCGGAGCCGTCCTCGCGTACCTCGGCCTGACCCTGCTCGTCGCCGCCTGGTGGCGCTACGGCGTCCTCCTCGCCCGAGGCCTGCGGGACGGGGTCCTCGCCACCCTCGCCTGCTGGACCGCGCCGCTGCTCCTCGCCCCGCCGCTGCACAGCGCCGACGTCTACAGCTACATCGCCCAGGGTGCGATGGTCCTGTCGGGCCACGACGTGTACGGGGCCGGGCCCTCCGTCCTCGGCCCCGGCGACCTCGGGGCCGACGCGGCCGCCAGCGTCGGCGGGAACTGGACCGACACCCCCGCGCCGTACGGTCCCGTCTTCCTGCTCCTCGCCGCGGCCGTCGTGAAGGCGACCGGCGGGGCGGTCGTGCCCGCCGTCCTCGGGATGCGACTGATCGCCCTCGGCGCGCTCGCCCTGATCGTCTGGGCGGTGCGGGGGCTCGGGGGCGGCGGGGGTGGCCTCTGGCTTGCCGTGCTCAATCCGTTGTTCCTGATCCACGTCGTCGGCGGCATGCACAACGACGGGCTGATGATCGGCCTCATGCTCGGCGGCGTCCTGCTCGCCACGCGCGGGCGGTGGGTGCTCGGCTCCGTCCTCGTCGGCTTCGCGATGATGGTGAAGTCCCCGGCGGCCGTGGCCCTGCTCTTCATCGGGGTGATGACGGCGCGCGGGGGCGGTGTACGGGGGCTCGTGAAGGGCCTCGTCCTGCCCGGGGCCGTCGCGGGGGCGGTGGCGGCGGGGGCGTCTGTCCTCGCGGGGACCGGATTCGGGTGGGTGCGGACGCAGAGCGTGGCCGCGGCCATCCATACGCCGCTGTCCGTGACGAGTGACCTGGGACTGGGGCTCGGGGCGCTCCTCGGCGACCCCGACCCGGTCAAGGCCGTCGTGCAGAAGCTGGGCCTCGCCCTTGCCCTCGCGGTCATCGCGGTGCTCGCGTGGCGGGCGTACCGGGGGCGGCTCGATCCGGTGCTCGGGCTCGGGCTTTCGCTGGTCGCGCTGGTCGCGCTCTCGCCGATGGTTCAGCCCTGGTACCTGCTGTGGGGGACGGTCGTCGTCGCGGCGGTTGCTTGGCGGGGGCGGGTGGGGCAGGTGTTGGCCGTGCTGTCCGCGGCGCTGGTGTACGAGACCCAGCCGTCGGGGCACACGCCGGGATACGGGTTCGTGCTCGCCGGCGTGGTTCTCGTGCTGGGGCTGTTGTGGGTGCGGCGGTCGCCGTGGGTGGGCGGTGCCTTGGAGGGGGCCGCGCCGGTGGTTGCCGGGCGGTAGGGGCTCGGGCGCCGCAGGGGGCGCCGTTCCGTTGTGCCCGCACTCCCCCAAGCTCTCGGCTTCGCTCGAGCAGGGGCCCCTCGCCCCAGCGGAACGATCGCCCACAACGGGGGCGGGGCGATCGCCCACAACGGGGGGCAGGGCGATCGCCCCGTCTCAGGGAGTGCGGCGGATCGACCTTCCCGCCAGGACGTCCGTTCTCTTGCCGTCCTCCATGACGAACTTGCCGTCGATCAGGACGTGCGGGATGCCCACCGGGAGGGTCCTGGGGTTTTCGTACGTCGCGCCCGACGCGATCGTCGTCGGGTCGAAGAGGACCAGGTCCGCCACGTAGCCCTCCTTCACCAGGCCCCGGTCCGGGAGGCGGAGGCGGGTGGCCGGGCGGGAGGTGAGATGGGCGACGCACTCCTCCAGCGAGAGGACGCCGAGCTCGCGCACGTACCGCCCCAGGTACTCGGGGAACGTGCCGTACGCGCGCGGATGCGGCTTGAGGCCGTGGAGGATGCCGTCCGAACCGCCCGTGTGCACCCGGTGGCGCATGATCGTCCGGACGTTCTCCTCGTGGCCCACGTGCTGGAGGATCGTCGTGCCCAGGCGGTCGTCGACGAGGAGCCGGCGGGCGGTCCGCCAGTCGTCGACCCGGCTGCCCACCCGGCCCGCCGCCGTCGGGTCCGAGACGCCCGCGATCTCGATCGTGTGCCAGTCGACCGGCACCCCGTGGCAGCCGTCCGAGCCGAGCTCCTCCAGGTGGTGCCGGATCCGTTCCGCCGTGGCGGCGTCGCGGAGGCGTTCCAGGGTCGCGTCGGGGCCGCCCTCGCCCGCCCAGCTGGGGAGCAGCGCGACCAGGGTCGTGCTGCCGGGGGTGTACGGGTACGTGTCGAGGCTGATGTCGGCGCCCGCGTCGAGGGCCTCGTCGAGGAGGGCCAGGAGCTCCGGGGCGCGGCCCTCGTTCACGTCGAAGTTCATGGTGGCGTGGGCCAGGTGGAGGGCGCAGCCGGCCTCGCGGGTGAGCGTCACCATCTCCTCGTACGCGCGGAGCGCCCCCGCGCCGTACGAGCGGTGGTGCGGGCAGTAATAGCCGCCGTACTCCGCCACGACCCGGCACAGCTCGGTGAGCTCGGAGTCCGACGCGTACATCCCGGGGGTGTAGGTGAGACCGGAGGACATGCCGACCGCGCCCTGTGCGAGGCCCTCGGCCACCAGTCGCCGCATCCGGTTCAGCTCGCGCTCGGTCGCCGGACGGTCCTCCCAGCCCATCGCGTACATCCGGACCGTGCCCTGGGGGACGAGGTACGCGGCGTTCACGGCGATCCCGCGGTCGAGCCGGTCCAGGTACTCGCCGACCGTGCGCCAGTCGAGTTCGAGATCGGAGCCGTCGCCGTTCCAGCCGGTGATCGCCCGGCGGACCTCCGCGAGCGTGCGGTCGTCGACGGGGGCGTACGAAAGGCCGTCCTGGCCCAGGACTTCGAGGGTCACGCCCTGCGCGGCCTTCGCGCTGTGGTCCGGGTCGCGGAGCAGCGCGAGGTCGCTGTGGGCGTGCATGTCGATGAAGCCGGGCGCCAGGGCGAGGCCCTCGGCGTCCAGGACGCGGCGGGCGGTCGGGCGCTGGCAGCCGGCCGCCGCGGCCTCCTTGACGATCGAGACGATCCGGCCGTCCTCGATGCCGACGTCGGCCCGGTAGGAGTCGCCGCCGCTGCCGTCGACGACCTCCGCGTCGCGGAAGACGAGATCCATCACCCTGGCGCTCCCTCGCTCCTAGAAGAACGTGCGGATGTGGTCGACCACCGTGCCGTCCGCCTCGACGAGCGGGATCAGCTGCCACTTGTCGAAGATCGTGCAGGGGTGCGACAGGCCCATCCCCACCCAGTCGCCGACCTCCAGGTCCGCGCCCGGTTCGGTGCGGAGCCAGGCGTGCTGGTCGGACAGGCCCGTCACGGTGATGCCCTCCGCGGGGCGGATCTCACCCGTGCGGGCGTCGCGGACCACCTGCGCCTCGGGGAGGTGCAGGTCATGGGCGGCGTCCCGCTTGCCCGCGTTGGTGAAGGCCTGCTCGGAGGTGGGGCGGGAGACGACCTGCGACCAGAGCCGGAACGCGGGCTGCAGCGCGCCCTCCTCGGGGATCCGGTTGAAGGGGGTGCGGTCGCGGTACTGGCCGTCGTCGTGCGAGACGTACGCGCCGGAGCGCAGCAGCTTCAGGACGGGGAGGGAGAGGTCGGGGATCTCCGCGAAGACCTCGGCGACCGTGTCGAACCACTCGCTGCCGCCCGCGGTCACCACGATCTCGCCGATGGCGGGGTCGAAGCGGCCGGCCTTGTCGAAGTCGGCCGCGAGCCCGACGAGTCGGCGCAGCCACTCGCGCACCGAGTCGGCGTCGGCGCCGGGCATCGTGCCCTCGTAGCCGGCGACGCCGACGAGCCGCAGGGTGGGGGCGGCCGCGACCGCGTCGGCGACGGCCGCGCACTCCGTCTCCGTCCGTACGCCCGTACGCCCGGTCGAACCGGCGGCCAGCTCGACGACCACGTCCACGGGGCGGGCCGCGCCGGCCGCGCGCAGGGCCTCGTCCATCAGCTCGACGCCGCGCACGGAGTCGACGTAGCAGACGAAGCGGAAGTCCGGGTCGGCGTCGAGCTCGGCGGCGAGCCAGCGCAGGGCGACGGCGTCCACGAGCTCGTTGGCCAGGAAGATCCGGGAGATGCCGTGCGCGCGGTAGACGCGGGCCTGGTGGGGGACGGCGGCGGTGATGCCCCAGGCGCCGTGCTCCAACTGCCGGTCGAAGAGCTGCGGGGCCATGGAGGTCTTGCCGTGCGGGGCGAAGGCGAGGCCGTGGCGCTCGGCGTAGGTCTCCAGGAGGCGCAGGTTGTGCTCGACGGACTCGGCGGAGAGGGCGAGGACGGGGGTGGTGAAGCCGCCGGTGAAGAGGTTGCGCCGCTGGGCGGAGAGCTCGCCGACGGTCAGGCCCTCGGCGTCCGGGGGCAGGGCCTTGAAGCGGTGGTCGACGCGCTCGCTCGCCAGGTCGGGCATGAGGCCTCCTCGTTGTGGGCGTTGCGGAATGTGCAACGCTCATTGCGCATGGTGCTCACGGCTGTCTAACATCCGGGCCGAGGCCGGGTCAATGGACCCGTACGAGTCGAGTCACAGGGAGGCGACCATGAGCGGACCCCCGCCGGTGGACGCGGCCCTGGAGAACGTCCGCCCGGAGAGCGCCCGCCAGGAGGCCGCCCGCCGGGACGTCGCCGCCCGCCCGGAGGCCGGCCGCCGGGACGCCGTCCGTCCGGAGGTCGTCCGCTCGGAGGTCGGCCGCCCGGACAGCGTCCGCCCGGACGTCGTCTGCCTCGGCGAGTCCATGGTCACCTTCCTGCCCTCCCGGCCCGGCCGCCTCGCCGACGTCCCCTCCTTCACCCGCGCGATCGGCGGCGCCGAGTCCAACGTCGCCTGCGCCCTCGCCGCCGCCGGACACCGCGTCCGCTGGGTCGGCCGCGTCGGCCGCGACGGCTTCGGCGACCACCTCGTCGACACGATCGCGGGGTACGGGGTCGACGTCAGCGCCGTCGGCCGCGACCCGCACCGGCCGACCGGCGTCTACTTCCGCACCGACGAGGACCGGGCGACCGACGCCCACGAGGTCGTCTATTACCGGGCCGGTTCCGCGGCTTCGGCCATGTCGCCGGCCACCGTTCCGTACGAGGCCGTCGCCGATGCCCGGATCCTCCATCTGACCGGCATCACCGCGGCGCTGTCCGCGGACTGCCTGGCTCTGATGCGGGAGCTCACCGCGCCGCGGCCCGGGCGACCGCTCGTCTCGTTCGACGTGAACCATCGGCCGGGTTTGTGGCGGGACGGCCGGGCCTCCGAGGTGCTCCTCGAACTGGCCCGTCGGGCGGATGTCGTCTTCGTGGGGGCGGACGAGGCGGCGGCGCTGTGGGACTGCGGGGACCCGGCCGCGATCCGTGCGGTGCTGGCGGAGCCGGGGGTGGTGGTCGTGAAGCTGGGTGGGGAGGGGGCGATGGCGTTCGAGCGCTGCGCGGCTTCTTTCCCCACCCGACCCCTTCCCGAACCGGGACTCCGTCCCGGACCCGGCGCCTCAAACGCCGGCGGGGCTGAATACCAGCCCGTCCGGCGTTCGAGGACACGGCCGCAGGCCGTACGGGGGTCTGGGGGCTTGCCCCCGGTTTCGGGAAGGGGCCGGGTGGGGGAGAAGGCCCCGCGCAGCGGCCCCGCAGCCGCACTCGACACAGCTCCACTCGACGCACCCGCACCCGTCGGCCGCCCACCCCGCGGACGCGACACCGCCACCCCCGTCCCCGCCCCCCGCGTCACCGTCGTCTCCCCCGTCGGCGCCGGCGACGCCTTCGCCGCCGGTTTCCTCTCCGGGACCCTCCGCGGGCTCGACATGAGGACCCGGCTCCGGCACGGGCACCTCGCGGCCGCCGCGGCCCTCACCGTGCCGGGTGATCTGGCGCGGCCCGCCCGCCGGGCCCGCGCCGACCGGCTGGCCGCGCTCGACGACGCGGCCTGGGGCACACTTCACCTCGGCCCCGGCTGGACGGGGGACGACCAGGAGGTACGTACGCCATGAGCCAGACCGTCGACCGGGCGCTCAGCATCCTGCCGCTGCTCGCCCAGGGTCCCGCCGATCTCGGGCAGGTCGCCGAGCGGCTCGGCGTCCACAAGTCCACGGCCCTGCGGCTGCTGCGCACCCTCCACGAGCACGGTCTCGTCCACCGGCAGCAGGACCAGCGCTACCGCCTCGGCGCCCGTCTCTTCGCGCTCGCCCAGGAGTCCGTCGAGAACCTCGACGTCCGCGAGATCGCCCACCCCTACCTCCTCGCCCTCAACGAGCGGACAGGCCACACGGTCCACCTCGCCGTGTACGAGGAGGGCGAGGTCGTCTACATCGACAAGGTCGAGAGCCGCTACCCGGTCCGCATGTACTCGCGCATCGGCAAGCCCGTCGCGATCACCGTCGCCGCCGTCGCCAAGCTGCTCCTCGCCGACCTGCCCGAGCCGGAGCGGCGCGCCGTCGCCGCGAAGCTCGACTACCCCCCGTACACGCCCCGTTCGACGCCGAACGCCGCCGCCTTCCTCAAGGAGCTGGCGACCGTACGAGAACAGGGTTGGGCCACCGATCTCGGTGGCCACGAGGAGTCCATCAACTGCGTCGGCGCGCCCGTCCGGGGCGCGGACGGGCGGGTCGTCGCCGCCCTGTCGGTCTCGGCGCCCAACGTGGTCGTCACCGCCGAGGAACTCCTCACCCTCCTCCCGGAGGTGCGCGGCACCGCGGACGCCATCAGCCGCGAGTACTCCGGCAAGCCCGCTACGAAGGACACCGCATGAGCGAGAAGACCGCGATCACCCCCGCCACCCACACCGCCCCGCCCGCGAAGTTCTCGCACGGCGTGCGGAAGGGCAACATCCTCCAGGTCGCCGGCCAGGTCGGCTTCCTGCCCGCCGTCGAGGGCCAGGCGCCGACGGTCGCCGGCCCGACGCTGCGCGAGCAGACCCTGCAGACCTTCGCCAACGTCAGGGCGATCCTGGAGGAGGGCGGCGCGAGCTGGGACGACGTGATGATGATGCGCGTCTACCTCACCGACGTGGACCACTTCGCCGAGATGAACGAGATCTACAACCAGTACTTCGAGGAGCAGGACCTCGAGGCCCCCGCCGCCGCCCGCACCACGGTCTACGTCGGCCTCCCGCCCGGCCTCCTCATCGAGGTCGACGCCCTCGCCGTCCTGGACTGAGCCGCCGAAGCACGGGGTGCCCCGGCCGTCACGGCCGGGGCACCCCTTCGCCTACGGGCCGTCAGGCCGCGCAGTACTGCGCCTGCTTGCCGATCGAGCGGTACATGCAGTCCGCGTTCTCCAGGAGCTGGAGGACGGCGTCGCGGTTGCGGCTCGTCTCGCGTTCGATGACCTCGTCGGGCGGGTAGAAGCCGCCGCCGCCCGAGGACGGGTACATCTCGAAGGTGTACGCGAAGATCTTGTGCGCACCCCACAGGTAGTCGTCGATCGAGCCGTCCGTGATGTACAGGTCGCTGGACTGCTCGGGCGTGTAGCCGTTGCTCGCGGCCATCTTGCCGCCGACGGTCGCGAAGGCGTCGCGGTCGTCCTGGGTCATGCCCGTGGTGGTGTTCGCCGTGGTCCAGCCGAAGGGCCAGAGGACCAGCTCGCTGTACGTGTGGAAGTCGATGGCCGCCGTGATCTGCTGCTTGCCGCCGACCACCCGGGAGCGGACGAAGTCGGCGACGACCTTCACCTCGGGAGCCGACTCGGGGGCCGCGCCCCGGTAGGTCTCGGAGCTCTTCGTGCCGGAGGAGCCGCCGCAGCAGCCCCACTTGTAGTCCCAGTTCCGGTTGAGGTCGGTGCCGATGTACGAGGAGTTGGCGTTGGGCTGCCGGTTCTTGCGCCAGCTGCGGTAGGAGCCGCTCGCGATGTCGTACTCGCCGCCGTCCGGGTTGAGGTCGGGGACGATCCAGATCTCGCGGCCGTTCACCATGTTCGTGATGCGGGCGTCCGTGCCGTAGCCCGCGCCGAGTTCGCGCAGCAGGTAGAGCGCCATCTCGACGGTGAGGTGCTCGCGGGCGTGCTGGTGGTGGGTGAAGAGGACCTCGGGCTCGGCCTCGTCCGTGCCGACGTTGTCGCTGACCTTGATGGCGACGATGTCGCGGCCCTGGTACGTCTTGCCGATGACCCGCTTGCTCATGATCGAGGGGTAGGCGGCGAGGCGCTGGTCGATCTCCGCGTTCGTCTCCGCGTAGTTGTGGTACTTCGCGTCGGCGGAGGGGAAGTCGAGCGGGCCGGCCGTCTTGTCGGCCGCGGTGGAGCGGTCGGGCGGGCCGGGCAGGGCGACCGGCGCGTAGCCCAGGGCCTTGAGCCGGGCGAGCTGTTCGGTGTTGGCGCTGACGACGACCGAGCGGGCGTCGACCTCGTCGATCGAGACGCCGGTGGCGGTCAGCGCGGTGCGGGCGGCGACGGTGGACGGTCCGGCGATCTCGTACTGCCGGATCACCTCCTCCGCGCCGGAGGCGATACGGGCGGCGGTCGGCGCCGGGTCGGCGCCGGCGGGTGTGGTGAGCGCGGAGAGGGGCGCCGCGAGGGCGAACGCCACGAGGGCCGCGAGGGTGGCGGACCTTCTGCCGCGTGTGGGACGTCGCATGCTGTCTCCTGGGTGGGGAGTGTGGGGGAGTGCGACCGAGTCGTGCGGGTGTCCGGACGCATGACGGCCCGGACGTGTGAGTGTCCGGGCACATGGTCCGTCTATGTCATGAACGGGTCAAGATGGGGAGTTCGGCCATACTGTCCCGCGTGGGGACCCTCATCGGTAGATACGTCATCGAGCACAAGCTAGGCGAAGGCGGCATGGGCACCGTCTATCTGGCCCGATCGCGCGGCGGGCGCGCCGTCGCCGTCAAGGTCGCGCGGCCGGAACTCGCCTCCGATCCGTCCTTCCGCGCCCGCTTCCGCGCCGAGGTCGCCGCGGCCCGGCAGGTCGGCGGATTCCACACCGCACAGGTCGTCGACGCCGACCCCGAGGCGGAGTCCCCCTGGCTCGCCACCGCCTACATCCCGGGGCCCACCCTCTCCGGACTCCTCACCGCCGAAGGCCCCATGGACGAGCGGCGGCTGCGCTCCCTGGGCGCCGCGCTCGCCGAGGCCCTGGAGGCGATCCACGCCTGCGGGCTCGTCCACCGCGACCTCAAGCCCGGCAACATCGTCATGGCCGCCGACGGGCCGCGCGTCCTCGACTTCGGGATCGCCCGCGCCCTGGAGTCCACCCGGCTCACCGCCACCGGCTCCGCCTTCGGCACCCCCGGCTACCTCGCCCCCGAACAGGCCCTCGGCGAGGAGGTGACCGGCGCCGCCGACGTCTTCGCGCTCGGCGCCGTCCTCGTCGCCGCGGCCGGCGGGCGGCCCTTCGGCGAGGGGACGCCGATGGGGCTCATGTACCGGTCGGTGCACGAAGCCCCCGACCTCGGCGCCGTACCGGAGGCGCTGCGGTCGCTCGTGGGGCGCTGCCTCGCCAAGGACCCCGCCGAACGGCCCACTCCGGACGCCATCATGGACGAGCTGATGGAGGGGCGGTCCGGAGCCGGAGCCGGGGGCGAGGCCGGGGCCGGGGCTGTGGCCGGGGCGTTCGGGCCGCCCGTAGCGCCCTCGGTGCCGTCCGTGGTGCCGGACCCCCGGGTGGCCGCGTCGACGCCCGCCGACGCGGTGCCGATGTCCACGCCCCAGGGGCCGCCCGCCGACGCCGTGCCCGGGTCCTTCGGTGCCGTGCTGCCGCCCGGCCGCGCGCCGGCGACGTCGATGCCGGGCGCCGGTGTCCAGGACGCCGTCCCCGGCCCCGTACCGCACCCCGTCCCCGCCCCTGCCCCCGTACCGCATCCCGCCTACTACCTTCCGCCGCCGCCCCTCGTGCCGCCGCCGCCCGCGCCGGACTTCACCGCCGCCGACCGGAACTCCGGGATCGCCGTCGACGGGACCGGGGTCTCCCTGCACTTCTTCGGCGAGGAGGCCGACTTCCTCTGGAGCGAGATCGGCGCCGTACGGTACGAGCGCGTCCGGCGCGACCGGGTGCTGCGCGTCGCCGTCACGCTCTACGACGGCTCGGTCTACGACTGCGAGGTCGACGGCCGCCGCGCCGCCCGGGTCGACGAGTGGATCCGGCTGCTCGACCCGGTGCTGCGCCACTACCTGCCCGCGTGACGAAGGCGCGGCGCCGCCGGGGGAGCGGTGGCGCCGCGCCGACGTCTCGGGACCGCTACGGCAGGTTGTGCACGTGCGGGCCCACCACGTTCGACCAGGCGTTGCCGGCCGTCGCGTCCCAGTTGGTCGACCAGGTCATGGCGCCGCGCAGCGACGGCCAGGTCTGGGCGGGCTTGAAGGTGCCGCAGCCGGTGCCCCTGGTCAGGCAGTCGAGCGCGTTCTTCACGACCTGCGGGTCGACGTAGCCGCTGCCCGCTCCCCGCGTGGAGGCGGGGACGCCCAGGCCGACCTGGGACGGGGCGAGGCCGCCCTGGAGCTGGATGCAGGCGAGGGCGGTGAGGAAGTCCACCGAGCCCTGGCTGTAGACCTTGCCGTCACAGCCCAGCATCGAACCACTGTTGTAGTACTGGGTGTTGACCACCGTGAGGATGTCCTTCACGGCGAGCGCGGTCTTGAAGTACTCGGAGCCCGTGTTCTGCATGTCGATGGTCTGCGGGGCCATCGTCAGGACCATGGAGGAGCCCGCCTTGGCGGAGAGCTGCCGCAGCGCCTTGGTGAGGTACGTGGCGTTGACGCCGTGCTCCAGGTCGATGTCGATCCCGTTGAAGCCGTACTCCTGCATCAGGGCGTACGCGCTGTCGGCGAAGGCGGTCGCGGTGGCGTCACTGTTGATGGTGACGTTGCCCTTCTCGCCGCCGACGGAGAGGATCACGGACTTGCCGGCCGCCTTCTTGGCCGCGACGTCGGCCTTGAAGTCGGCGACCGAGGCGTAGCCGACGGCCGGGTCGAGGGTGAAGGCGATCTGGCCGGGCGTGGCGGTGGAGTCCGCGAAGGAGACGGCGATGATGTCGTACGCCGCCTGGACGTCCCGCAGCTTCTGCTTCGCGGCGCCGTTGTCGAAGTTCTGCCAGTAGCCGGTCACGGCGTGCTTGGGCACGGCCGGGCCGGGGCCCGGGTCGGTGGCCTTGGCGGTGCGGGCCGTCACGGCGGCGGACTTCGCGGACTCGCCGGCGGCGTTCGTCGCGGAGACCTGGAACTGGTAGGCGGTGTCGGCGGTCAGCCCCGTGACGGTGGCGGACGTGCCGGTCACGGTCTGCGGGTTGCCGCCGTCGCGGTACACCTTGTAGCCCGTGGCGCCGGAGACCGCCCCCCAGCTCAGGGCGACGGAACCGGTGGTGACCGTGCCGGCGGCGAGACCGGCCGGGGTGGACGGGACGGTCGGGTCGGGGTCCTGGCCGCCGCCCCCGTCGGGCCCGAAGACGCTCACGTCGTCGACGGAGTACGGGGAGGTGCCGTACCAGCCGTGGGTGTAGATCTCGACGGAGGTGGTGCTCGCCCCGGTGGTGAAGGTGGTGGTGAGCTGCTTCCAGGAGGGGCTGTCGGGCGTCCAGGTGGAGACGGTCCCGGTGCCGGTCCCGGTGTTGTTCGCGCCGAGGTAGGCGTAGCCGCCCTGGACCCAGGCGCTCAGCGTGTACGTCGAGTTGGGCTTCACGGTCACGTTCTGCACGCACTTGGCGTTGTCGAGACCGGCCGGGGTGGCGCGCAGGGCGCCGGCGCCGGTGCGGACCGGCGAGGAGACGGCGGCGCCGCTCCCGGCGGAACAGGACCAGTTGGCGAGGCCGTTCTCGAACCCGGCGTTCCTGGCGACGTTGACGTCCGCCGCCTGTGCGGTGCCGGCTCCGCCGACGAGGACGAGCCCGGAGCCGACGGCGAGCGCGAGCGCTCCGCCGAGCAGGCGGCGTCCGTGCGGGCGGGTGGTGGTGCGGTCCACGTGCATCCTCCGGTGGGGGAGTTGGGGATGTGGAGGTGCCGTACGTCGTCGTACGGAGGGGAGGTGCGGGTACGGGGGTACCGGCGGCGGCCACCGCTGTCGGAACAAGTTGGTCCAGACCAATCGCCTTGTCAATACCCCGCGCGACGAACGGCGTTCGGCCGTGAGAAGGGTCCGGGGTCGGAACCCGGCTCCCGGGGGCCCGGGCCGGGGCCGCTCCAGGGGGCGAGGTCAGGGCGCAAATTAGTGGGGACAGCTTGGCGGATTGTGTGTTCACCACCCCGGGCGACGTGGATAAGGTGCAGAGACGGCGGCACCCTGCGGTGACGCCGCGAACGCGGTAAGTGATCCGCGGCCCCCGGGGCGCCGGAGGCCGGAGGGGACGGGGGGCCCGACGTGCCGACAGCGATCGCCGTCACCAGCGCCGACCTGGTGCTGCCGCCGACCGACCCCGGGACCCCGCAGGCCGCCGTCCTCCCGCCCCCCGAGACCCGCTCGCTCGACGCCTCCCTCGCCGACATGCAGCAACTCCTCGCCCGGTACGGACACGTGGTCGTCGTCTGCCCCACCGCCGCGCCCGCCGCCGTCGAGCACCGCCTGCACGCCGTCCGCTCCCTCCTGGAGAGTGACCGGATCGCGCTGGTCAGGACCGACCTGCCGCCCCTCGGCGCGGCCGTCCTCGTCCGCCAGCTGCGGCAGCTCGCCGGCTACGACCTCAACGCCGGAGTCCTCGCCTCCGCCGCCCGGCTGCTCGCCCACTACATCTACGCCGGCGCCGTCCTCGGCTCCGTCTCCCGGCTCGACCGCGTCCCCGTGAGCCTCGGCTCCCACCTCAAGGGCTGGCTCCCCGGCGCCCACTTCGCCGTCCTCGCCGGACCGACCCCGCAGATCGTCCGGCTCGGCTCTCGTTCCGGTTCCGCTTCCGGGTCCGGCTCTCGTTCCGCTTCCGCTTCCGGCGGGGAGTCCCTCGCCGGACCCGAGTTCGCCACCGAACTCCTCCTCGCCCGCGGCCAGCTCCAGACCGACTGGCCCACCACCGCCCTCGTACCCCGGTGGCGGATCCCGGGGCCCGTGCACGAGGTGCCCCTGCCCGCCTCCTCGCCCGGCTGGTGGGGCACCGGCAAGCTCGTCGAGTTCGCCGCGTACCTGCCCGACCCGTCCGTCCTCCACCAGCTCGTCTCCTCCGTACGCCGCGAGACCTGCCACTGGTGCGGGATGGAACTCATCGGCGACCGCTGCGGCTTCTGCGCCGCCCCGCTGCCCCCGGCCGCCCCGCCACCCCCCGACCCGGGGACCCGCGCCCTGGGGTCGGGGTCGCGGGAGGGCGGACACGGCCCCGGGCCCGGGGCACGGCCCGGCGCGCACGCCCGTGCCCTCGGACCCGGCGCCGGGGCCGTCCGCGCCGCGCTGCCGTGAGCGGTCCCGCGCGCCACCGCCACCACCCCACGACCCCGACCGAGGAAGTACGGCCATGAACTCCCGCCAGCGCCGCGGCGTGATCCTGCTGCTGCTCTCCGTCCTGTGCGCCCTCGGCGCCTTCGCCGGTGTCCTCGCCGTCATCAGCGACGTGAACTCCAAGGTCGGCCCGGAGACCACGGCCTACCGGCTCGCGAGGGACGTGGAGCCCTACAAGCCCCTGAGCGCGAACCTGTTCGAGAAGATCTCCATCCCCAAGCGCTGGCTCTCCTCCACCGCCGTCACCGACCTCCGCCAGATCGAGGGCAAGATCGCCGTCACCGAGCTCAAGGCCGGCTCCCTCCTCCAGACCGACATGATCGTCGAACGTCCCCAGCTCAGGCCGGGAGAGCAGGAGATCGCGATCATGGTCGACGCCGCCGCCGGCGTCGCGGGCAAGATCACCGCCGGTGTCACCGTCAACATCTACGCGACCTTCGCCGGCGAGAAGAAGGGCGACCCCGACCAGTCCCGGCTGATCGTCACCGGCGCCCGCGTCCTCGACATCGGCAAGCTCACCCCGGTCTCCGACAGCTCCGACCGCGCGAACCGCGCCACCTCCGCCGTCCCCGTCACCTTCGCGCTCTCCACCCTCGACACCCAGCGCGTCGCGTACGCCGAGTCCTTCGCCGAGCACGTACGCCTCGCCCTCGTCGCCCCGTCCACGGCCGGCTCCCCGGTCGACAAGGGCGACCGCACCTACACGCTCGACAAGGACAAGTGAGGCCGGTATGACCACCAGGATCCTGCCTGCCGTCGGCGACCTCGACGCGGCCCGGTCCGTCAGTACGCTGCTCAGCCAGCTCCCCGACGCCGAACCCGCCCAGCCGGTCACCGACTCCACCCAGCTCGTCGACACCCTCGCGCGCCTCGCCGCCGCCTCCCTCGACGAACTCCCCGAGGTCGTCCTCGTCCACGAGCGGATCGGACCCGTCCCCGCGCTCGAACTCGTCCGCGAGGTCGCCCTCCGCTTCCCCGCCGTCGGCGTCGTCCTCATCACCGCCGACGCCAGCCCCGTCCTCTTCTCCGCCGCCATGGACTCCGGCGCCCGAGGCCTCGTCACCCTCCCCCTCGGCTACGAGGAACTCGCCAGCCGCGTCCAGGCCGCCGCCCAGTGGTCCCTCGGCGTCCGCCGCCACCTCGGCGCCGGCGCCGAGCCGGTCGCCGGCCCCGGAGGCACCGTCGTCACCGTCAGCGGCGCCAAGGGCGGCGTCGGCGCCACCGTCACCGCCGTCCACCTCGCCCTCGCCGCCCGCGCCTCCGGACGCAGCGTCGCCCTCGTCGACATGGACCTCCAGAGCGGCGACATCGCCTCCTACCTCGACGTCCAGTTCCGCCGCTCCGTCGCCGACCTCGCGACCATCGCCGACATCTCCCCCCGCGTCCTCCAGGACGCCGTCTACGTCCACGAGACCGGCCTCTCCCTGCTCCTCGCCCCGGCGGAGGGCGAGCGCGGCGAGGAGGTCACCGACCGCGCCGCCCGCCAGGTCGTCAGCGCCCTGCGCGGCCGCCACGAGGTCGTCGTCCTCGACTGCGGCTCCCGGCTCGACAGCGCCAACGCCGCCGCGATCGAGATGGCCGACACCGCGCTCCTCGTCACCACCCCGGACGTGGTCGCGGTCCGGGCCGCCAAGCGGACCGTACGGATGTGGGAACGGCTCCAGGTCCGCAAGGCGGAGGAGACCACGACGGTGGTCAACCGCCACCACCGCTCCACCGAGATTCAGCCGCCCCTCGTCCAGAAGATCACCGGCACCCGGATCGCGGGCGTCGCCGTCCCCGCCCACTTCAAGGAACTCGCCGCCGTCGTCGACGCCGGCCGCCTCCACGAACTCGACGCCAAGTCGACCGTCAAGCAGGCGCTGTGGACCCTCGCGGGAGAGCTGGGCCTGGTCGGCGCGCCGGCGACCGACACCCCCGGCAACCCCGGGAAACAGCTCGCCCGCGCCGGCGACCGCGGCTCCCTGGGCCTCCGCCGCCGCACCGGAGGACGCTGAACGATGCGGACGTACCGGGACGACGACAGGGGGCAGGTGGCGGTGGAGTTCCTCGGAATGGTGCCGCTGATCCTGCTCACCCTCGTCCTGCTGTGGCAGGTCGTCCTGGTGGGCTACACGTACACGCTGGCGGGCAACGCGGCGGACGAGGCGGCGCGGGCCTATGCCGTCGGCGACGACTGCGGAGAGGCTGCCAGGCGGCACCTGGACGGGGCATGGGCGAGCGGCGTCGAGCCGGACTGCAACGCCGGCGGGGGCATGGTCGACGCCGTCGTGAGGGTCCAGGTCCCCGTACTCGTCCCGGGCATGGGAGGCCTCTTCTGGGTAGAAGGCAAGGCGGCCGCCGTGGACGAGAGGAGCCCCACGCCATGAGAAGCGACCACGGGAAGGCCCGGCGCGACCGCGGCCAGGCCGCCATCGAGTACCTCGGCTTCCTTCCCGTCCTGCTCGTCGTCGGGCTCGCCGGGCTTCAGCTCGGCGTCGCCGCGTACGCGGCCCAGCAGGCGGGCACGGCGGCCCGGGCGGCCGCCCGGGCCGCCACCAGCGACGCGGATGACGCTCCCGACCCGCAGGCGGCCGGCTACGCGGCCGCGAGCTGGGCCACCCAGGTCGACGTCGCACGCCAAGGGGGAGAGGCCGTCGCCACCGTCCGCGTCCGCATCCCCCAGGTCGTCCCCTTCTGGAGCTTCGACCCCGTCACGAAGACCGCCACCATGCCGCTGCCCGAGACGTCCGACGGGGAGGACCTGCCATGAGCCTGCGTGCCCGGATCAACGCCCCCGAGGAGAAGGCCACGGGCGGCGGCCGGGAGGACGGCCACCTCGTCGCCGCCTTCCGGGCCAAGCTCCTGGAGGAGATCGACCTCACCGAGATGTCCGCGCTCGCGGCGGCCGAGCGGCGGGCCCGCCTGGAGCGCGTCCTCGGCCACATCATCAGCCGCGAGGGCCCGGTCCTCTCCACCGCCGAACGGGCGCAGCTGATCCGCCGGGTCGTCGACGAGGCCCTCGGCCTCGGCGTGCTCGAACCGCTCCTCGAAGACGCCTCCATCACGGAGATCATGGTCAACGGCCCCGACCAGATCTTCATCGAGCGCGGCGGCCGCGTCGAACTCCTCCCGCTCCGCTTCGCCTCCCACGAGCAGCTGATGCAGACCATCGAGCGGATCGTCTCCACCGTCAACCGGCGCGTCGACGAGTCGAACCCGATGGTCGACGCCCGGCTCCCCTCCGGCGAGCGCGTCAACGTGATCATCCCGCCGCTCTCCCTGACCGGGGCCACGCTCACGATCCGCCGCTTCCCCCGGGCGTACACGCTCCACGAGATGATCGGCCTCGGCTCCCTCGACGAGCAGATGCTGCTCCTGCTCTCCGGGCTCGTACAGGCCAAGTTCAACCTGATCGTCTCCGGCGCCACCGGCACCGGGAAGACGACCCTCCTCAACGCCCTCTCCGGCCTCGTCCCGGACGGCGAGCGGATCATCACCATCGAGGACTCGGCCGAACTCCAGCTCCAGCAGTCCCACGTCATCCGCCTGGAGGCCCGGCCGCCGAACATCGAGGGCCGCGGAGCCATCTCCATCCGGGACCTCGTCCGCAACTCCCTGCGCATGCGCCCCGACCGCATCATCGTCGGCGAGGTCCGCGGCGGCGAGACCCTCGACATGCTCCAGGCGATGTCCACCGGCCACGACGGCTCGCTCGCCACCGTCCACGCCAACTCGGCCGAGGACGCCCTGATGCGGCTCCAGACCCTGGCCTCGATGTCCGAGGTGAAGGTGCCGTTCGAAGCGCTCCGCGACCAGATCAACAGCGCGGTCGACGTCCTCGTCCAGCTCACCCGGCACCCGGACGGCACGCGCCGGATCACCGAGATCTCCGTCCTCGCCTCGCACGGCCGGGAACGCTTCCTGCTGGCCACGGTCTGCCGCTTCGAGGCGCAGCCGGTCGCGGCCGACGGACGGGTGTACGGGAGGTTCACGTACCACCCGCTGCCCCGGCGCGTCGCCGAACGGCTCTACCTGGCGGGCCAGCCGATCCCACAGGCGTTCGGGGTGGCGGCGACGGATGCCCACCTGGCCACCCGAGAGGCGGAGTGATGACCGAAGCCCACATGCCCACCGGAGGCGCAGTGACGATGACGGACCCGACCTGGCTGCCGGGGGAGCGGTGGACGACGGACCCGACGTGGCGACCGGGAGAGCGGTGGACGACGACGGACCCGACGTGGCGGCCCGGGGAGGAGCGATGACGACCCATCCGACCTGGCAGCCGGGGGTGCGGTGGACGGCGACGGTCCCGGCCCGGCTGTCGGGGGAGCGGTGGACGGCGACGGTCCCGGCCCGGCTGTCGGGGGAGCGGTGGACGGCGACGGACCCGACCCCGCAGCTGGGGGTGCGGTGGACGGCGACGGACCCGACCCGGCGACCCGAGGCGCGGCCATGATGACGGACCCCTTCTGGCTGACGGCGGGCGTGGCGTTGCTCGCCTGCGTCCTGGGCGTCGTCGGCGTCCAGCTGTACGCGAGCGGGGCCCGCCGTCACGCCGCTCTCGTCGCCCGGCTCGACGAGAGCGGCGAACCGGAGGCCGTGACCGGCCGCCGCAGACGCCGCTTCCGGGGAGTCGACCGGCGCGTGCGGAAGACCGCCCTCGGCCGGAAACTGGAACTGCGGATCGCGGCGACCGGCCTCGACATCACACCCGGCGAGTTCACGGTGGCCCTCGCGGCGACCGTGGCGGTCCTGTGGGTCGTGGGGCAGGCGGCGCTGTCCCCGTTCTTCGGCCCGATCTGCGGGCTGCTCGGCATCTGGGTGGCCATCGGCTACCTCAACTGGCAACGCCAGAAGCGCATCGAGCGATTCATCAACCAACTCCCGGAGCTCTCCCGCATCCTGGCCAACGCCACGCAGGCCGGACTCGCCCTCCGGATGGCCCTGAGCCTGGCCGCCGACGAACTGGAGGCACCGGCGGGCGACGAGCTGGAGAAGGTGGCGCAGCAGCTGGCCGTGGGCACCTCCCTCGACGACGCGCTGGGGGAGCTCGCCGAGCGCCTCCCCTCCCGCGAACTGGTCGTCCTCGTGACCACCCTCGTTCTGGCGAACCGTGCCGGCGGCACGGTCGTCTCCTCTCTCCGGAACCTCACCGAGACCCTGGAGGAGCGCAAGGAGACCCGGCGCGAGGTCCGCACCCAGCTGTCGCAGGTGAGCATGACCGCGTACTCCGTCCCGGTCATCGGCGTCGGCTCCCTCCTGCTGATCGACAACATGCAGCCGGGAGCGCTGGACCGGATGACCGGCTCGACGATCGGACAGTTCGCCGTGGTCGCTGCGTTCGCCCTGTACGTGGTCGGCTTCGCCGCCATCCGCCGCTTCTCGAAGATCGACGTGTAAGGGGCCCGTGCCTGATGGACCTCCTCCTCGCCCTCCTGGCAGCCCTCGCCGTCGTGGGCATGGCCTACGGCCTACGCCTCTACAGGGCCGACGCCCGACTGCCCGACGACCTCAAACTCGCCCTGGAGGTCGGCGCCACCCGCACGGGGGCCGTCGACTCGGCCGTCGACCGCCTGGGCATGCGCTGGTCGCCGGCCGTGCTCCGCCTGATGGGCCCGAAGCGGGTGAACGCCGTCCGCCGCCGGATCGACCTGGCGGGCAACCCGGGCGGCCTGACCATCGACCGGTACGGGGCGAGGCGGGCGGTCTACGGCTTCCTGGGCGGCCTCGGCGGCCTGGTGATGCTGAGCAAGGGCTCGTACGTGACGGCTCTGCTGCTGCTGGCGTTCGGCGCGTTCTGGACGGAGGTCGGGATCTGGTCGGCGGTCAGGATCCGCAAGGACCAGATCGAACGCACCCTGCCGGACTTCCTGGACGTCCTGGCCGTCGTGGTCTCGGCGGGACTCGGCTTCCGGCAGGCGCTGGAACGGGTCGCGGAGAAGTACGAGGGCCCGTGGTCCGACGAACTCCGCATCACGCTCCGCCAGATGGACATGGGCGTCAGCCGACGGCAGGCCTTCGACGAACTGCGGCGCCGCAACGACTCGGAACAGGTGGCCCAGTTCGTCACGGCGCTGCAGCAGGGAGAGGAGCTGGGAGCGCCGATCGTCGACACGCTGATCCAGATCGCCAACGACATGCGGCGCACGGACGCGCAGAACGCCCGCCGCAAGGCGGCGAAGGCGGTCCCGAAGGCCACGATGGTGATCACGACCCTGATGGTCCCGGCGACCATGATCCTGCTGGGAGCGGGCCTGTTCCTGGGCACGGGGACGGACTTCGGGTCGGTGACCGGCGAATGAGCGCGGTGACATATTCGGGGGAAACGGCTTCAGGCGCGCAACCCGATGTGCCAGAGTGCGGACTGAGTGTGAGGGGGGTGGAGCCGATGGACCGGATCGCCGCGACCCGCGCCCACCGGCCCACCCGATGACGGGCCCCTGTCCGCCGACCCGCGCGTCGGCGTACGGTGCCCAAGCGCAGGCGTCCGAACGCGGAGGGGACCACGATGAACGACGCGATGCTGAAGGCCCTGACGAAGGCCAAGGTAGGAGTCACCAGCCGACTGTTGCGGGGGGACCGCGGGCAGACGGCGGTGGAGTACCTGGGGATCATCGTGGTGGTGGTGGCGATCGTGGTGGCGATCACCGGCACGGATCTTGGGCAGTCGATCAAGGGTGCGATCGCGGAAAAGATTGCGGAGCTGACGGGCGAGTAGCGCTGCGGCGTTCCGGGGATTCAGGTCAGGCCTTTCCCGTCTACATTGCCGTGATCGCGGGCCTCTTGTTCTTGGCGTTTGCCTACTACTTGGTGGGGCAGGCGGCATTGACTCGAAGCAGCGCACAGACCGCTGCTGACGCAGCAGCACTCGCAGCGGCTCAGGATGCCCGGGAGCAGCTGCATGAGGGCTGGATTGAGGTAATCCTCGACCCTGGGCAATGGGACAGGTTCCTTCAGGGCGTGGCGTACACCGAGGCCTCCGCGTGTCGGCAGGCAGCGGAGTTTGCTGCTCGAAACGAGGCGGCCCTCACGGGCGACCAATGTATGCCTCTCGCTACTGGGGAGCATGGTTTCAAGGTGACCGTAAGCACGACGGGCCGAGAGTCGCACCACGCTACGGCGTCTGCTGAGGCCGTACTCGAACCGCGTTGCACCTTTGATGCCCCGAAACCCACTCAGGGTCCTTCGGGGCCCACCCCGGGCCCGACGCCTACGAGCCCCGATGAGGACGGTGGGGAACCCGTAGTTGGCCTCGTATGCGACGGCGAGCCGTGGGTGATCGATCCAGACAGTTCGATCCTCCCCGGTGCCGCAGATCTCTTCAGAGTCCGACTATCGGACTGACCCGCGACGAACAAAGGAAGCACGCTCCATGAACGCGCGCTACGCAAGGCAGATCCGCAGAGGGGTGGTCGCCGTTGCGATCACGTCCGTGGCACTCTTCGTAGCCGGGTGCGGCGCCGAGGAAAAGCCCAGCGAGAACAAGCCCGCATCGACGAGTGCTGCTCCCCGGCAGGGGGCATCCGCCATCCAGGGCTCGCAAGATGCCGAGGAGCCCGCAGAGACGCTGGCGGTTCTCAAAGGGCAGAAGGGGCTTGAGCTGGCCGTCGACTCGATGGAACGAGACGCAGGTGGGTTCCTCACAGTCAAGGGACGACTGCGGAATACCTCGGAGTCCAGTCACGCCGTACCTCCCCAGACGAGTGGGGACGAGACCGAAGTGGTCAAGCACGGCACATCCTTGGGCGGGGCTACGCTTGTCGACTCCGTCGGGAAAAAGCGGTACTACGTGCTTCGTGACACGGATGGACGGCCCCTGACGACAACGGGTCTTGGTGTCGTCAAGGCCAACGACGCGGTCGACGTCTTCATGCAATTCCCCGCACCCCCCGCCAACACCACCGAAGTGAGCTTCCAGCTCCCCACCTTCGAACCCGCCACCCTCAAGCTCTCCTGAGGCGACCCCATGACGACGACGAGAAACCGCCGCCTCGCCTCCCTCCTGCTCGTGTGCGTGGCCCTGGGGCCGTTCGCCGGGCCCCCCGCGTATGCCGATGACGGGCCCGGCCCCGCCGGTACCTCCTCGCCCCCGCCCGTCATCGACCCCGACTCCCCCGGGCTGATGCTTCCCGACGGGGCCACCCTCGCCCCCGCCAAGGTGCTCGACATCAAGCAGATCGTCGAGGAGGAGGGCGGGCAGGAGCGCCGGCAGGACACGAACGTGGACGTGACGTTCGCGCTGCAGGCCGAGGTGCTGTTCCCGAAGAACAGTGCCAAGCTCTCGCCCGACGCCACCGCCCGTATCGCCGCCATCGCCGCCGAGATCGGCAAGATGAGGTCCGGGCGGGTCCGGGTGTTCGGGTTCACCGACAACCTGGGGACGTACGAGCACGGGCTCAAGCTGTCGAAGGAGCGGGCCGTGGCCGTGCAGCAGGTGCTGGCGCGGGCCCTCGACCCGGGGACGACCTTCGACGTCCGCGGGTACAGCGAGGACTACCCGATCGCCGACAACCGCACGGAGGAGGGCCGGAAGAAGAACCGGCGCGTCGAGATCTCCTTCCCCCGGACCACCGCTCCCTCGCCCTAGAGGGCCAGCGCCGCCCGGATCGTCGCCGTCATGCGGTCCGGGTGGCGGAAGACCTCCCCGGCCGTGAAGCGCAGCACGCGGCGGATCTCCGGGCAGGACTGGAGCGCGTTGAAGCGGGCGATGTCCCGTTCGTGGGCCCGGCGGGTGCCGTGGAAGGCGTGGCCCTCGATCTCCACCGCCAGGCCTTCCGCCCGGAAGAGGAAGTCCGGGCGCAGCGGCTTCCCGGCCGCCGTGAGCAGGGTCGGCTGGGATTCGGGGGTCAGGGCCGCGTCCCGCATCCGGAGTCTGGCGACCGTCTCCGCCGGGGAACCCGACGCCGGTTCGGTCAGCCGGAGCCAGGTACGGGCGCGGGCCGCTCCCGGCCGGGGCGCCGCGAGTTCGGCGGCGAGGTCCTCGTGGCGGACGAGCGCCTCGCGCCGTACTCCTTCGACGGCCCGCCGCGCGAGCGCGGAGTCCGCGACGACCACCGCCTCCTCCCGGGTCGCCGAGGCCCGTATCAGGTCGCCGACCGTCCGCGTCGGCGTCGTCGTCCGCAGACCGCGCCGGACGGACCGGTCCCCGTCCGTCAGGAAGGCCGTGGTGTGGAGTCGTATCCGGTCACCGCGGGACGACCTGGCCGGCGGTGGTGCCGTGAAGTCGAGACGCTCCTCCGGGCCCTCCCCGCCCAGTACCTCGATGCGGTGCAGCCGCGCCGCCGTCCCGTGGCTGCAGACCAGTTCCGGGCGCAGGAGCTGGAGGGCCGTCGCCCTCAGCCGCCAGTCCACCTCCCTGCCCGGGGCCGCCCAGGCGCCCCGGCAGATCCGCTGCCAGCCGTCCCGGCGCAGCCGTCCGGCCAGCCGGCCCGGCGGCCAGCCCGCCGCGACCGCCCAGACCGTCAGGAGGACCCCGCCCCTGGCGAGGATCGCCAACTCGTACATACGCCCAACGATCCACGGAAGAGGGACACTTCGCACCCCCTGTGGAAAACCCGGCGAAAGACGTCGCCAGGAAAGCGTAAATCCGGTGGGACATCCTTCTTCGGCGGGAGCATTCTGGACAGATGACGGCGACCCCGAGCGTGACCCCGAGCGCGAACCCGCACGCGACCCCGAGCGTGCAGTTGGTCAGTGACCTCGTCACCCGGATCCCCGAGTTCCGAGGGGCGTACGAGACCCATGTCTTCCATCAGGGCGGTGTCCTGCCGCATGTGTTCTTCTGGGACGTCGTCCAGGACACCGTCCGGTCCTTCCTCGGCGAGGCCCCCGGCGCCGCCGACTGGCGTCGGACGCTCGACTTCCTGGAGGAGCAGAGCGCGCGCGGCGTCCTCGGCATCGACGAGGTCATCGTCACGTCCTTCCTCAATGACCTGCCCTCGCCGCAGGAGCCCGGACACGCCATCGTCGAGCAGCTCGGTCCCGTCATGGCCGCGAAGTTCGTCCGCATAAGGCCTCTCGGATGAGTCCCGCGTACGCCCCCGGATAATCGGGCGTATGTTCCGGACCGCCAGCCCCACCAGCCCCACCCTCCTCGCCGTCGGCGGCTATGCCGCCACCCGCCTCGTCGGCCTCGTCGTCCTCGCCGTCGCCGCCGCCGCGACCGGCGAGGACGGGCTGCACCGGCTCAAGGGGCGCTGGGACTCCGTCTGGTACGTCCGCGTCGCCGAGCACGGGTACGGGTACCAGGTCACCCTGCCGAACGGTGACGTCCACTCCGACCTCGCCTTCTTCCCGCTCCTCCCGGCCCTGGAGCGCGGCCTCTCCGCCGTCCTCCCCGTCGACGCGGCCAGGGCGGGGCTCCTCGTCTCCTGGACCGCCGGACTCGTCGCCGCCTGGGGCATCGCGAAGTGCGGCGCCCACTTCGCGGGGCCCCGCGCCGGTGTCCTCCTCGCCGTCCTCTGGGGCGTGTACCCGACCGCGTTCGTCCAGTCCATGGCGTACACGGAGGCCCTGTTCACCGCCCTCGCCGCCTGGTCGCTGTACGCCGTGCTGCGCGGGCGCTGGATCCTGGCCGGTGTCCTGTGCGCGGCGGCAGGGCTGACCCGGCCGACGGCCGCCGCGCTGATCGCGGCCCTCGGCGTCACCGCCCTCGTCGCCCTCGTACGGGAACGGCGGCTGCCGGCGCGGACCGTGGCCGGGGTGCTGATCGCCCCGCTGGGCTGGCTCGCGTACGTCGCCTACGTGGGGGTCCGGGAGGGCAGCCCCACCGCCTACTTCGAGGTGCAGGCCGCCTGGGGCAACTCCATCGACGGCGGTGTCGCCCTCGCCCTGTTCATCGCGGGGCTGCCGTGGCCCGCCGCCCTCGGCCTGTGCGCGGCGCTCGCCCTGCTCGGCTGGCTGCTCGCGCTCTGCGTGCGGCAGCGGCAGCCGCTGCCCCTGCTCGTCTACACGATCGGCGTCGTGTTCGTCTCCCTCGTCGGCGCCGCCTACTTCGGCTCCCGGCCGCGCCTGATGATGCCCGCCTTCGGGCTGCTGCTCCCGCCCGCCGTGGCCCTCGCGCGCGTGCGGACCCGTACCGCCGTGCCCGTCCTCGCCGGCCTCGCGCTCGCCTCCGGCGCCTACGGGGCGTTCACCCTGCTCGGTTCGGGGCCTCCGTGAGGTCCACGCGCACGCGTACTCCCGGTTCCAGGCCCCATCCCGCCATCGTGCCCGCCTCCGCCTCCAGGACGTGCCGGCCACGCGGCCGGATCATGCCGAGCCGCCCCGGCCGCATCGTCACCACGGACCGGACCGTGAAGGAGCCGTCGAGGTGGGCCACGTCGATGGGGAACCGCATGCCGAAGGTGTGCACGCTGTTCGTCCGGACGATGAGCAGCGCCCCCGCGATCCCGTCCCGGCCCAGGAGGCCCCGCCGCCGCGCCCGGTACGAGGCCGCCACCTCCAGCGGGACGTCCAGAGCGGCCACCGTCAACGTCCCCGTCCCGTCCACCCATTTCCCCATGCGGCAGACCGTAGCGGCACGGCCGCCTAGGGTCTCGTCCGTGTACGTCACGCTGATCGCCGTCGCCGCCCTGTGGGGGGCCGCCGTCGGGCTGCTCGTGCCCCGGGCCGCCTACCGGCTCGCCGTGGAGCCGGAGGAGCCGTGGCGGGACCGCTGCCCCGCCGGGCACGTCCTGGCCGGGCCCGGGCGCGGCTGGCTCGGCGGTCCCGGGCGGCAGGGCTGCGCGACCGCCGCGAGCCCGCTCGTCGCCCCGCTGCTCACCGCCCTGGTCTGTGCCGCGCTCGCCGCCGCCACCGGCGGGCCCCGGCCCGAGCTCGCGGTCTGGCTGCTCGGCGCTCCCTTCGCCGTCCTCCTCGCCTGTGTGGACGCGCGCGTGCACCGGCTCCCGGACGGTCTGACCCTGCCGCTCGCGGTCGCCGTCCCGCTGCTCCTGGGCGGCGCGGAACTCCTCCCGTACGACGCCGGGTCCTGGACGCAGGCGCTGCTCGGCGGGCTCGCCCTCGGCGGGGCCTACGGGGTGCTGTTCCTGATCAACCCGAGCGGGCTCGGCCTCGGCGACGTGAAGCTGGCGGTCCCGCTGGGTGCCGCCCTCGGCTGGTACGGCTGGGGCGTGCTCTTCGCCGGGGCCTTCGCGGGCTTCCTCCTCGGCGCGGTGTACGGCCTCGGTCTGGTCCTGCTGCGGCGGGCCGACCGTTCCTCCGCGATCCCGTTCGGCCCCTTCATGCTCGGGGGCGGGCTGCTCGGCCTCCTCCTCGGCGCGTTCACCGCCATGGCCTGAGGGCTCTTCCCGTACAGGGGCCGTCACCCGTACGTACGGTCACGGGGTCGTCGCCCGGCGGGGTCGGGGGCTCGCCGCCGCTCCCGGGAACCGGCGGCTGACCTGCCGGAAAGTCGTCCCTCGGTGTTCCTCCGCGTCAACGCCGTGCCCGTGCCGGCCGGTCCCTCTTCGGAGGGACGGAACCCCGCCGCCACGCCGGGGCGCAAACCCGCCACAGGGCCCCGGAGCCCTTGTGCCGCTTGGGATCCGGCGAATCCGGGGCGGTTCGTTCGGCGTACGTGGCGCGCAAGACGACTATCGAAGGGTTATGGTGGAAACCCCCCCTCGGGCCGGTCCGTATCCCCCCCACGGACCGGCCCGTTTTCTTGTCCCGGGCCGCTTCGGGACCGGGGGCGGGCCGTGCGGCGACCGTCAGCCGCGGCCGGCCCAGATGTTCGTGCCGGCGGTGTCGACCGCGAACGAGTCGATCTCCTTGAGCTCCTCGTCCGTCAGCGGCGCGCCCGCGAGCGCCGCCACGTTCTCCTCCAGCTGGGCGACGCTGGACGCGCCGATCAGCGCCGAGGTCATCCGCTCGTCCCGCAGCACCCACGACAGCGCCAGCTGGGCGAGGGACTGCCCGCGCCGCTCGGCGATGTCGGCGAGGCCGCGCAGGCGCCGCAGGACCTCGTCGGAGAGCAGGTTCGGGTCGAGGGACTTGCCCTGGGTGGCCCGCGAGCCCTCCGGGATGCCCTTCAGGTACTTGTTGGTGAGCAGTCCCTGCGCGAGCGGGACGAAGGAGATGCAGCCCATGCCGGCCGCCTCCAGGGTGTCGAGGAGGCCGTCCTCCTCGGTCCACCGGTTGATCATGGAGTACGAGGGCTGGTGGATGAGCGCCGGGACGCCCATCTCCTTGAGGATCCGCGCGGCCTCGGCGGTCTGCTCGCTGTTGTACGAGGAGACGCCGACGTACAGCGCCTTGCCCTGCTGGACGGCGGAGGCCAGGGCCCCCATCGTCTCCTCCAGCGGGGTGTGCGGGTCGAAGCGGTGCGAGTAGAAGATGTCGACGTAGTCGAGGCCCATCCGGTTCAGGGAGGCGTCGAGCGAGGACAGCAGGTACTTGCGGGAGCCCCACTCGCCGTACGGCCCGGGGTGCATCAGGTACCCGGCCTTGGTGGAGACGATCAGCTCGTCCCGGTAGGGCGCGAAGTCCTGGGCGAAGATCTTGCCGAAGTTCAGCTCGGCGGAGCCGGGCGGCGGCCCGTAGTTGTTCGCCAGGTCGAAGTGGGTGACACCGAGGTCGAAGGCGCGGCGCAGGATCGCGCGCTGGGAGTCGAGCGCGCGGTCGTCGCCGAAGTTGTGCCAGAGCCCGAGGGAGATCGCCGGCAGCTTGAGGCCGCTGCGGCCCGTGCGGCGGTACTCCATGGCGTCGTATCGGTCCGCGGCGGCGCGGTAGAGGGGGGAATCAGTCACGTATCTCTGCTTATCACGGACTTGTGACAGTCCCGGGCTGGGAGCCCGTCGCCCGTCCGCAGTAGTGTGGCGGCTTCGGGGGCCGACACTGCATGGAGGGGTAAAGAACAGTGAACCTGCGCGACCTGGTGTACGGGCTCTACGCACGCCGGGTGGAAGGCCGCCTCGACCACACCCAGGTGCCCAAGCACATCGGGGTCATCCTCGACGGGAACCGTCGCTGGGCCAAGGCGTCCGGCGGGACCCCCGAGCAGGGACACAAGGCCGGCGCGGACAAGATCCAGGAGCTGCTCGGCTGGTGTGCCGAGACGGACGTCGAGGTCGTCACGCTCTGGATGCTCTCCACGGACAACCTGAACCGCCCCGAGGAGCAGCTCGTCCCGCTGCTCGGCATCATCGAGAACGCGGTGCGCGCGCTGGCCGCCGACGGCCGCTGGCGGGTCCACCACGTCGGCACGATGGACCTGCTGCCCTCCCGTACCCAGACGGTGCTGAAGGAGGCCGAGGGGGCCACCCACGGCAACACGGGGATACTCGTGAACGTCGCGGTGGGCTACGGCGGGCGCCAGGAGATCGCGGACGCGGTCCGCTCGCTGCTCCTGGAGCACGCGGAGCGGGGCACGAGCTTCGAGGAGCTCGCCGAGATCGTCGACGTCGAGCACATCTCGGAGCACCTGTACACGCGCGGTCAGCCCGACCCGGACCTGGTGATCCGCACCAGCGGCGAGCAGCGGCTGTCCGGTTTCATGCTGTGGCAGAGCGCCCACTCGGAGTACTACTTCTGCGAGGTCCACTGGCCGGCCTTCCGGAAGGTCGACTTCCTGCGCGCGCTGCGGGACTACGCGGCCCGGCACCGTCGTTACGGGGCCTGATCCCCGCGCCACCCCCTCCGGACGATTCCGGTCGGAACCGATCACCTGGTGTTCATGAACACGTCGTCATATGCCATGGCATGGCAGAGGGCGTTCGAGGGCATATCCCTGTTGAAGTGAGCGGCACGGAGACCGCCACCCGGGAGGCCCCTTGCACCAGGACGACCGTGCGGGACAAGCACGGGAGAAGCGGAGGGCCGTGGTTCGGCCCGCGCATCGCGGCCTGAGCCCGGTCCCATTCCGCAGCGACACCGGTTCCGTCGCACCCCGACCTCACAGGGGTCTTCAGAGGGGGTCTGTCCTTCCGTGGTGACCAGCACGAAGCGCCGCCTTTCCGACCGGCGCACCTATGTTCTCGACACCAGCGTCCTGCTGGCCGACCCCAACGCCGTCTCGCGCTTCGAGGAGCACGAAGTGGTGCTCCCGATCGTCGTGGTGACGGAGCTGGAGGCCAAGCGGCACCATCCCGAACTCGGGTACTTCGCCCGGCAGGCGCTGCGCCTGCTCGACGACTTCCGGGTCCGGTACGGACGCCTCGACGCCCCGCTCCCCATCGGGGACCTGGGCGGCAGCCTGCGTGTCGAACTCAACCACTCCGACCCCGGCGTCCTGCCCGCCGGCTACCGGTCGGGGGACAACGACTCACGGATCCTCGCGGTCGCGCGCAACCTCCAGGCGGAGGGGTACGACGTCACGGTCGTCTCCAAGGACCTGCCGCTGCGCATCAAGGCCTCCTCGGTCGGGCTCCTCGCCGAGGAGTACCGCGCCGAACTCGCCATCACGGACGCCAACGGCTGGACCGGGATGTCCGAGCTGGCCCTCTCCGGGGAGCAGGTGGACCTGCTCTACGACCAGGACTCGCTGTACGTGCCGGAGGCCGCCGAGCTTCCGGTCCACACGGGCCTGGTGCTCCAGTCCGAGCGCGGCAAGGCGCTCGGCCGGGTGACCTCCGAGGGGAACGTACGGCTCGTCCGCGGCGACCGGGAGGCCTTCGGGCTCCGCGGCCGCAGTGCCGAGCAGCGGATCGCGCTCGACCTGCTGCTCGACCCGGACGTCGGCATCATCTCCATGGGCGGCCGGGCCGGCACCGGCAAGTCCGCGCTCGCGCTCTGCGCGGGCCTGGAGGCGGTCCTGGAGCGCCGTCAGCACCAGAAGGTGATGGTCTTCCGTCCGCTGTACGCGGTCGGCGGCCAGGAGCTGGGGTACCTGCCGGGCAGCGAGTCCGAGAAGATGAGCCCGTGGGCCCAGGCCGTCTTCGACACGCTGTCCTCGGTCGCGAGCCGGGAGGTCATCGAGGAGGTGCTCGGCCGCGGGATGCTGGAGGTCCTGCCGCTCACCCACATCCGGGGCCGCTCCCTCCACGACGCCTTCGTCATCGTGGACGAGGCCCAGTCCCTGGAGCGGAACGTCCTGCTGACCGTTCTGTCCCGTATCGGGACGAATTCTCGGGTCGTGCTGACCCATGACGTCGCCCAGCGCGACAACCTCCGGGTCGGCCGGTACGACGGAGTCGTCGCCGTCATCGAGAAGCTGAAGGGGCATCCGCTCTTCGCCCACGTCACCCTCACCCGCTCCGAGCGCTCCCCGATCGCCGCGCTCGTGACCGAGATGCTGGAGGACGTTCAGATCTGACCGATTCGTACCCGTCCGTACGGGTAAGGAAGTTGGCGCCGCCCGGCAAAGCGCAGGAGCTTAGCCGGGCGGCGTCGCGCTGTCGCCCCTATCCGCCAAATCCCGTGCGTCCACCCAGGTGTGAGCTTTCACACGCAACACGGAATTGCCTTGCGGTGTCGCCGTCCGGCAGAGTCTTGCTTCCGTCAGGCCCCGCATACGGCACACGTGCACCCTCAGGGGTGCGCACCGCACCACACAACTCCACAGCCGTCGTCGTATGCCGCCCACAGCACCACGGGCCCGTGTCTTCTGTGACCCCGTACGTCGGAGACCAGTGCCAGGGGCAAGATTTCGCCCGCGTGGTCACCTGTGCGGGCGTGCTGGAAGGAAACCGTGTGAGCCGGATCTCGGTCCGGGGATTCGCGGTGGCTTCGGCCACTGCGGTCACCACTGTCGGCGCCATCGCCGGTGTTGCCTCGGGCAACGCCGCTCAGCCTTCGGACGACAACTTCGAGGCCACCGCGGCCGACACGACGCTGCTCGCGGACATCCCCGCGGGCGAGCAGGCCCAGGTACAGGTCTCGTCCCTCTCGGAGCAGGCCGACGTCCAGGCCGCCGCCGCCGACGCCGCCGCGAAGAAGTCCGCGGAGGAGACGGCCCGCATCCGTGCCGCCAAGGACGCCGAGGCGAAGAAGGAGGCCGCCGACAAGGCCGCCGCCGAAGCCAAGGCCGAGAAGGAGCGCAAGGAGGCCGAGGAGCGCGCCAACCGCTCCTCCATCCGCAGCAGCACGTCCTTCGCCGCGCAGGGCTCCTACAGCATCGCCGAGGTCCAGTCGATGGCCCGGCAGATGATGTCGGCCGACCAGTTCTCGTGCTTCAGCAACATCGTGGACCACGAGTCCGGCTGGAACTACCGCGCGACCAACGCCTCTTCGGGCGCCTACGGTCTCGTCCAGGCCCTCCCGGGCTACAAGATGGCCTCGGCAGGCGCGGACTGGCAGACCAACCCCGCCACCCAGATCAAGTGGGGCCTCAACTACATGGACAGCCGCTACGGCAGCCCGTGTGGCGCCTGGTCGTTCTGGCAGGCCAACCGCTGGTACTAGGCTGCGGCGTTTCGGGGGACGCCCCCGAACCCTCGCTGCCAGCGTGCTCAACCTCCGGGAGCCCCTCACCGTCCTAAGGTGAGGGGTTTCCTGCGTGTAGGTTCGAAGGTCCCACGGGCTCCCGGGGGAGCGAGCGGGAAGAGTCGGCGGGGGGAAGAAGGAAGAGATGTCCAGAGTGCCAGGATGGCTGAGCCGGCTGGGCGAGAGCCTGAGCCGCATGGGTGAACGCCTCGACGAGCGCCGGGCCCAGGCGGAACGGGACGATCCGCTCGGGCCGCCGTACGGGCCCCCGCACGGCGGCCCCCACGAGGTCCCGAGCCCCGCCGTCCCCGCCCGGCCGGACGTCGACCCCGGCACCGCCGCGCCCCTCCCGGACGCCGAGGCCGCCACCGAGCAGGGCCGCTCCGTTCCCGCGCCCCCCTCGTACGCCCCGGCCGTCGCCGCCCGCCCCGACCCCGTCGCCGCCATTCCCTGGGGCATGCGCGTGGCCGCCGAGGCGGGCTGGCGGCTGCTCGTCCTCGCCGGCACCGTCTGGGTGCTGATGAAGGTGATCAGCTCCGTGCAGCTGGTCGTCCTCGCCTTCGTCGCCGCGCTCCTCGTCACCGCCCTGCTCCAGCCCACCGTCGCCATGCTGCGCCGCAAGGGCCTGCCCCGGGGCCTCGCCACCGCCGTCACCGCCGTCTCCGGCTTCGTCGTCATGGGCCTGGTCGGCTGGTTCGTGGTCTGGCAGGTCATGGACAACATCGACAACCTGTCCGACCGCGTCAAGGACGGCATCGAGGAACTCAAGCACTGGCTGCTCGACAGCCCGTTCCACGTCACCGAGCAGCAGATCAACGAGATCGCCAAGAACCTCAGCGAGGCCATCGGCGCCAACGCCGAGCAGATCACCTCCGCCGGACTCCAGGGCGTCACCGTCATCGTGGAGGCCATGACCGGCATCCTGCTGGCCATGTTCTGCACCCTCTTCCTGCTCTACGACGGGAAGAAGGTCTGGGAGTGGACGCTCAAGCTGGTGCCCGCCCAGGCCCGGCCCGGCGTCGCCGGCGCGGGACCGCGCGCCTGGCGCACCCTCACCGCCTACGTCCGCGGCACCGTCCTCGTCGCCCTCATCGACGCCGTCTTCATCGGCCTCGGACTCTGGTTCCTGGAAGTCCCGATGGCCGTCCCGCTCGCGGTCTTCATCTTCCTCTTCGCCTTCATCCCGCTGGTCGGCGCGGTCATCTCCGGAGCCCTCGCCTGCGTCGTCGCCCTCGTCACCAACGGCGTGTTCACCGCCCTCATGGTGCTCGTCGTCGTGCTCGCCGTGCAGCAGATCGAAGGCCACGTCCTCCAGCCGTTCATCCTCGGCCGGGCCGTCCGCGTCCACCCCCTCGCCGTCGTCCTCGCCGTCGCCGCCGGCGGCCTCACCGCCGGAATCGGCGGCGCCGTCGTCGCCGTGCCGTTGGTCGCCGTCCTCAACACGGTGGTCGGCTACCTGCGCGCGTACAGCACCGAACAGGCACTGCGCAGCACCCCGGAGCCGCGCGGCGCGACGGCCTTCGCGGTCGCGCCGGTCCCGGCGCCGGGCGCCGGTGCGGGGGAGGGCGCGTGATATCGGAGCCGGAGCTCGTGGGCGGAGTGGAGTTCGACGCCCCGGAGGTGCTCACCGAGACCCCGCCGCCGCGCCCGCCCCGGGCCCGCCGCCCCTGGCTGTGGGCGCTCGGCGGCGCGGTGCTCGCCTCGGCGGTGTGGGGCGGCGGGCTCTACGCGTACGGGCAGAAGAAGGAACCGGGCCCGGATCTGGGCGGGTACACCTCGGAGGTGAAGCTCTGCGAGGTGGCGAAGCTCAAGGCGCTCGGCGGGATCCTCGGCAAGCGGAGCGAGGACGGCATCGGGCCCGAGATGGACGATCAGGCCGTGTACGAGACGTCCTGCCAGATCACCTTCGGGCCGCCGGAGGCGGGGTACAGCGCCTCCCTCACCTACACCCTGCACAAGGTGACGGACCCGGGGCCCGAGTTCGCGGCCCGGGCGAAGTACTACGACCTCACCACTCCGATCGGCGGACTCGGGGAGGCGGCCGTCTTCGACGACCGCCAGGGCGAGGGCGGGGAGCTCCGGGTCCTCGACGGTCAGGTCGAGATCGAGCTGAGCGTGAACCGGCAGTACAGCACCGACGAGTTCGGGAAGCCGCTCGGGGTTCCCAAGCCGGTCGACCTCTCCGGGATCGACGTCCCCATGACCGAGGACCTGCTGGCGCTCATGGCGGAGCTCAAGAAGTGACGGAAGGGCCCCGGGGCGTGTTGCCCCGGGGCCCTTCTCGTACGCCCGGACCTACTCGGCGAGCACGGCCTCCGCGTCCAGCGTGACGCCGACCGCCTGGATCACCGCGGCGATCTTCACGGCCTCCTGGATCGTGGCGCGGTCGACACCGGCCTGGCGCAGGACCTGCTCGTGCGAGTCCAGGCACTGGCCGCAGCCGTTGATCGCGGAGACGGCCAGCGACCACAGCTCGAAGTCGACCTTCTCGACGCCCGGGTTGCCGATGACGTTCATCCGCAGGCCGGCGCGCATCGTCCCGTACTCGGGGTCCGACAGCAGGTGCCGGGTCCGGTAGAAGACGTTGTTCATCGCCATGATGGCGGCGGCGGACTTGGCGGCCTGGTACGCCTCGGGCTTCAGGTTCGCCTGGGCCTCGGGCTCCAGCTCCTTGAGCACCTTCGGCGAGCGCGAGGCGATCGCGCAGGCGAGGACGGTGCCCCACAGCTGCTGCTGCGGAAGGTCGCTGTTGCCGATGACCGAACCGAGGTTCAGCTTCAGGTCCTTGGCGAAGTCCGGTATGGCGGACTTCAGTTCGTCGAGAGCCATGTCGGATCCGTCCTTACTCGCCCGCGAGGAGAGCGGCGGCGTCGAGGGTGCTCTCGCCCTTGTTCCAGTTGCACGGGCACAGCTCGTCGGTCTGCAGCGCGTCGAGGACCCGCAGGACCTCCTTGGGGTTACGGCCGACGGAGCCGGCGGTCACCATGACGAACTGGATCTCGTTGTTCGGGTCCACGATGAAGACGGCGCGCTGGGCGAAGCCGTCCTCGCCGCGGACGCCGCAGTCGCTCATGAGCTCGTGCTTGGAGTCGGCCAGCATCGGGAAGGGCAGGTCACGCAGGTCGGCGTGGTCCTTGCGCCAGGCGTGGTGCACGAACTCGGAGTCGCCGGAGACGCCGAGGATCTGGGCGTCACGGTCGGCGAACTCGTCGTTCAGCTTGCCGAACGCGGCGATCTCCGTCGGGCAGACGAAGGTGAAGTCCTTCGGCCAGAAGAACACCACGCGCCACTTGCCCTCGTAGGCCTTGTGGTCGATCTGCTCGAACTCCTTGCCGCTCTCCAGCGACACGCAGGCGGTCAGGTCGTAGGCGGGGAACTTGTCACCGACAGTGAGCACGCGCTCTCCTTGCAGGCAGGAAGGGTCCCTTTTGAGGCCTTCCATGGGGGTTGGACGGCTCACAGCATGGCACGGAGTGCATTGATCAGTGAAATAGCTAGAGTGGGTCGTGTTGATCGAAGGTGGTTATCAGTGGCATCCCCGTACAGCTCCCCGCACGGCCCGCACCGAGGCAAGCAGCCCAGCCTCTCCCAGCTCAGAGCCTTCGTGGCGGTTGCCGAGCATCTGCACTTCCGCGACGCGGCGGCCGCCATCGGCATGAGTCAGCCCGCTCTTTCGGGCGCGGTTTCGGCTCTCGAAGAGGCACTCGGTGTCCAGCTCCTCGAGCGTACGACGCGGAAGGTGCTGCTCTCGCCCGCGGGGGAACGGCTCGCGGTCCGCGCCCGGGCGGTCCTCGACGCGGTGGCGGAGCTGATGGAGGAGGCGGAGGCCGCCCAGGCCCCCTTCACGGGCGTCCTGCGGCTCGGGGTGATCCCGACCGTCGCCCCCTATCTGCTGCCCACCGTCCTGCGGCTCGTCCACCACCGCTGGCCCGAGCTCGACCTCCAGGTCCACGAGGAACAGACCTCCTCGCTCCTGGAGGGACTCGCCGCCGGCCGGCTCGACCTGCTGCTGCTCGCCGTGCCGCTCGGAGTGCCCGGCGTCACCGAACTCCCCCTCTTCGACGAGGACTTCGTCCTGGTCACACCGGAAGGGCACCCGCTGGCCGGACGGGACGCCATCCCGCGCGAGGCCCTCAAGGAGCTCCGGCTGCTGCTCCTCGACGAGGGGCACTGCCTGCGCGACCAGGCCCTCGACATCTGCCGGGAGGCCGGGCGCACCGAGGGGGCCGAGGTCACCACCACCGCCGCCGGACTCGCCACCCTGGTCCAGCTCGTCGCGGGCGGCCTCGGGGTGACCCTGCTGCCCCGCACCGCCGTGACCGTCGAGACCGCCCGCAACACCGCCCTGTGGACCGGGGGGTTCGCGGAACCGGCGCCCTCGCGGCGGATCGCCCTCGCGATGCGGACGGGCGCGGCCCGGCACGCCGAGTTCGAGGAGCTGGCGGAGGCCCTGCGCGGGACGATGGAGGAGCTTCCGGTACGGGTGGTGGGCGGCGGCTCCTGACACCCCCCGGTGTCAGGAACCCCCGCCCCGCCCCGTACTCCTCGGACATCGTCCCCGTGCCGCCCCGCACTCCTCGGACATCCGGTCGACGGGTTACTCCGTCCGCAGCCCGTCCGCCCGCATCAGCCGCCACAGCACCGGCATGCTCAGCAGCGTCACGGCCGCGATCAGTCCGAGGCCGATCCCGACGACGGGCAGGAAGCCCCACCAGTCCTCGACCTGCTGACCGCCCATCTTCAGCAGCACGAACCCGAGTCCGAGACCGCCCGCCACGGCGAGGACGAGCCCGAGGAGGATCGGCACCGCCGTCTGCCACAGCACCGACCAGCCCAGGGTCGAGCGCCGGGTGCCGAAGGCGACCAGCGAGGAGAGCAGCCGCTTGCGGTCCCGCAGCTGCTCCAGGGTCGCGACCAGCAGCGAGGCCGCCACGAGGAGCATCGTCAGGGTGGAGCCGACGAGGATGCCGGTCCGGACGCTGGAGAACGCCGCGTCCCGCTCGGTGTCCTTCAGGGTGCGCACCCAGGACGTCGGATCGATGGCCGCCGCCGTGTTCCGTACGCGCTCGGCGGCGTCGGGCACGGCCGGGTCGAGCCGGACCATGGTCTGCGCGTCGGGCTCGTCCAGGAGGGACGTGTCGATCGCCTTCGGGGTGGCGAGGACGCCGTACTCGTACATGCCCGTCGGGTCGGGGCGGGAGTCCACGATCCGGGCCGTCGCGGGGATCCGCCACTGCGGCGGCGGGGTGCCCGCCGGGCGCTTCGGGGCGCTCGGGTGCGGATGCGGGTCGCGCAGGGCGACCGTGCCGCCGGGGCGGGCGGCCCGGGTGACGTGGGAGTCGTCGGGGTTGCCCTGGGCGCCGTGTGCGAGGAAGACGAAGACGTCGCCGTCCGTGCAGGAGGGGAGCGTGGCGTACTCCCGCAGGGAGGCGCAGTCGCCGACCCGGAGCGGGACCATCGGGGAGAACTCCTCGCCCTCCTTCAGGGGGCCGGGCCGCCACACGTGGGACTCGACGGTGCCGATCACGCCGGTGACGCCCTCGGTCCTCCGGAAGCGGTCGATCATCCCGCGGGCCTCGTCGGCGGTCCTCGCGTCGGCGCCGATCGCGATCTGGGCGCGGGAGGTGTCCTCGCCGCTGTACTGGGTGAAGTCGTTCTCCATCGCCTGGAAGAGCATCTGGAGCGCGATCGCCCCGGTCGCCGCGACGACGATGCCGCTGACCGCGCGGGCCGCCGTGCCACTGCTCAACTGGAGCCTGCGGACGGCGAGCTGCCAGGCCACCGGCCCGGTGTGCAACCGCTTGACGCCCGCTTCGACGAGCCACGGCAGGAGCGTGGTGAGGCCGATCAGGACGAGCGTCGTGCCGGTCACGACGCCCACGGTGTCGATGCTGGTCTCGGTCACCCGCACCTCGCCGACGAGCGGGGCGAGGAAGGCCGCGCCGGCCGCGAGGAGCAGCAGCCGCCACCACAGCCGACGGCGCCGCGGGGTGGAGGTCCGCACGACGCCCAGCGGTTCGATCGCCACTCCGCGCAGGGCGAAGAGGGTGACCACGACCGAGGCGACCGGGACGACGGCGAGGACGAGCACGGCGAGCGGGACCATCGGCACCACGTCGCCGGGGTAGGCGTTGACGTCCCAGATGGTGAAGGCGCCCGCGAACTGCCGGGCCGCCGCGAAGAGTCCGAGCCCCACCAGGAGCCCGAGCAGCGCGCCCGCGAGGGACTCGCCGGCCGCGATCCGCCGGGTCATGGCGGTGTCCGCGCCGATCAGCCGGAGCGCCGCGAGCCGCCGGTCGCGCTGCTCGCCGCCGAAGCGGACGGCGGTCGCGATGAAGACGAGCACCGGCAGGAGCAGGACGACGCAGGCGACGACGACGAGGAGGATCAGGAACGCGTTCATCGGTTCCTCGGGCACCGACCAGCCGTAGCGCGTGCCGCGCCCGTCCAGGTTCTCCGCGTCCAGGAAGTCGACGTGGGCGACGTACCGCAGTTCGGCCGGGCCGATGAGTCCGGCCGGTCCGATCGTCCCGGCGACCCGGTAGGGGATCCGCTCCTTGAGCAGCGCGCCCTCCGGGGAGTCGAGCAGTCTCCCGAGCGCGGGGGAGACCAGCATCTCGCCGGTCCCGGGGAACCTGTCCGCGCCCGGCGGGAGCGGGGGCGCGTCGCCCTCGGGGCGCAGCAGCAGACCGCTGACGACGTCGTCCCGGTAGACCGTGCTCCGGCCGAGGTGGAGAAAGGAGTCGGGGCGGGGCGAGGTGACCTGCTCGCTGCCGTCGACGGCGCGGACCGACTCCCGGACCTCCCGCTGGAAGAGCATGTTGGGGAAGGAGGCGGCGAGCAGCAGCAGGGCCACGCCGAAGCCGACGCCGGTCGCGGTCAGCAGGGTGCGGAGCAGGCCGGAGCGGCCGCCGGCGACCGCGAACCGGGCGCCGAGCGTCAGGTCGCGGGCCCAGGTGCCGAGGCTCATGCGGCCCACTCCGCGTCCCGTACCGACCCGTCCCGTACGACGACCTCGCGGTCGGAATAGGCGGCGACCCGGGCCTCGTGGGTGACGAGGACGACGGCGGCGCCGGTGTCCCGGGAGGCGTCGGTGAGGAGCCGCATGACCAGCTCGCCGTTGAGGGAGTCGAGCGCGCCGGTCGGCTCGTCGGCGAAGATCACGCGCGGGGCGGTGACGAGCGCGCGGGCGACGGCGACGCGCTGGCCCTGGCCGCCGGATATCTCGCCGGGGCGCTTGCCCGCGACGGTGTCGACCTCCAGGCGGGTGAGCCACTCGGCTGCCCTGGCCTCGGCCGACTTCCGCTTCTCTCCGTTCAGCCGGAGGGGGAGGGCGACGTTCTCCACGCAGGTCAGTTCGGGGACGAGCTGCCCGAACTGGAAGACGAAGCCGAAGTCCGTGCGGCGCAGGGAGCTGCGCGCGCCGTCGGAGAGCGCGGTGAGTTCGCGTCCGTCGTAGGTGATGGTGCCGGCGTCGGGGCGCACGATTCCGGCCAGGCAGTGGAGGAGCGTGGACTTGCCGGATCCGGAGGGGCCCATGACGGCGACGACCTCGCCGGCCCGCAGGGCGAAGTCGGCGCCGGCGAGCGCCGGGGTCGGGCCGTAGGCCTTGTCCAGGCCGGTGGCGCGCAGCAGCGGAGCGGAGCTCATCGGCGGACCTCCTCGGCGAGCGCGTCGAGGCGGGCGGCGGTCAGTTCCAGCCAGCGCAGGTCCGCTTCGAGGTGGAAGAGGGCGTGGTCGCAGATGAGCTGGTCGGCGAGGTCGCCGTCGCGCTTGCGCCGGGTGAGCTCGCGCATCAGGCGCAGGTGCTCGGCGCGCTGGGTGTCGAGGATCTCCGCGGCGCCGCGGCCGGTGAGCAGGGCCAGGACGACCTTGGTGTAGAGCGTGGACTGGAGGTACGGCTCGGGCTTCTCGGGGGTGGCGAGCCACTGGGCGACATCGGTGATGCCGGCCTCGGTGATGGCGTACCGCTTCCGCTCGGGGCCGCCGCCGGCCTCGATGCCGTCGACGACGACCAGGCCGTTCTTCAGGAGCCGGGACATGGTCGAGTAGACCTGGCCGTAGTGGAGCGGCCGGTCCTGGCCGAACTTCTCGTCGAAGGCGCGCTTGAGGTCGTAGCCGTGGCGCGGTCCGGACTCCAGGAGTCCGAGGAGGGTGTGACCGATGGACATGGGAGTCACTGTACATCGTGTGTATACCTGCGGTGTATAGCGTCGCTTCCGGTCGGCGGTCACAAAGCGGAACCGGTCCCTCACGCAACCATCCGGTCCGCTCGAGCGTCGGTTCCTCTGGGCGTGGGTGCTGATTCTCACGTCCGGAAAAGACGTGATCGGTTGTCCTTTGTCCGCCTCGTCGGTGTTAGCTTGCTGAGCTGATCCGACGCGGGCGGGCTCAGCACCGAGGGCGCCGGACACAAGACGAGCGGAGCGACTGGACACATGGGCCGACCGGACAAGGGCAAGGCGAAGAAGGGCGGCATACGCCGCCTCTTCACCTGGAAGAAGCTCCTGGGCACCTTCATCGTGTTCTGCCTGCTCGGCATGGGTGCCCTCTACGTCGTCTACCTGCTGGTCCCGGTGCCGTCGGCCAACGCCGAGGCGACGATGCAGAGCAACATCTACAAGTACTCCAACGGCAAGATCCTCGGCCGCACCGGCAAGATCAACCGCGAGATCGTCGGCCTCGACAAGATCCCCCTGCCGGTCCAGAGGGCCTTCGTCGCCGCCGAGAACAAGACCTTCTACAAGGACAACGGCGTCGACATCAAGGGCACCACCCGCGCCGCCTGGAACACGGTCACCGGCAAGGGCAAGCAGGGCGGCTCGACGATCACCCAGCAGTACGTCAAGAACTACTTCCTGAGCCAGGACCAGACGGCGACCCGCAAGCTCAAGGAAATGGTCATCGCCATCAAGGTCGACCGGAAGATGAGCAAGAGCGACATCCTCGCCGGGTACATGAACACCAGCTACTACGGCCGCTCCGCCTACGGCATCCAGGCCGCCGCCCGCTCGTACTACGGCGTCGACGCCACCAAGCTCACCACCGCCCAGGGCGCCTACCTCGCCTCGCTGCTCCAGGCGCCCAACCAGTACGACTGGACCTCCGCGAGCACCACCGGCCGCAAGCTCGTCGAGGAGCGCTGGAACTACGTCCTCGACAACATGGTCGGCGAGGGCTGGCTCAACGCCTCCGAGCGCGCCGGCATGAAGTTCCCCGTCCCGCAGAAGCCCAAGCCCTCCCCCGGCATGGAGGGCCAGACCGGCTACATCATCGAGGCCGCCAACCAGGAGCTGATGCGTCAGGGCGTCAGCGAGGAGGACATCAAGGCCGGCGGCTGGACGATCACCCTCAACATCGACGAGAAGAAGCAGAAGGACCTCGTCAAGGCGGTCGACAAGCAGCTGGAGGACAAGCTCGACCGCAAGGGCGACGCGAAGCAGGCGACCGTCCAGGCCGGCGCCACCTCCGTCGACCCGAAGACCGGCGCGGTCGTCGCGATGTACGGCGGCATCGGCGCCACCGAGCACTGGATGTCCAACGCGACCCGCCGCGACTACCAGCCCGCCTCCACCTTCAAGCCGATCGTCCTCGCCTCCGCCGTCGACAACCACGCGGTCACCCAGGACGGGCGGGAGATCGGCCTCGGCACCATCTACGACGGCACCAGCAAGCGGCCGGTCGTCGGCAGCCCCATCGACTTCGCGCCGGAGAACGAGGACGACGAGAGCTACGGCCCCGTCACCGTCCAGAAGGCCACCAACAGCTCGATCAACTCGGTCTACGCCCAGATGATCGTCGACGTCACCCCCGCCAAGGCCAAGAAGACCGCCCTCGCCCTCGGCATGAAGGACGGCGCGGGCTTCCCCGAGACCCCCGCCATCTCCCTCGGCACCATGGGCGCCTCCACCATGGACATGGCCGGCGCCTACGCCACCCTCGACAACCACGGCAAGAAGGTCACGCCGACCCTGGTGAAGACCGCCGAGCACAAGGACCGCACGGTCACGGGCGCCCAGGCGATCGGCGAGCAGGTCATCAGCCGCGAGGCCGCCGACACCGCCACCCAGGCCATGACGGGCGTCGTGCAGAGCGGCTCCGGCTTCCGCGCCGCCGGCGACTACGAGGCCGCCGGCAAGACCGGCACCTCCGAGAACAACCGCTCCGCCTGGTTCGTCGGCTACACCCCCGAACTCGTCACCGCCGTCGGCCTCTTCGGCGAGGACGCCAAGGGCAACCAGGTCACCCTCACCGACACCATCAACCCCGGCCGCGCCAACGGCGGCCGCACGCCCGCCCAGATCTGGGGCGACTACACCGAGCGCGCGCTGAACGGCGGCTCGGACGCCACCTTCGACCTGGAGACCAACGGCGGCGCCCAGGACGGCACGGCGCCGGATCCCACGCCGACCACCGAGGCGCCGACCGAGGAGCCCACCGAGGAGCCGACCACGGCCTCCCCGGACCCGACCGCCCCGCCGACCTCGACGGCCACCACGCCGCCGCAGCCGACGCGCGACCCCGTCACCACGCCGCCGCAGCCCACCCAGGAGCCGACGGCGACCGAGGAGCCGACGGCCCCGCCGACCTCGATCCAGCCGCCGGACGCCGGCGGCGATCCCGGCGTGAACAGCACCGTCCGCCCGCCGCGCTGACGACACGACCGAAGGCCGGACCCCGCACGGGGGTCCGGCCTTCGGTCGTGCGGTACGAGCTCAGGTGCGGGTCGCCAGCTCGAACCAGACCACCTTGCCGCCCGACAGCCGGGTCGCCCCCCACCGCCGGGCCAGCCGGTTCACCAGGAACAGGCCGCGCCCGCCCTCGTCCGTGTCGCGCGCCCGCCGCTGCCGGGGCAGCTGCGGGGAGTCGTCGCCGACCTCGCAGCGCAGCACGTCCGTCCGCAGCAGCCGCAGGGTCACCGGCCGCTCCGCGTACCGCACGGCGTTCGTCACGACCTCGCTGACCAGCAGCTCGACCGAGTCCGTCAGCTCTTCCAGGTCCCAGCGGGCGAGCGCCCGCCGGGCGAGCCGCCGGGCCCGCCCCGGGGCGGCGTCCTCCGGCTCCAGGAACCAGTACGCGACGTCGCTCGGCGCGATCCCGTCGAAGCGGGCCGCGAGCAGCGCGATGTCGTCGTCCCGGTCGCCCGGGCCCAGCATGTCGAGGACGTCGTCGCAGAGCGCCTCCAGGGGCGGCGAGTGGTCCGGACCCGTCAGCTGTGCGGTCGCCGCGAGGCGCTCCCGCAGCTGCTCGATCCCCGTCCACACGTCCCGCAGCCGGGACTCGACGAGGCCGTCGGTGTAGAGCAGCAGCGTGGCGCCGGCCGGGGCGTCCAGCTCGACCGCCTCGAAGTCCACCCCGCCGACCCCGATCGGGGCGCCGGGCGGCACCCGCAGCACCTCGGCGCGGCCGCCCAGGTGGAGCAGTATCGGCGGCGGATGACCCGCGTTGGCCACGGTGATCCGGTGCGAGACCGGGTCGTACACCGCGTACATGCAGGTCGCCATGCGGTTCTCGCCGAGCCGCTGCGCCTGCTCGTCCAGGTGGTGCAGGACCTCCTGCGGGGGCAGGTCGAGACCGGCCAGGGTCTGCGCGGTCGTGCGCAGCTGGCCCATGATCGCCGCCGAGGTCATGGAGTGGCCCATGACGTCGCCGACGACGAGGGCGACCCTGCTGCCGGGCAGCGGGATCGCGTCGTACCAGTCGCCGCCGACCCGGGCCGTCTCGGCCGCCGGCAGATAGCGCGAGGCCAGCTTGACGCCGGTCGGCTGCGGCAGCGAGTCCGGCAGCATCGTCCGCTGGAGCTCGTCCGCGATGTACGCCTCGCGGCCGTACAGCACGGCCTTGTCGATGCCGAGCGCGGTGTGCGTGGCCAACTGCGCCGCGACGAGCAGGTCGTTCGGCTCGAAGCCGGCCCGCTCGGGGCGGCGCAGGAACACGGCGGAGCCGATCACCCGCCGCCGGCCGCGCAGCGGCGCGAGGACCGCGCGCAGCCCGCCGGGCAGCGGGTGCTCCGGGCCGAGCAGTTCGGTCAGCGCGGCCTTGGCGGCCGCGGAGTCGCCGAAGACCGGCCGAACCCCGCGCAGCACCTCGGCCAGTGCCCCGCCGGACCGCACCTCGCAGAGTTCGGCCGCGGGGGTCGGATCCGGATCGGGTACGAGGACGAGCTCCTCGCCCTCCAGGTCGTTTAACCGCAGCCGGTCGGTGCGGCGCAGCCGCAGCACGAAGGGCGCCACCGGCCGCTCGTCGCCCACCGGGAGCGGGTCGCGGAGGTAGACGAGGATCTCGTCGGAGAAGGTCGGCACGGTGGCCCGGCACAGGCCGAGGACGATCTCGTCCAGGTCGATGCCGCGGGCGATGCGCCGGGTCGCGGCGCCGACGAACCGCAGCCGGTCGCCCTCCCGCCGGGCGGAGGTGTCCCCGCCGCCGGGATGCTGCGGGGAGACGGCGAGGGCCACGGCGCCGGGGGCGCCGGGATGTCCCGTACCGCCGGGGAGGCCGGGGTGTCCCGTGCCGTCGGGGGAGTCCGGGTGGCCGGTGCCGCCCAGGGGGTCGGGGTGGCCCGCGCCTCCGGCGATGGCCGGTGCGGTGGGCTGCGGGGGTGCGTCCGGGGCCGGGGTCGTGGCGGCCGCCGGGCCGCCCGCCTTGCCGGGCACGTCGGAGGGCAGGCCGGCCGCCGCCTCCTGGCGAGGGCGCGCGCGTTCCTGCGGCCGGGCAGCCAGGGGCTGCCGGCCTTCGTGGGAGGTGGGATGCTCCGTCACGCGTGGGATTCCGTCCGTCCGGGCCGGTGGTGCGATGCACTCGCTCTGTTGGCCGATGCCGCGCCTTCGGCAGGGCTAAACCCCGCGCCTGCGGTGGATGCGGAGCTTCCGCGAGTGGCGGCAAGGGCGGGGGTCGGCACACCCGGGCACACGTCCGGCACTGCTCTCCCCCTCGTGGATGACTTGCGGTCAGTTCCTGCGCTGGCTTACGCCTTTGACGTGCTGTTCGGTCGGTCTGACGTGCTCTTCGCTCGGTGTCGGCCTTGCGGAGGACGATCCTACGTTTGAACCCCGGGGGCGCATCAAGGGTCTCACGGAGCCGTGCGCGCCGGAGTGCGGTCCCAGTCCGCCGGGAGCGTCGGCACCCGCCAGGCGGGATCGGGCCGCCAGTCCTCCCAGCCGTCCGCGAACGGCGTCCCCCAGGAGGTGATCAGCTCCACCGCGTCCCGCCCGGCGGCCAGCACCCGCGCGGCCTGCTCGGGTCCCATCAGCCCGGCCCGCTGGGCCTGGGCGAACTCGTCCTCGTCCCGCCACAGCCAGCTGCGGTCGGGGTAGACGGAGATGTCGAGGAAGTGGTCCTCGGAGTCGATGCCGCCGGACCAGCGGGTCCGCGGCTCCTCCAGGTTCACGTACCAGCTGCGGAAGCGCCAGCCGCGCTCCCAGAACAGCCACACCGACCAGGGGTCCTCCGGCCGGGCCAGCTTGAGGACCCCGGTGCCGGACCAGCGGGCGCGCTCGGTGGTGCGCGGGGCGGTGTAGCGGGTGGCGAGCGGCTCGTCGTGCACGGAGGTGCCGTCGGCGAGCACCGGCCGCACGCACTCGGTGCCGGGCGCCATCCAGACGGCGAGCAGCTCGGGGGTGTCCCGGACGACGGTCACCGGCCGGCAGATGGCCACGTCTTCGGTGCCGTTGCCGCGGTAGCGCCAGAGGATGTGCTCCCCTGGCGCCCAGTGCTGGGAGCCGTCCGATCCTGTCATGCGCAGATCTTAGGGGCGCGCTCCCATCGGCGCTGCGGCACAGGTCACGGATGAGTCATCCGCAGCACGTCCAGCGCCTCGTCCAGCTGCTCGACGGTGAGGTCGCCCCGCTCGACGTAGCCGGACTCCAGCACCACCTCGCGGATGGTCTTCCGCTCGGCGAGGGACTTCTTCGCGACCTTGGCTGCCTCCTCGTAGCCGATGTACTTGTTCAGCGGGGTGACCACGGAGGGCGAGGACTCGGCGTACTCGCGGGCGCGCTCGGCGTTGGCGGTGACGCCGTCGACCGTGCGGTCGGCGAGGAGCCGGGAGGCGTTGGCCAGAAGGCGTACGGATTCCAGCAGGTTCTTGGCCATCACGGGGAGCATCACGTTGAGCTCGAAGTTCCCGGCCGCGCCCGCGACCGCGACCGCGGTGTCGTTTCCGGTCACCTGCGCGGCGACCATCAGGACGGCCTCGGGGATCACCGGGTTCACCTTGCCCGGCATGATCGAGGAGCCGGGCTGGAGGTCGGGGAGGTTGATCTCGGCGAGGCCGGTGCGCGGACCGCTGGCCATCCAGCGCAGGTCGTTGGCGATCTTGGTGAGGGAGACGGCGATGGTCCGGAGCTGCCCGGACGTCTCCACCAGGCCGTCGCGGGCGCCCTGGGCCTCGAAGTGGTCGCGGGCCTCCGTCAGCGGCAGCCCGGTCGCGCGGGCGACCTCCGCGATGACGGCCGCGGAGAAGCCGGCCGGGGTGTTGATGCCGGTGCCCACCGCCGTACCGCCGAGGGGGAGTTCGGCGAGCCGGGGGAGCGAGGCGCGCAACCGCTCGACCCCGTACCTGACCTGGGCCGCGTAGCCGCCGAACTCCTGGCCCAGGGTGACCGGGGTGGCGTCCATCAGATGCGTACGGCCGGACTTCACCACCGACACGAATTCGGCCGATTTTCGCTCCAGGGAGGCGGCCAGGTGGTCGAGGGCGGGGATCAGGTCGCGGGTGACGGCGGCGGTGGCCGCGATGTGGATGGAGGACGGGAAGACGTCGTTCGAGGACTGCGAGGCGTTGACGTGGTCGTTGGGGTGGACCTCGCGCCCCTCGGGGAGCCGCTCGGTGGCGAGGGTGGCGATCACCTCGTTGGTGTTCATGTTGGACGAGGTGCCCGAGCCGGTCTGGAAGACGTCCACGGGGAAGTGCTCGTCCCAGCGCCCCTCGGCGACCTCCTCAGCGGCCGAGACGATCGCCTCGGCTCGGTCCTTCTCGACCACCCCGAGCTCGGCGTTGACCTTGGCGGCGGCGGCCTTGATCCGGGCCAGGGCCTCGATGTGGGCGCGCTCCAGGCGCTGGCCGGAGACCGGGAAGTTCTCCACCGCCCGCTGGGTCTGGGCCCGCCACTTGGCGTGCGCGGGGACCCGCACCTCGCCCATGGAGTCGTGCTCGATGCGGTACCCGTCCGTGTCGTTCATGTTTCTCAACCTCCAAGCTGCGTACTTCGGGGGGCGACCCCCGAACCCCCCGAAAAAGATGAGCACTTGTCTTGTTCGATGTATTCCCAAGGCGCGTACCGGCCAGTAAAAACCGTGGGTAACCCCACTTCCAGGAGGCGCAGTGAAGCGCACCAGGTCCAGACTCCGCTGGCCCGTCGCGGCCGTCGCCGCCGCCGCGGCGGCCCTCGGCAGCATGACCGCGGCCGCCCCCGCCGGCGCGGCCGACACGAGCACCACGGCCGGAATCACCTCCGTGCCGCTCTCCCCCGAGCTGGAGGCGATCCGGGCGGCCGAGGCCACCAGGATCTACGGCAGCCCCGAGGAACGGCCGCTCGCCCAGCGCAGGACCGGCCTGATCTCGCTCGGCGACAGCGAGATCTCCGGCGAGGGCGTCGGCACGTACGAGTCCCCCACCAACGGGCCCACCAACTGGTGCCACCGCTCCCCGGACGCCGCCATCCACCGCACCGGGATCCCCGCGGACCTCACCTTCAACGTGTCCTGCTCCGGCGCGTACACCGGGAACATCCGGATCGGCGGCTCCAAGCAGTACGCCGACGAGCTCGTCCAGAGCGACAACCTCGCCGTCAAGGCCCGCAACACCCGCATCAAGATGGTCCTGCTCGTCGCCGGCGCCAACGACGACCTGCAGTTCGGCCCCGTCATGACCGACTGCGTCCAGCGCTACGTGCTCAGCCAGGGCACCTGCGAGCCCAAGTACGCCCCCGGCTGGCAGGCCCGCGTCGACGCACTCGTCCCCAAGGTCGAGCAGACCGTCCGCGACCTGAAGACGGTCATGCGCGACGCCGGATACGCCGACGGCGACTACAAGCTCGTCGTCATGGGCTACCCGAGCCCCATCGGCCCCGACTTCTACGACAACCCGAACTTCTCCGGGAAGCTCGCCTGCGGCGGCATGGGCTACGACTCCGACACCAAGTGGGGCCGCAACACCGCCGTCCCGGCCTTCGAGCGCGGCATGCGCACGGTCGCCGCCGACACCGGGGCGGTCTACCTCGACAACTCGCGGCTCTTCAACGGCCACGAGGTCTGCATGGAGGACACCTGGGCCCGGGGCCTCTACATCGACCTCTCCAAGCCCGGCGGCCTCGACGAGAACTCCGTCCGACAGTCCTTCCACCCCAACAAGAGCGGCCACGGCGCCTTCGCCTCCTGTCTGACCCAGATCTACAACTCGGGCCTGCGCGAGGCGAGCTGCGCCGACGTCAACTCCTCCGGCACCCCGACGCTCTTCCCGCTCGCCTGGGACGACGCGTACAAGCCGCTGAAGAACCAGGCGACCGGAAACTGCCTGGACGTGAACGCGGCCGAGTCGGCCAACGGGACCGCCGTCCTCGGCTGGGACTGCCACGGCGGCCGCAACCAGGGCTGGTGGTACGACTCCGCCCGACAGACCGTCCACACCCAGCTCACCCAGGACCGCTGCCTGGACGTGCCGGGCGCCGTCTACCAGACCGGCAAGGCGCTCATCATCTGGAACTGCAGCGGCGCCGCCAACCAGAAGTTCGTCCGCGACGGCGCCACCGTCCGTCCCGCGGCCGCGACCGGCCTCTGCCTCACCCAGAGCGCGGCGAAGGAGCCGATCCGGCTCCAGAACTGCGACGGCTCCGCGAACCAGAAGTTCGCGTAAGGGCCTCCGCACACGCCGTGGCCCCTCGTCCGGTGCGGGACGGGGGGCCACGGTCACGTTCAGAGCGCCTTCGTCGTGCTCTTCGCCAGCTCGTAGGCGGGGAGCATCGCGCGGTGCTCGTCGGTGTCGAGACCGCCGAGGTGGACGATGACGACCGTGCCCTTCGGGGTGGAGACGGCGAAGGCCCGCTCCTCCTTGGTCTCGTCCGTGAACTCGCTGTGCGTCGTGTACGTGACCTCGGTGGCAGGCAGCGTGCCCGCCTCCGTCTCCCGGTAGGTGACGGCGGAGGGCTTGTCCGCCGCCGTCACGAAGCCTTCGAGAGCGGCCCGGGCGGGGCTCTCGGCGACCGTCCACACCCGCAGGTAGCCGATGTTCCCGGTGGGCTTGGCGTCGACCTCGCAGCGCACGACGGCCGGGCCCTGCCGGGTGAGCGCCGCGAACTCCGGGTTCTCGGGGTCGTCGATCGCCTCCGGCTTCCAGCCCTCCGCGAGCCCGAAGGAGACGGGCAGCGCGCAGGCCGACCCGGGACCGCCGAGCGTGGCGGCGGCCTTGACGGCGGTCTTTTCCGGGGCCGCCGTGGCAGCGGTCTTCTCCGGGGCCGCCGGGGCCGCTGGGGCGGCGGGCGGCGGGGTCGTCCCGCAGGCGGTCAGCAGCAGTCCGGCCGCCACCAGGGCGGCGGGGACGGCCGTACGTATCGGACGTGCTCTCTCCGGCATGGCGCCATGATCCCCGACGCGGTCGCCCGGGATTGCGCCGGACGGGCGAAGCCGCGGGGATCCCCGCACAATGTGAAGCATGCCGAGGGGGACCCCCATCCCACGGGAGGCAGGACATGACCCGCAGCTTCAAGAGGATCGGCGCGCTTGCCGCCTGTGCGGTCGCCGCGGTCTCTTTCGCCGCCGCCCCGGCTCAGGCCGACGACGGCGACGGGTTCGAGTTCACGCTCTACTCCAAGGAGGTCCCGGCTCCGGGAGCCGACGAGAGCGGTCCGCCGCCGAAGGTCGGGGGCGTCTTCACGGTCGCCGACGACCTGTACAAGACCAAGGGCGGCGACAAGGTCGGCCGCGACGGCGTGACCTGCGCCGTGGTGCGCGTCTCCGGGACCCAGGCCGACGTGAACTGCATCGGCACCTTCGTCCTGAACGGCGGACCGGGCGGGCAGCTCACCGCCCAGGCCCTCGTCACCTTCGACACCTCGAGCGAGACGCCGGCGGCCTACGACGTGGCCATCACCGGCGGCACCGGCGACTTCAAGCAGGCGCGCGGGTACCTCCGTACGACCCCCGACGGGGACTACGAGCGGATGGAGTTCCACATCACCACGCGGTGAGCCCGTTACGACAGCTTGCCGCCGTAGTCCGGGAGCTTGAAGGCGCGCTCGGCGTGGCCGCCGACGAGGTCGGTCGTGTTGTTGCCGATGTTCGCGATGATCGTGTAGCCCTTGGCCTCGATCTCGGCGCGCTTCTCGGTCTTGTACGCACTGACCTCGCCGAACAGGTCGGGGAGCGAGCGCACGTACAGCCCGTCGACGGGGTAGCCGGCCTTCTTCAGGTTCCAGTCCGTCAGGGAGTAGATGATTCCGGGCCGGGCGGTGACGAAGAAGACGGCCACCCCGCGCGCGTGGGCGTCGCGGACGAGCGCGCGCACGTCCGAGATGGCCGGGGTCGGCAGCTCCCAGAAGGGGTGGAAGTCCGTCTCCAGGGAGCTGTTGTCGATGTCGAGGACGATGGCCTGCTTCTCGCGGCCGGCGTTCTCGGAGCGCGCCTCGACGTAGGGGCGCGCCTCGGCGACGACGGCCGCCACGTCGCGGCGCCAGGTCGTGTAGTCGACGTCCGCGAGGGCCGCGGCCGACGTGACGTGGGTGTCCGGGTCGGCGGCGGAGGCGGCGGGCGCCGGGCCGACGACGAGGAGGGCCGTCAGACCGAGGGCCGTGGTGGCCGTGGCAGTGGCTTTGGCGGAGGGCATGGGGGGCTCCCGAGGGGTCGACCGGCTCAGTGGTTGACATGCTCGCGCCCCATACTGACCAGTAGGCGACGAGAGGGCTACCGGTCGGTAGCGACTTTCTGACGTGAAGATCGACACCGGGGAACGACGGAACCCCCTGGTCCGGCGAGGGACCAGGGGGTTCCGGGAGCTGTGACGGTCGGCCGAGACCGGGACCGGGACCGGGACCGGGACCGGGCATCGGGCATCGGGATGTGCGTGCGGTGATCCTCGGCCGCCCGGGGACGGCCGCGGGGAGGAGACGCTACGACAGCTGCGATCCCTGGCGCACCGGGATGTGCGTGAAGGTCGGCTCGGGCGCCGGGTTCTGGAAGAAGTCGTTGCCCTTGTCGTCGACGACGATGAAGGCGGGGAAGTCCTCGACCTCGATCTTCCAGACCGCCTCCATGCCGAGCTCCTCGTACTCGACGACCTCGACCTTCTTGATGCAGTCCTGCGCGAGACGGGCCGCCGGGCCGCCGATCGAGCCCAGGTAGAAGCCGCCGTGCGCGCCGCACGCGTCCGTGACCTGCTTGCTCCGGTTGCCCTTGGCCAGCATGACCTTCGAGCCGCCCGCCGCCTGGAACTGCTCCACGTACGAGTCCATGCGGCCGGCCGTCGTCGGGCCGAAGGAGCCGGAGGCGTAGCCCTCGGGGGTCTTCGCGGGGCCCGCGTAGTAGACCGGGTGGTCCTTCAGGTACTGCGGCATCTCCTCGCCCGCGTCAAGCCGCTCCTTGATCTTGGCGTGCGCGATGTCGCGCGCCACGACCAGCGGGCCGCTGAGGGACAGCCGGGTCTTGACCGGGTACTTGGTCAGCTCGGCGAGGATCTCGTCCATCGGCTGGTTGAGGTCGATCTTCACGACGTCCGAGGACTCGTCGAGGTGCGCGTCCTCCGTCTCCGGCAGGAAGCGCGCCGGGTCGGTCTCCAGCTGCTCCAGGAAGACGCCCTCGGCGGTGATCTTCGCGACGGCCTGACGGTCGGCCGAGCAGGAGACGGCGATCGCGACGGGCAGCGAGGCGCCGTGGCGGGGGAGGCGGACGACGCGCACGTCGTGGCAGAAGTACTTGCCGCCGAACTGCGCGCCGATGCCGATCTTCTGCGTCAGCTCGAAGACCTTCTCCTCCAGCTCCTTGTCGCGGAAGCCGTGGCCGGTCTCGGCCGAGCCCTCGGTGGGCAGCTCGTCCAGGTAGTGCGCGGAGGCGTACTTCGCGGTCTTGAGCGCGAACTCGGCGCTCGTGCCGCCGACGACGATCGCCAGGTGGTACGGCGGGCAGGCGGCCGTGCCGAGCGAGCGGATCTTCTCCTCCAGGAACTTCATCATGGAGGCCTCGTTCAGGACCGCCTTGGTCTCCTGGTAGAGGAAGGACTTGTTGGCCGAGCCGCCGCCCTTGGCCATGAAGAGGAACTTGTACGCGCCGCCGTCGGTCGCGTACAGCTCGATCTGCGCGGGCAGGTTCGAGCCGGTGTTCTTCTCCTCCCACATGGTGACCGGCGCCATCTGCGAGTAGCGCAGGTTCAGCTTGGTGTAGGCGTCGTAGACGCCCTTGGACAGGGCCTCCTCGTCACGGCCGGAGGTCAGCACGTTCTGCCCGCGCTTGCCCATGACGATCGCGGTGCCGGTGTCCTGACACATGGGCAGCACGCCCGCGGCGGCGATGTTCGCGTTCTTCAGGAGGTCGAGCGCGACGAACTTGTCGTTGCTCGACGCCTCCGGGTCGTCGATGATCCGGCGCAGCTGAGCCAGGTGGGCCGGGCGCAGGAAGTGCTGGATGTCGTGGATGGCCTCGGCGGCCAGCTTGCGCAGCGCCTCCGGCTCGACCTTGAGGAACGTACGCCCGTCGGCCTCGAAGGTGGAGACACCTTCGGAGGTCACCAGGCGGTAGGGCGTGGTGTCCTCTCCCAGGGGGAGCAGATCGGAGTACGCAAACTCAGGCATGACGGCGGCCATTCCTCACTCGGCAGACAGCAGCGCCGCCTCCGTTGGCGGCGCGCCCTCCAGCGTATGCCGAGGGCGCGACCCCGTTCCTGTGAGGTAAGGCTCACTGGACGCGTGGAACGCACCGGAATGGCGTGTTCGGGTCCCGGCCGCGCCCCCTGTCGGATCCCGGTGGCGTCCCTGTCGGGTCCCGTTCGCGTCCGCTGTCGGATCCCCGTCGGGTCCCCTGTCGGATCCCGGTCGCGTCCCCTAGGGGATGCGACCGGGGCGTTCGGGGGTGCGCCCGGGGTGTTCCCCCTGGTTGCGATCTATCGCGTGTCGCTACGCTGGATCCGTGGACCTCGAAAAGCAGCCCGAACCCGAGAAGCAGCCGCGGCCGCAGCGGCCGGTCGCCCCCGCCGAGCCCGCTCTCGCCGGGCCCGCCTTCGCCGATCCGCAGGGCTCGCTGCGAGCCTCGGACGCGGACCGGGACCGGATCGCGGACATCCTCCGGGACGCCCTGGCCGAGGGACGGCTCGACGCGGAGGAGCACTCGGACCGGATCGACGCGGTCTACCGGGCCAAGACCGTCGGCGAGTTGGAGCCGATCGTCCGAGACCTGCCGAGCTCCCGCACCTCCCGGGACGCCGAACCGGCCTTCGCCTACGGCCCCGACGACCCCGAGGGCCCCGCGGACAACCTCGTCGCGATCTTCTCCAGCACGACCCGCAAGGGCCGCTGGCGGGTGAGCCGCCGGACGAACGCCTTCGCGCTCTTCGGGAACGTCGAGGTGGACCTGACCGAGGCGATCTTCGCCCAGCGGCTGACCACCATCAACGCCACCTCCATCTTCGGGAACGTCGAGGTCCGGGTCCCGGAGAACATCAGCCTGCGCGGCAGCGGCAGCGGCATCTTCGGGAACTTCGAGGTCGTGACCCTGGAAGGGGCCGACCCGCAGGCGCCGGTCGTCGTCGTCAACGGCTTCTCGATCTTCGGGAACGTCGAGGCCAAGCCCAAGCGCGGCAAGTGGATCACCGACCTCCAGGGCAAGCTCCGCAAGCACCTCGGACACTGACGCCCGGGAGCCGTCCGCCGGCGACCGGAAGGTGACCGGAATTCGCCCTCGGGTATCCGCAGTGCGGAACGGCGGGGCACGCAGTGCATAGGCACGCGCACAGCGGGTAGGGCTGGTGCATCGCCGCTCGCTCGCGAAGCCGTCGTCAGGAGTAGACCGTGCTGCAACCGCCGCATCAGCCCCTCCAGGTCGCCGCCGTACCCCCTCAGCGCGCCCCTGCCCGGGAGGACGAGGCCGGTCCATGGCACGCGGAGGCGGTGTGCCGCCGGGACGAGGCCGGACTCTTCTTCGCCCCGTCCAAGGAGCCGACCGCCGCGCGGCTCGCCCGCGAGGAGGCGGCCAAGCGGGTCTGCGCGCGCTGTCCCGTGATGGTCGAGTGCCGGGAGCACGCGCTGCTCCAGCCCGAGCCGTACGGGGTGTGGGGCGGGCTCACGGCGGCGGAGCGCCGCGTCGTCCTCGCCCGGCGCCGGCGGCGCGAGGTGGAGCTGCGGAAGGCGGCCGCGACCGGGCGGATCGCCCAGGCGGGCTGACGGGACCGCGAAGACCCGCGCCCGGTCCGTACGAGAAGGGGCGCCCCCACCGCACATGGGGGCGCCCCTCTTCGTGTGCGTACGGCCGGTGCCCGGCCGCCTCGCTACTTCGCCCTGTCGAAGTCGATCTGGCTGTACGCGCGCAGCTTCGAGAGCCGGTGCGTCGAGTCGATCTGGCGGATCGTGCCGGACTTCGAGCGCATGACCAGCGACTGCGTGGTCGCCGTCTCGGCGCGGTAGCGCACCCCGCGCAGCAGCTCGCCGTCGGTGATGCCGGTCGCGACGAAGAACACGTTGTCGCCGCTGACCAGGTCGTTCGTGGAGAGCACGCGGTCCAGGTCGTGGCCCGCGTCCAGGGCCTTCTGGCGCTCGGCCTCGTCCTTCGGCCACAGCTTGCCCTGGATCACGCCGCCGAGGCACTTGATGGCGCAGGCGGAGATGATGCCCTCGGGCGTGCCGCCGATGCCCATGAGCATGTCGACGCCGGTGCCCTCGCGGACGGCCATGATCGAGCCGGCGACGTCGCCGTCCGAGATGAACTTGATCCGGGCGCCGGTCTCGCGGATCTCCTTGACGATGCCCTCGTGACGCGGGCGGTCCAGGATGACGACCGTGATGTCCTCGGGGGAGGAGTTCTTCGCCTTCGCGACCCGGCGGATGTTGACCGAGACGGGGGCGTTGATGTCGACGAAGTCGGCGGCCTCCGGGCCGGTGACCAGCTTGTCCATGTAGAAGACCGCGGACGGGTCGAACATGGTGCCGCGGTCGGCGGCGGCCAGGACGGCGATCGCGTTGGGCATGCCCTTCGCGTTGAGCGTGGTGCCGTCGATCGGGTCGACCGCGATGTCGACCTCGGCGCCGGTGCCGTCGCCGACCCGCTCGCCGTTGAAGAGCATGGGGGCTTCGTCCTTCTCGCCCTCGCCGATGACGACGACGCCGTTCATCGAGACGGTGGAGATCAGGGTCCGCATGGCGTTGACCGCCGCCCCGTCCGCGCCGATCTTGTCGCCGCGGCCGACCCAGCGGCCGGCGGCCATGGCGGCGGCCTCCGTGACGCGGACCAGCTCCAGGGCGAGGTTGCGGTCGGGGGCCTCGGGGGAAACGACAAGCTCGGGCGGAAGGTGGTGGTGCTCGGTCATCGGAACGCACCTTTCTGTACGGCGACGGCCGGGAAAAAGAGGGTGCTGCGACTCTATCGGTACGTCGACAAAATGAGCAGAGGGGCCCACGTATGAGCAAGACACCATGATGCGACCATGGTGGGCGTGGCAGGTATGCGAGGCAGGCAGACGGTACGCGGGATGTTCCAGTCCCTCGGGGTGATCATGGTCGCCGCGGGCGTGATGTATCTCTTCATCCCGCACGACGAGAGCGCCGAACCGGTCAAGGCGAAGGACTACCGGGTCGAGCTCCTCACGGCCCAGCGGGCGGCGCCGTATCCGGTGCTGGCCCCCGAGGGCCTCGGCGAGGGATGGAAGGCGACGGTCGTCTCGTACAAGCGCGAGAAGGGCGACGCCTGGCAGCTGGGCTTCCTCTCCCCGGACACCCAGTACGTGGCGGTCAACCAGTCGACGACGGAGCCGGGGAAGTTCGTGCCCGAGGTGACCCGGAAGGCGAAGAACACCGGGAAGACCCAGACGGTGGCCGGGCGGGTCTGGCAGCGCTGGGAGGGCCCGAAGTACGACGCGCTGGTCCGTACGGAGAACGGCGCGACGACCGTGGTGACCGGCACGGCCTCCTTCGAGCGGCTGGCGGAGATGGCCGGCTCGCTCCAGGCGAAGAAGGTCTGAGCGTACGGAGAAGGGCCCCGCACTCGTGGAGTGCGGGGCCCTTCTCCGTGCTGCCGTCAGGCTCAGACGGTGGTGACGACCTCGTCGTACGACAGGCGCGGGGAGCGCGGGAACCAGGCGTCCTCGCCCGGCTTGCCGATGTTGACGACCATGAGCGGGGTGTGGTCGTCGTCCAGGAACTCCTTCTGGACGCCGGCGAAGTCCAGGCCGGTCATCGGGCCGGCGGCCAGGCCGGCGGCGCGGACGCCCACGATGAAGTACGCGGCCTGGAGGGCGGCGTTCAGCAGCGCGGCGCCCTCGCGGACCGGGCGCTCGGAGAAGAACACGTCCTTGGCCTGCGGGAAGTGCGGGAACAGCGCCGGCAGGTCCTCGTGGAACTCGTTGTCGGCCGAGAGGATCGCGACCAGCGGGGCGGCGGCGGTCTTGGCCTGGTTGCCCTCGGCCATGTGCTTCACCAGGCGCTCGCGGGCCTCGGGGGAACGGACCAGGGTGATGCGCAGCGGGGTCTGGTTGAAGGCGGTGGGGCCGTACTTCACCAGGTCGTAGATCGCCTGGACCTGCTCGTCGGTCACCGGCTCGTCGGTGAACGTGTTGGCGGTACGGGCCTCACGGAAGAGGAGGTCCTGGGCGACGGCGTCAAGGGCGAGGGACATGCTGCGTACCTTCCGAACTGCAAGGGGGGTTCGCTCGTACAAGATTCAAGCGATGTCTCGACAGTACGCCCAGGGTTGGTGAAAATTCAACTAATCTATCCGGATAGTGATCCGGTTCACTCGGAGTCTACGCGCCGGACCTACTCGCCCCCGTCCTCCCCCTCGTCCGCCTCGCCCGCGCGCTCCGCCGCCAGCGAGGCGTCGAGCCGGGCCCGCGCCCCCTCCAGGCGGCGCCGGCACACCTTCGCCAGCTCCTCGCCCCGCTCCCAGAGCGCGAGGGACTCCTCCAGGGACGTCCCGCCCGCCTCCAGGCGCCGGACGACCTCGATCAGTTCGTCCCGCGCCTGCTCGTAACCGAGGGCCGCCTCTTCCGCGCCCGCGTCCGTGCTCGTACCCACTGCCATGTGCCGCTCCATCCGCCGTGTCCGGTCGTTTCTTCCTCGACTGCCCTGTTTTCCCGCTCGGGGGCTTCGCTCAGATGGTCCGCGCAGGTCGCCCGCTCGGGTCGTCCGCGCAGGTCGCCCGCTCGGGTCGTCCGCTCAGGCCGGGTCGGGCACGCGGCGCACCGTGAACTCGCCCTCGGCGACCCGGGCCCGCAGCTCCTCGCCCTCCGCGGCCTCCTCGGGGGAGCGGACCACCGTCCCGTCCGCCCGCTGGAGCACCGCGTACCCCCGCTCCATCGTCGCGGCGGGCGACAGCGCCCGGACCCGCGCCCGCGTGTGCGAGAGCTCCGAGTCCGCCCGGTCGAGCAGGTGCCCGAGGACCCGTCGGCTCCGGGCCAGGAGCGCCGCCACCTCGTCCTCGCGGACCTCCACCATGCGCTGCGGGTGCTCCATGACGGGCCGCGCGAGCGCGTGCGCCAGGCCGCGCTCCTCCCGGTCCAGGAGCCCCTGCACGGTCCGCAGCGCCCGGTCCCGCAGCCCGCGCACCCGGTCCAGCTCCTCGCCGACGTCCGGGACGACCTTCTTGGCCGCGTCCGTGGGCGTCGAGGCGCGCAGATCGGCCACCAGGTCGAGCAGCGGGGAGTCCGGCTCGTGCCCGATCGCGGACACCACCGGCGTACGGCAGTCGGCCACCGTACGGATCAGCTGCTCGTCCGAGAACGGCAGCAGGTCCTCGACGCTGCCGCCGCCCCGAGCCACGATGATCACGTCCACGTCCTCGTGCGCGTCCAGCTCCCTGACCGCCCCGACGACCTGCGGGACGGCCTTCACGCCCTGCACCGCGACGTTCCGCACCTCGAAGCGGACGGCCGGCCAGCGACGGCGCGCGTTCTCCAGGACGTCCCGCTCGGCCGCCGAGGCGCGGCCGCAGACCAGGCCCACCAGGTGCGGCAGGAACGGCAGCGGCTTCTTCCGGTCGAGGGCGAACAGCCCCTCCGAGGCCAGGCTCCGCTTCAGCTGTTCGAGCCGGGCGAGCAGCTCGCCGATCCCGACCGGCTTGATCTCCACCGCCCGCAGCGACAGCTGCCCGCGCGGCGCGTACCACTCGGGCTTGGCGTGCACGACGACCCGGGCGCCCTCCGAGACGACGTCCGCGACCGCGTCGAAGACCTGGCGGTAGCAGGTGACGCTGATGGAGATGTCGTGCGAGGGATCCCGCAGCGTCAGGAAGACGACCCCGGCGCCGGGGCGCCGCGACAGCTGCGTGATCTGCCCCTCGACCCAGATCGCCCCGAGCCGGTCGATCCACCCCCCGATGAGCCGGGAGACCTCACCGACGGGAAGCGGTGCTTCGGCGGACGTAGTCAGAGCCATGGACCGAGCGTAACCGCGCGGTACGACAACGTCAGGGGCGCGTACGGCCGGCCGGCCCGCCCGGGAGCTCCGAGCGGCGTCACGCGCGCGTGGACGTGGTCTGCGTGCGCGGCACAGGCTTCACGCGCACGACACGTGCTCTACGCGCGCGTGGACGTCCTCGTCGCGCCCTGGACGGCGAGGACGACGAGGCCCACCCCCAGCCACACCACACCCACCACCTGCGCGGCGGGCGAGGCCTCGACGATCACCGCGATCAGGATCGCCGCGCCGACCACCGGCAGGACGACGTGCTTCAGCCAGTGCGGCGGCCCCTCCGCCCGCCGTACGGCGAACCAGCCCACCACGCTCGCGTGCAGCAGGACGAAGGCGGTCAGCGCGCCGACGTCGACGACCGAGACCAGGTGGTCGAGGCCGTCGTCCCGGCGCGCCGCCCACACCGCCGCGATCATCGTCACCGTCGCCGCGACGAGCAGCGCCACGCGCGGGACGCCGCCGTCGGTGCGGGCGAGGAGGTGCGGAAGACGTCGGTCGCGGCCCATCGCGAACAGCAGCCTGCCGCCCGCCGCCTGCCCCGCGAGCGCCGCGAAGGCCGCGCCGATCGCCTTCGACGCGGCCACCAGGTCGTGCAGCCAGTCGCCGACCGAGGCGTCCACGGCGTCGTAGAAGGCCGAGCCCTGCTTGGCCGGGTCGGCGGCGAGCTCCGCCGAGGAGACCGGTTCGAGGAGCGCCACCAGCCAGGTCTGGGCCACGAACAGGACGCCCGCGAGCGCCAGGCAGAAAAGCACCGCCCGGGCCACCTTCGCCGAGCCCCCCGTGACCTCCTCCGCGAAGGAGGCGATCGCGTCGAAGCCCAGGTAGGACAGGACGGCCACCGACACCGCGCCCACCACCGCGGCGAGCGAGAACGCGGTGTCACCGGTGAGCGGCGACCACCCGTCGCGCAGCGCCCCGTCCCGTACGAGCACCACCACCGCCGACACGACGAAGACCAGCAGGACGACGATCTCCATCGCGAGCACCGCGAAGCCGACCCGGGCCGCCGCCCGCACGCCCCACAGGTTCAGCAGCGTGGTGACCACCACGGCGATGCCGGTCCACACCCACCGGTCCACCTCCGGGACCAGCGCCTCCATCGCGATGCCCGCGAAGAGGTAGGCGACGGCCGGGATCAGCAGGTAGTCGAGCATCGCCATCCACCCGGCGATGAATCCCGGCCCCTCCCCGAGGCCCTTGCGCGCGTACGTGAAGACGGAACCGGCCTGCGGTGCCACCCGCACCATCTGGGCGTAGCTGAACGCCGTGAACGCCATGGCGACGGTGGCCACGACGTACACCAGTGCGACGGCCCCGTGCGACTTCGCGTCGAGCGTGCCGAAGACCCCGACCGGCGCCATGGGGGCGATGAACAGCAGTCCGTACACGACAAGGTCGCGGAATCCGAGATTCCGACGGAGCCTCTCGTGGTCCGCCACCTGCGTCTCCTGAGCCATGGCGCCAGTTTCGGCCACGGCGCCGCTCCAACCGCTCACCGACGCGGCCTTACGATGGGACGCATGACTGCAACGCCCGCGCCGACGCCCGATTCCGCCTCCGCGACGAACCGCCCGAAGCGTGTCCTGCTCGCCGCTCCCCGTGGCTACTGCGCGGGCGTGGACCGTGCCGTGATCGCCGTCGAGAAGGCCCTGGAGCAGTACGGAGCGCCGATCTACGTCCGGCACGAGATCGTCCACAACAAGTACGTGGTCCAGACGCTGGAGCGGAAGGGCGCGATCTTCGTCGACCAGGCGACCGAGGTGCCGCCGGGCAACATCGTGATGTTCTCCGCGCACGGCGTCGCCCCCACCGTCCACGAGGAGGCCCGCGTGGGCCGGCTCGCGACCATCGACGCCACCTGCCCGCTGGTCACCAAGGTCCACAAGGAAGCCGTCCGCTTCGCCAAGGAGGACTTCGACATCCTCCTCATCGGCCACGAGGGCCACGAGGAGGTCATCGGCACCTCCGGCGAGGCGCCCGACCACATCCAGCTGGTCGACGGCCCGGAGGACGTGGCCAAGGTCGAGGTCCGCGACCCCTCCCGGGTCGTCTGGCTCTCCCAGACCACGCTCTCGGTCGACGAGACGATGGAGACGGTCGACGCGCTGAAGGAGAAGTTCCCGCAGCTGATCTCCCCGCCGTCCGACGACATCTGCTACGCCACGCAGAACCGCCAGACCGCCATCAAGGAGCTCGCCGGCCAGGCCGAGCTGGTGATCGTCGTCGGCTCGAAGAACTCCTCCAACTCGATCCGCATGGTCGAGGTCGCCAAGCAGGCCGGCGTCCCCGCCGCGTACCTGGTCGACTTCGCCAGCGAGATCGACGAGGCCTGGCTGGAGGGCGTGACCAGCGTCGGCCTCTCCTCCGGCGCCTCCGTCCCGGACGTCCTGGTGCAGGAGGTCCTGGAGTGGCTCGCCGAGCGCGGCTACGCGGACGTGGAGATCGTCAAGACGGCGGACGAGTCCCTGACCTTCTCGCTGCCCAAGGAGCTCCGCAACAAGGACCTGCGGGCCGAGGCCGAGAAGCTCGCGGCGACCGCGCCCGCCGCGCCCGCCGCGCCCGTCAAGGAGTAGCGCGGCGCGCCTGCCCTTACCGTGGGGTCCATGAACGTCTTCGGAGTGGACATCGGCGGCTCGGGCATCAAGGGCGCGCCCGTGGACCTGGAGCACGGGGCGCTCGCCGAGGAGCGCCACAAGGTACTGACCCCGCAGCCCGCCACACCCGACGGTGTGGCGGGCTGCGTCGCGGAGGTCGTGGGGCACTTCGGCTGGACGGGACCGGTGGGGGTGACCTTCCCCGGCGTCGTGACCGGCTCCACCGTCCGTACGGCCGCCAACGTCGACAAGTCCTGGATCGGCGTCGACGCCGGCACCCTGATCAGCGACCGCCTCGGCGGGCTCCCGGTGACCGTCCTGAACGACGCGGACGCGGCCGGGGTCGCGGAGATGACCTTCGGCGCGGGCCGGGGCCGCAAGGGCACGGTGATCCTGCTGACCCTCGGCACGGGCATCGGCTCCGCCGTCTTCGTCGACGGCCGGCTCGTCCCCAACACCGAGCTGGGCCACCTGGAGCTCAAGGGCCACGACGCGGAGACCCGGGCCTCGACCAAGGCCAAGGAGGACGAGGGCCTCACCTGGGAGCACTGGGCGACCCGGCGGCTGAGCAAGTACCTCGCGCACGTCGAGATGCTCTTCTCGCCCGAGCTCTTCATCATCGGCGGCGGTGTGAGCCGCAAGGCGGACAAGTTCCTGCCGCTGATCAAGGGCATCCGCGCGAACATCGTCCCGGCGGAGCTGCAGAACAACGCGGGGATCGTGGGGGCGGGGATGGCGGCGGGGACGGCGGCGAGGTTGGTCTGAGGGGCGGGCGGGGTCGAGGCGGGGCGGAGCTCCGGGATCCAATATCCGGCATACAAATCTCAAATATTGGATCCGACCTACAGGCTCCAGGATCCCGCAGATCGGATCCAGGATCAGAGATCCTGGATCCGGACTACGCCACGGGCCGCCGCCCCGCCGCCGCAGCAGCAGCACGCTGATGGCGCCGCCCCATGTCCCGCAGCTTGCGGACGCTCGCGATGAGACCGGCGACGAGGGTGCCGCCGTAGAGCCAGCCGGCGTGCACGGCGAGGGCGGTCACGACGGCCATGGCCTGGCCTCCGAAGCCGCCCGTGCCGCCCGCGATGGGGACGACGCCGACGGCGAAGGCGATGGGGACGCCGATCGGGGCGGTGACCAGGTCGGCGGTCCGGACCCAGAGCGCGGTCAGGGCGCTGACCGGCAGGAACAGCAGCCCGTAGGCGACGGGGGAGCCGTCCAGGAGCAGCTGGTCGAGGAGGCCGAGGGCCAGCATGACGGCGGAGGCGAAGAGCCCGGCACCGAGCCCGGTGAGGCGGGGCGAGGGGAGCCGGCGCAGGGCGAGGACGACCGGCGGCACGGGTCGGCGCCCGGCGGGCCGCCCGGACGCACGGGCCGCAGGGCCGCCGGCGACCACGGCCCGCTCCACGCGGGCGCGACCGGGCGCGCGGCCGGCCCTGCCGGTCACGCGGTAGACGGCCGCGCCCTCCACGAGAGCGCCGGGCGGTGCGACCGGCGGCGTGGCGGGGGTCTGCGGCCTTCGGCGACCTTGCGGCTGACTTGTCCTGTGCTGCTCCACCCGACCAACGTAGGTCGGAAAGGGGCGGGAACCGGGTCCGGGACACGCCCTTTGGGTGACCTTGCCCCCGAGAACGACCGAAGGTCTCCGTCACTGGCCGGTTCGGCCCGCCCGTAAACTGGGGGATCGGCCCACCATCCACACTTCAGGAAGTCGCCACCGTGTCGCTCACGATCGGAATCGTCGGTCTGCCGAATGTCGGCAAGTCGACCCTGTTCAACGCCCTGACCAAGAACGACGTGCTGGCGGCCAACTACCCGTTCGCCACGATCGAGCCCAACGTCGGCGTCGTCGGTGTCCCCGACCCCCGCCTGACCAAGCTCGCGGAGATCTTCGGCTCCCAGCGCATCCTCCCGGCGACGGTCGACTTCGTCGACATCGCCGGCATCGTGCGCGGCGCGAGCGAGGGCGAGGGCCTGGGCAACAAGTTCCTCGCGAACATCCGCGAGTCGGATGCGATCTGCCAGGTCATCCGCGCCTTCAAGGACGAGAACGTCGTCCACGTCGACGGCAAGGTCTCGCCGAAGGACGACATCGAGACGATCAACACGGAGCTGATCCTCGCGGACCTCCAGACGATCGAGAAGGTCCTGCCGCGCCTCCAGAAGGAGATGCGGATCAAGAAGGACACGGCGCCCAAGGTCGCCGCCGTCGAGGCCGCCCAGGCGATCCTGGAGAAGGGCGACACCCTCTTCTCGCAGGGCATCGTCCAGGGCTCGGAGAAGGCGGAGCTGCTGCACGACCTCCACCTCCTCACCACGAAGCCGTTCCTGTACGTCTTCAACGTGGACGAGGACGAGCTCACGGACGACGCCTTCAAGGCCGAGCAGAGCGCCCTGGTCGCCCCGGCCGAGGCGATCTTCCTCAACGCCAAGCTGGAGCAGGACCTCGCCGAGCTCGACGAGGAGGACGCCATGGAGCTCCTCCAGTCCGTCGGCGCCGAGGAGCCCGGCCTCGCCACCCTCGCCCGCGTCGGCTTCGCCACCCTCGGCCTCCAGACCTACCTGACGGCCGGCCCGAAGGAATCCCGCGCCTGGACGATCAAGCAGGGCGCGACGGCCCCCGAGGCGGCCGGTGTCATCCACACCGACTTCCAGAAGGGCTTCATCAAGGCCGAGGTCATCTCCTTCGCCGACCTCGTCGCCACCGGCTCGGTCGCCGAGGCCCGCGCGGCCGGCAAGGCCCGCATGGAGGGCAAGGAGTACGTCATGCAGGACGGCGACGTCGTGGAGTTCCGCTTCAACGTCTGATCGGCTTGTCGCCGCGTGCGAGGTGATTTCGCAGGCACGCAGGTGAGAAGGGGCCGACTCCTCGTGGAGTCGGCCCCTTCCGCATGGCCGTGACGGCTCAGGGCGCGGGGTCAGGCGTGGGGGACCGCCGTGGCGAGGACCACCTCGAACTCCTCCAGGCTGGTGGTGGTCGCGCGGGCCTTCGTCGTGGCCTCTCCTCGGACCGATGCGACCGCGCCGCGGGATGCCACGAGTGCGTTGCGGTCGCCGTAGAGCGCGCCGACGGCGGCTCTGCCCCGGTCGCGGTCGACGAGGAGGGAGATGCCGTCCAGTCCGGGGATCTTCTGGATCCGGGGCAGTGAGGTCTCGCGGAACGTGTCCACCAGCAGGTCGATGTCGGCCGGCTCGACGTTCATGCGGACCAGCCGGAAGCCCCCGCCGGACCCGAGGTCCTCCGCGCGCCGGGCGACCGCCGCCTCCCAGTTGTCGACCATCGTGGTCTGCGCGAAGGGCGCGAAGAGCTCGGCCCGCCGCTTGCTCAGCTTCTCGAAGCTGGCCTGCCGGGAGGCCTCGTCGTCCCACCACGATCCCACCAGGAGCTTGCCGAGATCGCGGTCGACGAACAGCCCCATCCCGCGATAGCCCGGCTGCGCCGACAGCAGCTCGCGCCCCTCGGTCCGGAGCGCCTCGGCGGCCCCGTCGAGCTCGGCCGGATCACCCGTTGCGTAGATGCTGCGAACGTACATAGCTCCCTTTCCTGCCTTCCGGGGGCCCGTGCGGGCTCATGTCTCCCCCTCCATGCGAGGGCCGGGGCCGAGGGAGGGCAACGCGGCGGGGGCAATCAGGTGAAGCCCCCGAGCGATGTGACCGTGGCCACCCGGCGGAGGTGACGGAGGGGGCCCGCGTCGGCGCGGGTGGTCCTCCCGCCCACGTATCCTCGATTTCTCGGAAAACGGGGGAGAGGGATCGCGGAGGTATACAGGTGGAGTTCCGGCTGCTCGGCTCCGTCGCGTTGGTGACGGAGGACAGGGACGTAGCCTTGGGGCCCGCCAAGCGGTCCAGTCTGCTGGCCATGTTGCTGCTGCGGCCCAACAGTGCCGTGAACGTCGGTCAGTTGATCGACGCCCTGTGGGAGGAGGAGCCGCCCACGCACGCCAAGACCGTCCTCCAGGGGCACGTCTCGCGGCTGCGGGCGCTGCTCGCCGAGCACGGGGCCGAGGCGTACGGGGTCGAGCTCGCGACGCAGGGTTCGGCGTATGTGCTCCGGATGCCCGAGTCGCTCGTGGACGCCCACCGCTTCGAGGAGCTCGTCGGGCTCGCCGGCGTCCAGCGCCGGCCCGCCGACGCGGTGCGGATGCTGCGGGAGGCGCTGTCGTACTGGCAGGGGCCCGCGCTCACCGGCACCGTGCACAGCAGGCCCCTCGAAGCCGCCGCGAGCGGCCTGGAGGAGATGCGGCTCGCGTCGGTGGAGGCACTGGCGGAGGCGTACGGGCAGCTCGGCGAGCACGGCAGGGCCGCCGCCGTCCTGCGTACCGAGGCCGTCGCCCACCCGCTGCGCGAGTCCCTGGCCGCCGCGCTGATGCTGGCGCTCGCCCGCTCCGGCCGGCAGTCCGACGCGATCGACTGGTACCACAGGACCCGGCGGCTGCTCGCCGAGGAGCTGGGCGTCGACCCCGGCGAGACCCTCGGCGAGGCCTACGCGACGCTGCTCCGCTCCGCCGCTCCCGTCTCCGTGCCCCGTCCCGCCGTCGAGGTCAGGGCCCCGGCGCCGGAGGGCCTGCCGCGGGCGCCGCGCGGCTTCACCGGCCGCGGGGCCGAGCTGGCCGCGCTCGACCGTGCCGTGCGTGCCGGGGACGGTCCCGTCTGTCTCGTCACCGGGCCCGCCGGGGTCGGCAAGACCGCCTTCGCCGTCCACTGGGCCTACGAGCGGCTCGCCGACTTCCCCGACGGGCGGCTCTTCGCCGACCTGCGCGGTTTCAGCGACACCCCGGCGCCCGAGACCGCCGCCGTCCTGCGGGAGTTCCTGCTCGCCCTCGGCGTCCCGCCGCAGCGGATCCCCGAGACCGTCGACGCGCGCGGGGCGCTGTTCCGCTCCCTCACCGCCGGACGCCGACTGCTCGTCGTCCTCGACAACGCCCGCTCCTCCGAGCAGGTCCGGCCGCTGCTGCCCGGCGGCGACCACTGCGCGACCCTCGTCACCAGCCGCGACCGGCTCGGCGGCCTCATCGCCTCCGACGCCGCCCGCCCCGTGCCGCTCGGGCACCTCAGGGCGGCCGCCTCGGCCGCCCTGCTCACGACCGTGCTCGGCGAGGAGCGGGTCGCCGCCGAACCGGCCGCCGCCACCCGGCTCGCCCGGCTCTGCGACGGACTGCCGCTCGCCCTCCGGGTGACGGCGGCCCGCCTGGCCGAGCGGCCGCAGTGGACGCTCGATGCCATGGTGGCGGAACTCGCCGACGAGCAGGGCCGGTTGGCGTTGCTCGACGTGGAGGATCGGGGCGTCTCCGCCGCGCTCCGGCTCACCGTGCAGCAGCTGCCGGAGTCCGCCGCCCGGATGTTCCGCGCGATCGGCCTGCACACCGGCTCCGACCTGGACCGGTTCGCGGCGGGCGCGCTCGCCGGGACGACGCCCGGGCAGGCCTCCGCCGACCTGGACCGGCTCGCCGCCGCGCACCTGCTCACCGAGGCCGTCCCCGGCCGCTGGACACCGCACGACCTGGTGCGCCTCTACGCGCGCCATGTCGCCCCGCAGGCCGACCCCGAGGGCCTGCCCCGGCTCCTCGACCACTACCTCTACACGGGCCTCGCGGCCGACGCCGCCGCCGAGCCCGGCTCGCAGCCCTGCTACTCGCTGCCCGCCGACGCCCGACGGCCCGCCGCGACGAGGGAGTTCGAGGACCGTACGGCGGCGCTCGACTGGTACGCGGCCGAGCGGCCCGCCCTGGAGGGCGCCGTCGCCGCCGCGGCCGCCCTCGGGATGCACGACCGGGCCTGGCGGATCGCGCTCGTGCAGTGGCCGCTGATGCTCATGCGGATCGGCGACGGCTGGACGCCGCTCCTGGAGGCCGGGCTCGCCTCCGCCGAGGCGATCGGCGACCTCGATGCGCAGTCACGCACGCGTGCCCTGCTCGGCTGGATCCTGCACGAGGAGGGCCGGGACGCCGAGGCGCTGGTCCACCTGGAGAAGGCGCCCGGGCTGGCCGCCCGGGCCGGCGACCCGATCAGCGAGGCGATCGCCTACGTCAACTACGCGGCCGTCCTGGACGCGAGCGGGGAGCACGAGCGGGCCGGGCTGCTCATGCTGCACGCCGTCGACCTCGCCGACCGCACCGGCCACCCGTCCACCCAGGTGCTGACCCTCCAGCACCTGGCGGGCCACTGCCTGAAGGCGGAGGAGTACGAGGCGGCGCTCGCGCACACCCTTCGCGCCGGGGAACTGGTCGCGCCCGACGCGGTGGTCACCCGGGCCTCGCTGCAGATCACCCGGGGCGAGGCGCTGGCCGGTATCGGCCGTCTCGAAGAGGCCGCCGACCAGCTGGAACGCGCGATCGTCGCGGCCGACGCGGCCGGTTTCACCGAGGGTTCGGCGCGGGCGGCGGCGCACCTCTCGCGGCTGACAGCGAATCGTTAGCGGTACGCAAGCGGGACGGCAGCGCCGGCCGGGAAGCTGGATGCAGCACCGGGGAGAACAGTCCGGTGCCGCGAGGCGCACGCACCGAGCGTGCGCCCCGACCGACCGCGTCAACGGGGGAGAACCACCATGCGCAACCACCGCAGGAACACCGTCCTGGCCGCCGCCATCGCCGCCCTCTCGCTGGGCCTGACCGCCTGCGGCGGCGGGGACGACGCCGCGGGCGCCAAGGACGCGGGGAGCGCGAGCTCCTCCCAGGCCGCCGCGGGTGCGGGTGACAACGGCGCGGCCGGCGGCGGCACGGCGGACCAGACCGCCGCGAAGGGCGGCTCGGGCTCCACGGGCGGCTCGGCCACCGGCGGCTCCACGGCCGGATCCACCACCGGTGGCTCCACGTCCGGCTCCGCCACCGGAAGCACCGGCTCCACCGGTTCCACCGGTGGCAAGAGCTCCGCCGCGACCCCCGCCTGCGCCTACGGCGACATCAAGGTCACGGCGGCGAAGGCGGACGAGGTCCCGACCGAGCACATCACCCTCACCGCCACCAACACCTCCGGCCGCTCGTGCACCCTGCTCGAGTACCCGCTCATCGCCTTCGGCCCGATCCAGACCGCCAAGGACGTCCCGGCCGTCGCGAAGAGCAAGCCGGCCGCGCCGATCGTCCTGAAGCCCGGCGCACCCGCCTACGCGAACGTGCGGATCGCGCTCGGCGGCGTCCACGAGGACAACAAGGTCGTGAACGAGTTCAACGTGAACCTCTTCGCCGCCCAGGGTCCGGCCGAGGGCAGCATCGTCGTCAAGGCCCCCGCCGGCGGCCTGGCGGTCGACGAGGCCGCCGCGAAGACGGGCTACTGGACGTACGAGCTCCGCAACGGCGCCGACGAGTTCTGATCCGTCAGGCCGCAAGACCCGTCTTCGCGCCCGCCCCGCACAGCGGCACCACCGTGAGGCCGGGGCGGGGCGGGGCCGTGCTCACCGCGGCCCAGCAGGCCACGCCGGTCGCCTCGACGAACAGGCCCCGGCGGGCCAGGTCCCTTTGCGCCGTACGGATCTGATCCTCCGTCACCGTCAGGAACGTGCCGCCCGTCGCGCGGACCGCCCGCAGGATCTGGCGGGCGCGCGGCGGGGCCGGGATCGCGATGCCCTCGGCGAGGGTGGGGCGGGCGTCGGCCGGCCGTGCGAGGTCCTCCGCGCCCGCGTGGAAGGCCTCGGCCAGCGGGGACACGGCCGCCGCCTGGACGGCGACCAGGGCGGGCCGGGTGTCGACGAGGCCGTGGCGGTGCAGCTCGTCGAGGGCGAGGGCGGCGCCGAGGAGCAGGGTGCCGTTGCCGACGGGGACGACGATCGTGTCCGGGAGGCGCCCGCCGAGCTCCTCCCACAGCTCGTAGACGTAGGTCTTGGTGCCGTGCAGGAAGTACGGGTTGTGGACGTGCGAGGCGTAGAAGACGCCCGGCTCGTCGGCGGCCTCGCGCGCCGCCCGGGCCGTCGCCTCGCGGTCGCCGGGCACCTCGACGACCCGGGCGCCGTGGGCCCGGATCTGCTCCAGCTTCTTGGGGGACGTGCCCCCGGGGACGTACACGACGCAGTCGAGCCCGGCCCGCGCGCCGTACGCCGCGATCGCCGTGCCCGCGTTGCCGCTGCTGTCGGCGAGCACCGTGCGGGGCCGCAGTCGGCGGGCGTGCGCGGCGAGCATCACGGCGCCCCGGTCCTTGAAGGACAGGGTCGGCATGAGGAAGTCGAGTTTGGCCGAAACCGAGTCGGTGAGGCGGACGAGCGGTGTGCGGCCCTCCCCGAGGCTCACCTCGGGCCCGTACGGGAGCGGAGGTAGCGCCTCCGTGTAACGCCACAATGAATTCACGCGTGAGGCGAGTGACGGGAGGGAGACCGGCGCACTCGTGAACGCGAGGTCCCAGGGGCCGCGACACCGGGGACAACACCAGGTGAGGGCGTCGGTGGGGGACTGGATCCGGCAGCGGGGGCACTCGTAGGCGGTCATGAGGGGCAGCATGTCAGGCCTGTGCCACGGGTGTTGCGGAGCTGTGAGGACCCTTGTGAGATTCCTATGGATCCGTCAATCTTTCGCTCGGCAGCCGGACGTTCGAGACGGCGCGGGCCTCCCGTGTCGTATTGACATGTCCATGTCGCAATCGTGTCGTGCTCCTGTCTTGCCCCCACGAGGAGGACCCCCCACATGTCAGTGATGCGTACACCGCGTCGCCGGACGGCCACCGCCGCGGCCATCGCCGTCGCCGCCCTCGCCCTCGGCTCCCTCACCGCCCTCCCGGCGGCCGCCGCGCCGACCGCCCCCGAAGGCGTCATCGAGAACGCCGGCGCCGAGGGCACCGTCCCGGGCAGCTACATCGTCACCCTCGACGAGTCCGCGCAGGCGGAGACCGCCAAGGGCCGGGCCGTCGCCGCCAAGTTCGGCGCGAAGATCAAGCGGACCTTCACCACGGCGGTCAACGGCTACTCCGTCGAGCTCTCCGAGGCGCAGGCGCGGAAGCTGGCGGCCGACCCGGCCGTGAAGTCCGTCGTCCAGAACCGCGTCTTCCACATCGACGGCACCCAGCCCTCCCCGCCCTCCTGGGGCCTGGACCGGATCGACCAGCGGGCCCTTCCGCTGAACCAGAGCTACACCTACCCGGACTCCGCGGGCCAGGGCGTCACGGCGTACATCATCGACACCGGCGTCCGCATCACCCACACCGACTTCGGCGGCCGCGCCTCCTACGGCTACGACGCCATCGACAACGACAACACCGCCCAGGACGGCCACGGCCACGGCACCCACGTGGCCGGCACCGTCGCGGGCACGTCGTACGGCGTCGCCAAGAAGGCGAAGATCGTCGGCGTCCGCGTCCTCGACAACTCCGGCTCCGGCACGACCGAGCAGGTCGTCGCGGGCATCGACTGGGTCACGCGGAACGCCGTCAAGCCGGCCGTCGCCAACATGAGCCTCGGCGGCGGCGTCGACTCCGTCCTCGACGACGCCGTCCGGAACTCGATCGCCTCCGGCATCACCTACGCGGTCGCCGCCGGCAACGAGACCGACAACGCCGCCAACCACTCGCCCGCGCGCGTGGCCGAGGCCATCACCGTCGGCGCCACCACGTCGAGCGACGCCAAGGCCAGCTACTCCAACTACGGCAGCGGCCTCGACCTCTTCGCCCCGGGCTCCTCCATCACCTCGTCCTGGGGCACCGGCGACACCGCCACCAACACCATCTCCGGCACGTCGATGGCGACCCCGCACGTCGCCGGCGCCGCCGCCCTCTACCTGGCGGACAACCCGACGGCGACCCCGGCACAGGTCTCTACGGCCCTGACGACCGCCGCCACCCCGAACGTCGTCACCAGCCCCGGCACCGGCTCCCCGAACAAGCTGCTGTACGTCGGCGGCGGCACCACCCCGCCGCCCACCGGCCCGAAGTTCGAGAACACCGCGGACTACGCGATCAACGACAACGCGACCGTCGAGTCCCCGGTCACCGTCAGCGGCGTCACGGGCAACGCCCCCGCCACCCTCCAGGTGCCCGTGAACATCGTCCACACCTACATCGGTGACCTCCAGGTCCAGCTGATCGCCCCCGACGGCACGGCGTACACGCTGAAGGCCTTCGGCACCGGCGGCAGCGCGGACAACATCAACACCACGTACAGCGTGAACGCCTCCTCGGAGGTCGCCAACGGCACGTGGAAGCTGCGGGTCACGGACAACGCGGCCTACGACACCGGGAAGATCGACTCCTGGGCCCTGCAGTTCTGATCCCGATCCGAACCGGCGAGGGGCGGTCGTCTCGTGACGGCCGCCCCTTCCGGCCATGTCCCTTCCGGGCGCGTCCTTTTCGGCCGCGCGCCTTCCGGCCGTGCCCCTTCCGCCCGGCGGGCCCCGAGTGGCCGCTCCCTCCGCCCCGCCGCGTACGATGCGCGCCCGAGCGTTTGTTCGCATCGTCCGCCCGCAACAGGAGCACGTACTCGTGGAGCCGAGCCAGCCGACCCCGCCTCCCGGGGGCGGACCGCAGTCCGGGGGATGGCCCGCCCCCGGCCCGTACACCTCCCCGGGAATGCCGTACGCGGCCGGCCCCTACGGCGGCCCGCCCGGGGGGCCGGGAGCCGCCCCGTACGGGCAGCCGCCGCGACGCTCCACCAACGGACTCGCCATCGGCTCCCTCGTCTCCGGCATCGTCTGCTGCCTCCCGCCCCTCGGTCTGATCCTCGGCCTCGTCGCCCTCCCGCAGATCAGGAAGAAGGACCAGGCGGGCAAGGGGCTCGCGATCGCCGGCATCGTGCTCTCCGCCGTCAGCTCCCTGCTGCTCGTCGTCGGCCTCGCGAGCGGCGGCTTCAGCTCGGCGTGGAACGGCTTCCAGGAGGGCGTGGACGAGGCCTCCCGCTCCAAGTCGCCGTACTCGCTGCGTACGGGGCAGTGCTTCACCGACGGCAGCAAGGGGGAGAAGTACGCGACGGACGTGAAGGTCGTCGACTGCGCCCGCCCGCACGACGGCGAGGTCACCGGGGACTTCGAGGTGACCGGCTTCGACAAGTGGCCCGGTGACGACCCGATCGACCAGCTCGCCCAGACGCGCTGCGAGGCGGTCAACTCGTCCTACGCGCTGGACACCTGGAAGATCCCCCAGGACGTCTGGACCTACTACTACCTGCCCAGCAGCCAGAGTTGGCGCCTCGGCGACCGGACGGTGACCTGCGCGCTCGCCACCGAGAAGACGTCGTTCAGCGGCTCCCTGCGCTCCGACTCGACCAGCCTGACCCTCGATCAGGAGCAGTTCCTGCTGAGCCTCAACCCGGTCGAGAAGCTCGGCCACGAGGAGCCGGAGGACGACCCGGACGAGGACTTCGAGGCCAACCGGAAGTGGGCCGGCGAGATGCTGGCCGCGATCGACTCGGCCCGCGCGGGCGTGCGGGACCACGACTGGCCCGGCACGTCCAAGGCCGCGCTCGCGGCGCTCGGCAAGGAGCTCGACACGGCCTCGAAGCGCTGGGGCGAGCTGGCCGCGGCGGCCGACGCGGACGCCTATTGGGGGGCGTACGACGCCGCCTGGGACGCCCTTCCCGAGGACCTGGGCGCCGACGCGCGGGCCGCGCTCGGCCTGACGGACGCACGGCCGGCGGGCGAGGGCACCCAGGCCTGAGCCGGACGCGTCCGTACGGGGGCGGGGTTACGGGGACGGGCGGGGTTACGGGGACGGGCGGGGTTACGGGGACGGGGGCGGGGTCACGGGGGCGGGGCCGGGTCTCCCTCGTCGGGAGGCCCGGCCCCGCCGTGTGCGGACCGGGACGGCGCTCCGGGGACGGCGGTCCGTGACCGACCGCCGTCCCCGGAGCACCGTGAGCGGCGGGGTGCCGGTCCGCGGCTGGTGGACCCGGCACACGTGGGCCGGGGCGTTCGGGCAGAACCTATTGGTCTGGACCAATAGGGGTCAAGAGGTCCGGGCGACATCTCCCCGGCCGACCGCGGGTGGCCGGGATTGTCATCACTTCGAGTGAAACTCTGGCCCATGCTTGCGGATCGCGACCGTCGGTTGTCAGGCTGTAGCTGTCAGTCAACCTGAGGGGAGTGTCCAGTGACGTTCGGTGAGCAGCCCGCCTACCTGCGCGTGGCGAGCGATCTGCGGGAGAAGATCGCCAACGGCTCGCTTCCACCGCATACCCGCCTCCCCTCGCAGGCACGCATCCGCGAGGAGTACGGGGTGTCGGACACCGTCGCGCTGGAAGCCCGCAAGGTGCTCATGGCCGAGGGGCTCGTGGAAGGGCGGTCGGGCTCGGGGACCTATGTGCGCGAGCGTCCCGTGCCCCGGCGGATCGCCCGCTCCGGCTACCGTCCCGCGTCCGGCGCCAGCCCCTTCCGCCAGGAGCAGGCCGCCGAGGGGACCCGCGGCACCTGGGAGTCGAACAGCGAGCAGGAGCCGGCGAGCGTCGAGGTGGCCGAGCGGCTCGGCATCGAGCCGGGGGAGCGGGTGATGCGGACGCGGTACGTGTACCGGGACGGGGGCGAGCCCATGATGGTCTCCACCTCCTGGGAGCCCCTCGCCGTCACCGGCCGGACCCCCGTCATGCTGCCCGAGGAGGGCCCCCTGGGCGGCTGCGGCGTCGTCGAGCGCATGGCGGCCATCGACGTGGTCGTGGACAACGTGGTGGAGGAGGTGGGGGCCCGGCCCGGCCTCGCGGAGGAGCTCCTCGCCCTCGGCGGGGTGCCGGGGCACGTGGTCATGGTCGTGGAGCGCACGTACTACGCCTCGGGCCGCGCCGTCGAGACGGCCGACGTCGTCGTCCCGGCCGACCGCTACCGCCTCACGTACCACCTGCCGGTGCGCTGACCGGCGCCGACCGCGCGGCGGATGCCCGCGCGGGGGCGACGGGCGGTCGGTCCCCGGGGCTGGGCGAGGGCGACGGCGGGCGGTCCTCACGGCCGGGTGGCGACGGTCGCCGGTCCTCATGGCCGGGCGGCGACGGCCCGGCAGCCCCTGTGGCGGAGTGGAAGTGGCGGCCTGCCGGTCCCTGCGGCCGAGCAGAGGTGACGGGTGGTCAGCCCCTGGAGCCGTACCGCGACGACGGGCCGTCAGCCACGTGACTCCGTGTCCGTGGCGGCCGCGCCGCCGCCGGCGGCCGTCACGAGCCGTTCCTGCCATGCTCCTTCCGTCGCCGCCGGCCCGCGACCGTAGCCGCCGGCCCGCGACCGTCGTCGTCGCCGCGACCGCGACCGTCGCCAGGCCCGCGACCGTCGCCAGGCCCGCGACCGTCGCCAGGCCCGCGACCGGCGTCACCATCGCCTCCACTGTCACCACCGCCTCCGGCGTCGCTACCGCGTCCGGAGCCAAGGCCGCGTCCGGCGTCGCTACCGCCCAGGCGCTGACGCCACCCCCGGCACTGACGCCGCGCCCGTCGCCGACACCACCCCCGGCGGCGTCGCCCGCACCCGGCCGCGCTGCCCGCCCCCGGCCGCGTCGCCCGCCCCCGAAGGGGCTTGCGGCATGCCGCGCCGACGGGCGCGTCCGGCCGCGCCCGCGTCGTGCGCGATGCCTTCCGGCGCGGAGGCCCCCTGTGGGCGGGCGGCCCGCGTCTGCGGGGAGGCGCTCCCGCCCGTCCTGATGCCGGCCTCGTCCCGTCCTGGTGCCGGCCTCGCCCGTCGTGGAGCCGCTCCCGCCCTGATGCCGGTCCTCGCCCGTCCTGGTGCCGCTGTCGGCCGGCCCTGGTGCCGGTCCCGCCCGTCCTGAGCCGTTCCCGCCCGTCCCCGCCGTGGCGCCCAGAGCGTGCCCTTCGGCCTCCCTCCGTCGGTTCTCGGCCGATCCGTGCCTCTTTGTGAAAACCCGTATCCGCTGTGTGAAGGTCAGGCGTAAGCTCCGGCATATGCGGATTGCGGTTTCCCGGAGATCCTTGACGGCACCCGGACCGGCGGAGGGAGAAGCCTGATGACCGACAGCGGCCCCGTCCTTCCCTGGCTCGTCATACGCCAGGACGACAACGGCAACCGCTACCGGGTGGGGCGGTACGCGACCAAGGACGAAGCCCAGAAGATCGCGGACAGCCTCGACGACCGCGGGCACAAGCAGCTCTACTGGGTCGAGCGCATCGGCAGTCCCGCCCTCTGACCCCGGCGGGCGCCGACCGGGCCGGGCTACGCTCGCGCCCATGACGGAACGCACCACCGACCCCGCCGCGCCCCACGAGCACCACCGCGACGCCGGCCCCGGCCAGGGGGCCGGCGTCGTGGTCGTCGTCGCGGGCGCCCTGTACGACCGGGGGCGGCTGCTCGCCGCGCGCCGCAGCGCCCCCGTCGAGCTCGCCGGCCGCTGGGAACTGCCAGGCGGCAAGCTCGAACCGGGCGAGAGGCCGGAAGAGGCCCTGGTCCGCGAACTCCGCGAGGAGCTCGGCGTCGAGGTCGAGCCGGGCGAACGCCTCCCCGGCGAGTGGCCGCTGAAGCCCGGATACGTCCTGCGGGTGTGGACCGCCCGGCTGCTCTCCGGCGAACCGCGCCCCCTGGAGGACCACGACGAGCTCCGCTGGCTCTCGCGGGGCGAGCTGGACTCGGTCGACTGGCTCGACCAGGACCGCCCCGCCGTCGCCGAGGCCGCGCTGAGACTGCCGGCGGCCCCCGCCGACGGAGCGCGCGACTGAGTCCCTACGCCGTTCGTGCCACCGTGCGCCCGCTGACGCGCCCGGCGGGATATCCCGTCCTAAATAGCGGGTATGTCCAGAATGACCCCCCTGGGAGGGGGCATGGACCTTCCTGCTGACGCACGGCTGGGGAAGTGATCGGGTGTGATCGACACCGAGGGCGACCGCGCGGAGTGGAACTTCCCGGCGGAGGCCAACGCCGTGCGTACGGCCCGCCACGCGGTGCGCGAGACCCTGCGTGCCTGGGAGCTCGACACGGCCCTCGGTGATGTGACCGTCCTGCTGGTCAGCGAGCTGGTGACCAACTCGCTGCGGTACGCCTCCGGCCCCATCGGCGTCCGCCTCGTCCGTCCCCACGACGACGCCGCCGACGCGGCGCAGACCCCGGCGCTCCTGGTGGAGGTCTCCGATCCGCTTCCGGATCCGCCGACCGAGCGGGCCCCGGGACCCGACGACGAGGGGGGCCGGGGCCTCGCGCTCGTGGCCTGTTCCGCTCGCCGCTGGGGGACCCGTAGAGGAAGGACGGGCAAAACCGTATGGTTCGAGCTGGCTCTCCCTGGTGAGTAAACAGGGTGGGACAACGATCACCGGTACTCGACCAGGGATGAACGAGACCACCCTGTGATCGTGAACGTCGTGCCGTCGGGGCCTGCCGTATTGAATACTGCGGGCATGGCCGGTCCGGTGCGGTGAGCTGGAGGGGACGGTCGCGTGAGCGAGATACCTGAGACGGCGAGCGGCGGCGTCGTGTGGCAGAGCAGCCCGCCCGGCTCCATCTATGACTACATCCGGGTGGCGTCCTTCTCGATCGGGCCCGACGGCCTCGTCGAGCAGTGGAGCCGAAGGGCCGTGGACCTCTTCGGGGTCACCGCGGAGGAGGCCAGGGGCAAGGACCCCGTCGAGGCCTTCATGCCCGCCGACCTGCGCGAGCGCGGCCACCGACGGGTCAAGGAGATCCTCGACGGCAAGGAGTGGACGGGCCTCGTCCCCTTCCGCATGCCCGGCGAGGACCGGCCCCGGGGCATCGCCGAGATGTACGTCATGCCGAGCGAGACCCAGACCGGGGAACGGGCCGCGCTGTGCATCGTCGTCGACGTGCGCGCCCTGCGCCGCATCGAGACCGACCTCGCCGCCTCCCAGGCGATATTCGGCCAATCCCCCTTCGGCTTCCTCCTCTTCGGCACGGACCTCACCGTAAAGCGGGCCAACCGGCGCTTCGCCACCGTCTTCGGCGGCGAGGCCGACGACCACCGGGGCCGTACCGTCCACGACTACCTGGGCCGCGCCGAGGCCGACCGGATGACCACCGCCCTCCGGAAGGTCCTGGAGACCGGCGAGTCCGTCACCGACTTCCAGATCGTCGGCGCCGCCCCCGGCGCCAGGGACCGTCGCCACTGGTCCATCAACCTCTACCGCGTGCACAGCGGCTCCGGCCGCCCGATCGGGGTCGCCGGACTCGGCATCGACGTCACCCGCCGGCACAACGCCGCCAGGGAGGCCGCCAGCGCCCGCCGCAACCTCGCCCTGCTCAACGAGGCCGGCGCCCGCATCGGCAACTCCCTCGACCTGGAGGCCACCGCCCGCGAGCTCCTCGACGTCGCCGTCCCCGGCTTCTGCGACCTCGCCTCCGTCGACCTCTACCAGGGCCTCCTCACCGGCGACGAGGCACCGCCCGGCCGCTGGGGGAACTCCCACGACGTCGGCTACGGCGCGGGCAGCGCCGAACTCCGCAGGGTCGCCTTCGCCAGCGCCGTCTCCGACACCCCCCTCAGGACCGACGAGGGGCACGGCCCGGACAGCGGCTGCCCAGGTCCCGTGTCCATCGAGGTCGGGGCCGTCCACCGCTACCCGTTCAACTCGCCCTGCGCCGGAGCCCTGCGCACCGGACGCATCCGGACGGTCCCGGGCTCCGACGGGGACCTCGTCCAGTCCACCCTGGTCGTCCCGATGACCGCCCACGACACCGTCGTCGGCCTCGTCCAGTTCTCCCGCGCCAAGGGCAGCGAGCCCTTCGGGGAGCGCGACCGGGCCCTCGCCGTCGAACTCGCCGCCCGCGCCGCCGTCTGCATCGACAACGCGCGTCTCTACCGCCGCGAGCACGAGCGGGCCCTCATCCTCCAGCGCAGCCTGCTCCCGCCCGGCGACCCCGAGGCCGCGGGACTCGACATCGCCTGCCGCTACCTCCCCGGCACCACCGCCACCGAGGTCGGCGGCGACTGGTTCGACGTCATCGAACTCCCCGGCCACCGCACCGCCCTCGTCATCGGCGACGTCATGGGCCGCGGCCTGCGCGCCGCCGTCGCCATGGGCGAACTCCGCACCGCCGTCCGCACCCTCGCCCAGCTCGACCTGGAGCCCGCCGAGGTCCTCTCCCACCTCGACGAGATCGCCCGCGGCCTGGGCGCCCCCATCGGCGCCCAGCAGTCCCGCACCCACAAGAACCGGGGACCCGAACTCTCCGAGGTCTACCTCGCCACCTGCGTCTACGCCGTCTACGACCCGGTCACCCGCCGCTGCACCTTCGCCAACGCCGGGCACCTCCCGCCGGTGCTCGTCGAACCGGGCGAGGAGGCCATGCTCCTCGACGTACCCCCCGGCATGCCGCTCGGCGTCGGCGGGGAGCCCTTCGAGGAGGTCGAGGTCGAACTGCCCGAGGGCGCCCTCCTCGCCCTCTACACCGACGGGCTCGTCGAGTCCCGCGAGCACCCCCTGGACGAAGGCCTCCAGGCCTTCCGGCGCGCCCTCACCGACCCGGCCCGCCCCCTGGAGGACGTCTGCGACCGGGTCCTCACCAGCCTGAACACCGGTCACGGCGAGGACGACATCGCCCTCCTCATGGCCAGGATCCAGGGGCTGCCCAGCGAGGCGGTCGGCGACTGGCAACTGCCCAGGGAACCCCGCTCGGTCGGCCGGGCCCGCGAACTCGCCCGCGCCCAGCTCGCGGCCTGGGACCTCGAACCGCTCGTCGACACCGTCGAACTCCTCGTCAGCGAACTCGTCACCAACGCCCTGCGCTACGGCGAGGGCGAGATCCGGCTGCGCCTGCTGCGGGACCGCACCCTCGTCTGCGAGGTCTGGGACTCCGGCCTGGTCCAGCCACGGCGCCGCAGGGCCCGGGACACCGACGAGGGCGGCCGCGGCCTCCAGCTCGTCGGGCTGCTCTCCGCCTCCTGGGGCTCCCGCCGCACCCCGCGCGGCAAGACCGTCTGGTTCGAACTGGCCCTGCCGGACGGCGAGGGGGCGGCGGAGCCCACGGTGGAGCAGCTCCTCAGCATGTTCTGAACGGCCGATCCTCCGTGGTCAGGCCTTGAGCGCGGCCAGCCGGGCCTCGATCTCGGCGCTGTCGCCGAGCGCGTCCAGCTGCTCGAACTGGGCGTCCAGGGAGGAGGCGGCGAGCTCCTGCCGGCCCAGGGCCCGGGCCTCCTCCCGGCGCACCTTGTCCTCGAAGCGGCTCAGCTCGCTCGTCGGGTCGAGCACGTCGACGCTCCGCACGGCGTCCATCATGCGGTTCTGCGCCTGGGCCGACTTCGCGCGGGCCACCAGCTCGTCCCGCTTGGCCTTCAGCTCGCCCAGCTTCTCCTTCATCCGGTCGAGCCCCGTCCTGAGCTTCTCCACCACGTCGGTCTGCGCGGCGATCGTCGGCTCCGCCGTCCGCGCCTCCTTCTCCGACTGGAGCTGGCGGCCCAGCGCCACCTTCGCCAGGTTGTCGAAGCGGTCCGCCTCCGCCGTCTGCCCGCCGCTCCGCAGTTCGTCCGCCTTGCGGCTCGCGGCGAGCGCCTTGTCGCCCCACTCCTTCGCCGCGGCCACGTCCTCCCGATGGTCCTGCTCCATCAGCCGGAGGTTGCCGATGGTCGCGGCCACCGCCTCCTCCGCCTCCGCGATGTTGTTCGCGTAGTCGCGGATCAGCTGGTCCAGCATCTTCTGCGGATCCTCCGCCTGGTCGAGGAGGGCGTTGATGTTGGCCTTCGCCAGCTGGGTGACCCGGCCGAGAATGGTCTGCTTGCTGCTCATGCTCGTTCTCCTTGCGTACGAGGGGACAGGACGGCCGTCCTCAGAAGCGGCCTCCGCCGCCCAGCCGGCCGCGCGTGCCGCTGCCCCCGAAGCTGCCGGGTCCGCCGCCGAAACCTCCGCCCCCGAAACCGCCCCCTCCTCCGCCGGACCCGCCGTGTCCGCCTCCTCGCCCACCGCCGAACAGCCCGCCGAGGACGATGCCGCCGAGCACCGCACCGCCGAGGCCGCCGCCACCGCTTCCGCCCACCCCCGTCACACCGCCCAGGCCGTTCGGATTCCCGTACGTGCGGACGTCCTGCTCGGCGAGGTCCTGGGCGCGCCGGGCCAGCGCGTCCGCCTGCTGCGCCTCCACGAGGGCCGTCTGCGGGTCCTCGGCGGCGAGCGACCGCGCCTTCTCCCAGCGGCGCCGGGCCTCGGCGAGGCGCGTACGGGCCTCGCTGCCCACCGCGCCCCGGTGCGTGGTGATGTAGTCGGACGCCGCCCCGATCGCCGAACGGGCCGTCAGCATCACCTGATCGAGGAGCACGCGGGCGCGTCGCGTCCCCGACTCGCGCTCCCGCGCGCCCTCCAGCGCCTCGTCGAGCGCCGCGTCGGCCTCCTCGACCCGGCGCAGGGCGTCGATCGGGTCGTACCGCCCGGCGTCCACCCCGCGCCGCACCTCGGCGGCCACCGCCTCGGCGCGGGCGATCCGGCCCTGGAGATCGGCCGTGGACACCCCCTCGGCGGTCCCCTTCAACAGTCCGCGGGCCTCCGCGAGGTCCGCGTCCGTCTCCGCGAGCGCGCCCGTCAGCTTTCCCACGGCCTCGGCCAGGTCCCGCGCCCGCCGGTCCACCGCCTCGATCAGCCGGGCCGCCTGGTCCACGGCGCCCTCGGCGGCCCGGATGTGCACGGCGGCCCCGCCGTTGTCACCGGCGTCGATCCGCTGGCGGGCCTGGTTGACGTGGGTCGTCGCGAACACGAGCCGGTCCTTCGCCTGCTCGACGTCGCCGGCGACGGGCGCGGCCGCCGTCTCGGCGTACCGCTCGCGCATCGAGGTCAGCGCCGCCTCGGCCGTCCCGATCCGCCCGGTCTGCTCGCGGAAGGCCGCCTCCACCCCGGCCAGCGCCTCCGGGGCCGTGTGCTCCAGGGCCCGGAGCCGGTCGAAGTCCTCCGTCTCGGCGTCGAGGCGCGCGTTCGCCTCGGCGCAGCGGCGGAGGATCTCGTCCAGCACGGCCCGGCGGGTCGGGTCGTCCTCGGGGAAGGAGTCGTCGAGCTTCTGCCGCAGCCGGAACGAGGCCGTCAGCTGCTCCTCGGCGAAGTCGACGGCCTCGGTGAAGGGGCGCACCGCCTCCTCGCCGAACTGGGCGGAGGCGAAGCCGAGTTCCTCCTGGCTGGTGCGGATGGCGTCGTCGGTGGCGACCAGCGTCCGGCGGGCCTGTCCGTCGAGCTCGTCCAGGGACGGCGGCGCGGGTTCCTTCGGAGGGCCCCAGCCCTGCCCGCCCCGAGGCGTGGTGCGGGTCTCGGCGCGCCGTCGCCGCTTGGCGTACGCGTAGGCCGCCACGGCTCCCGCGCCGCCGACGAGGACCACGGGCAGGACGAGGTCGGTCGTCGAGGTGCCGTCGTCGGCGGCGGCGCCGGGGTCGGCGGGGCCGGGGGTGAGCGTCGGGGTGGGGACGGGCCGGCCGGCGAGGACGGCGGCGTAGCCGTTCGCCGCGCCGATGGCGGCGCCCGCCCAGTCGTTCCGTCGCAGGGCCGGTTCGATCGCGGTCCGCGCGACCTCGTCGAGCTGGGCCTGGGTGAGGCGGGAGCCGGGGTCGGCCGAGTAGCCGTACTGCCGGTCGTGGGTGGCGACGGCGAGCAGGACGTCGTCGAGGCCGAGCGCGTTGCGCTCCGCGGTGGCGTCGGCCCAGTTCTGGCCCGAGCGTCCGGAGAAGTCCCGTACGTAGACGACGAAGAGCTGGACGCGCCGCTCCTCGTAGAGCCGGTCGAGGGCCTGGACCACGGAGGCGCGGCGGTCGCCGAGGGCGCCGACCCGGTCGGTGATCTGGCCGTCCCGGGACAGGACGACGGGGTCGTCGGCGTGGGCGCCGTGTACGGCGGGCACGAGGATCCACCACGCCGCCACCAGCACCGCGGCAAGGGCTCGGGTGGCTATTCGCGTCACAAGGGGGAGGTTATGTCCGCGTATGGCCGCTCGCGACCCGGCCGATGCCGGAGCCACGACCGGACCCGTGGCGTCCGGAAACCGTTGCGGCCGCCCGAGCGTCACTGTCAGTAGCCGCCGCTACGGTGGTTCCAGTGACGCGACGGCTCTCGGGGGGATCGGGTGGACGGACGACTGAGGCGTGTGTGGAGGCGGGGACGCTGGTTCGTCCTCGGTCTCGTCCTGCTGCTCGTGGTGCCTCCGCTCTTCGGGGCCCTGGCCCTGCGCGTCAGCTACACGGGCGACCTCGGGGAGGACACGAGGACCCGCGGCAAGGACGCCTTCTGGATCGGGCACGCCTGGGTCGACGGACGGAAGGAGGACGCCGACCTGGCGGCCCTCGCCGCGCGGCTGAAGGACAGCGGGATACGCGACCTGTACGTGCACGCCGGGCCCCTGGAGCACGACGGCACCCTGCCGGCGGCGAAGTACCCCCGCGCCAGGTGGCTGATCGACGGGGTGCACCGCGCGATGCCCGGGATACGGGTGCAGGCCTGGCTGGGCGACGTCCTGGCCACCGAAGGGCCCGTGGGGCTGCGCCTGGAGGACGCCGGGTCACGCCGCGCCGTGGTGGGCTCGGCCCGGCAGATCCTCGACGCGGGCTTCGACGGGGTCCACTTCGACCTGGAGCCGCTGCACTCCGACGACCGGGACTACCTCTCCCTCCTCGACGACCTCGGGGAGCTGACCCGGGGCCGCAAGGTCCCGCTCTCGGTCGCCGCCCACCAGATCGACCCGCTGCCGGGCGCCCACACGGCCCTGGGCGCGGTCAGCGGCAACGGCAGCGAGAAGTGGTGGTCGCAGGAGTTCTTCGGCGAGGTCGCCCGGCGCGTCGACCAGATCGCCGTCATGTCGTACGACACCTGGATGCCGCTGGAGAGCCTCTACGGCGGGTACGTCGCCCAGCAGACGGCCCTCGCCCTGGAGGTGACCCCCGAGACGACCGACCTGCTGGTGGGTCTCCCCTTCTTCCACGAGGACGACCTCGGTCACCACGAGAACGCCGAGACGGTCGCCGCGGCCGTCAAGGGCGCGAGACTCGGCCTCGGCCGCACCGACCCCGACCGCGAGCGGTTCGGCCTCGCCCTGTACGTCGACTTCGCGGCGCGGGAGGAGGACTGGGCGGCCTACCGCGCGGGCTGGCTCTGATCCGAAGGGGCGAGGGGGACCCCGGGCGCCGGGGCGGGAGCGGGCGGAGGAGGATGGTGCCGCGCGGCCCGGGGGGGCGGGCCGCCGGGCAAGGGGGAGTACGCCATGACCAGCCGTCTGCTGATGCCGGTCCGCACCGTCCGCACCACCGGGGCGGACCGCGCCTTCCGCGCTCCTGATGCGGAAGGGCCCGCGCGGGAGGTGCCCGGGTCCACCCGGCCCACCCCGATCCTGGACCTGGCGCATCCGCTCGTGACCGCGCTCGTGGCCCGGGTGCTGCGCGAGTCCGAGGCACGGGGAGCGGTCACCGACCGAGCCCGGCTCCAGGTGGCGCACGGCATCCTCGTCACCGCCGTGCGACCGGTGTACTCCGTCGAGGACCGGCGCCGGGTGTCGCGCACGCTGCGGCTCGGGCGCGGCTCGTGCAGCCAGCGGATGGCGGTCCTGGAGGCGGTGGCCCGGTCCCTCGGCGTGGAGACCCGGGTGCGCGGCCTGCTCGTCGACGGCACCTTCTGGTACCCGAGGTTCCCGAAGCTCCGCGCGTTCGTCCCGGAGGAGGTCCTGCTGGCCTGGCCGGAGTTCCGTCTCGACGCGACCGACGCGACCGACGCGGCCCGGGTTTCCGGGGCGGTCGCCGGTGCCGGTCCGGACCCGGCCTCCACCGCCTGGGTGCCGATCGCCGAGCTGTTCACGGGTCTCGCGCCGGGCGGGCACGGGGGCGGGTTCACCAACTCCGGGGCGGAGACGCTCTTCGAGGCCGTCGCCCGGACCACCGTCGACTGGGACGCGCCCGCCGCGTGCGCCGGCTCGGCCCCCTGCGACCTCTCCGCCCACCTCCGTACGGACCTCGGCCGCTTCTCCTCGCGCGACGAGCTGTTCGACCTCCACGGACAGACCCTGTGCCGCCCCGCCCGCACCCTCGCCGAGCCGGTCCTCGGCCGTTGGAGCGCGGGCGCGGCGGCCTGAGGTCAGGCCTTCCGCCGCCTGATCGTCTTCCCGAGCCAGACCAGCGGGTCGTACTTCCGGTCCACGACCCGCTCCTTCAGCGGGATCAGGGCGTTGTCGGTGATCCGGATGGACTCCGGGCAGACCTCGGTGCAGCACTTGGTGATGTTGCAGTAGCCGAGGCCGTGCTCCTCCTGCGCGGTCCGTCGCCGGTCGAGCCCGGCCTCCTCCGCCGCGTCCAGGGGGTGCATGTCGAGCTCCGCGATCCGCATGAGGAAGCGGGGTCCGGCGAAGGCCTCCTTGTTCTCCTCGTGGTCGCGGACCACATGGCAGGTGTCCTGGCACAGGAAGCACTCGATGCACTTCCGGAACTCCTGCGAGCGGTCGACGTCCTCCTGCTTCATCCGGTACTCGCCGGGGCCGAGCCCGGCGGGCGGGACGAACGCCGGGATCTCCCGGGCCTTCGCGTAGTTGAAGGAGACGTCCGTGACCAGGTCGCGGACGACGGGGAAGGCCCGCATCGGGGTGACGGTGACCACCTCGTCCCGCGTGAAGACCGACATCCGGGTCATGCACATCAGCCGGGGCCGGCCGTTGATCTCGGCCGAGCACGACCCGCACTTGCCCGCCTTGCAGTTCCAGCGGACGGCCAGGTCGGGGGTCTGGGTGGCCTGGAGCCGGTGCACGATGTCGAGGACCACCTCGCCGTCGTGCACCTCGACGGTGTAGTCGGTGAGCTCCCCGCCGTCGGCGTCGCCGCGCCAGATCCGGAAGTGGGCCTGATACGTGCTCATGCGTCCAGCTCCTCCTCCGCCAGGTACTTCGCCAGCTCCTCCTTCTCGAAGAGGGCGAGCAGATCGGGCCTGATGGGCTCGGTGCGCACCCGCTCCAGGACGATTCCGCCGTCCTCGGCCCGGCAGAGCAGGTTCACCGGGCGCCAGGAGCGCTCCATCGCCGGCCGGTCCTCGCGGGTGTGCCCGCCCCGGGACTCGGTGCGCTCCAGGGCGGCCCGGGCGACGCACTCGCTGACCAGCAGCATGTTCCGCAGGTCGAGGGCGAGGTGCCAGCCGGGGTTGAACTGCCGGTGCCCCTCGACCGCGATCCGCCCGGCCCGCTCCCGCAGCGCGGCGATCCGCGCCAGGGCCTCGACCATCTCGCCCTCCCGCCGGATGATCCCGACGAGGTCGTTCATCGTCTGCTGGAGCTCCTGGTGGAGCGTGTACGGGTTCTCCGCGGGCCCCTCCCGGAACGGGGCCAGCGCCTCCGTCCGCGCCGCCTCCACCGCCTCCTCGCCGACCTCGGCGGCCGCCGCGCCCGCCGCGTACCGCGCCGCGTGCAGCCCGGCCCGGCGTCCGAAGACCAGCAGGTCGGAGAGGGAGTTCCCGCCGAGCCGGTTGGAGCCGTGCATGCCGCCCGCGACCTCGCCGGCCGCGAAGAGGCCGGGCACCCCGACCGTGGCGGCCGTCTCGGAGTCGACGGCGACGCCGCCCATCACGTAGTGGCAGGTCGGCCCGACCTCCATCGCCTCGGCCGTGATGTCGACGTCCGCCAGCTCCTTGAACTGGTGGTACATCGAGGGCAGCCGGCGCCGGATCGTCTCCGCCGGCATCCGGGTCGACACGTCCAGGAACACCCCGCCGTGCGGGGAGCCGCGCCCCGCCTTCACCTCGGCGTTGATGGCCCGCGCCACCTCGTCGCGCGGCAGCAGCTCGGGCGGGCGCCGGTTGTGGTCGGGGTCCTCGTACCAGCGGTCGCCCTCCTCCTCCGACTCGGCGTACTTCTCCTTGAAGACGTCGGGGACGTAGTCGAACATGAAGCGCCGGCCCTCGGAGTTCCGCAGCACCCCGCCGTCGCCGCGTACGGACTCGGTGACCAGGATCCCCTTCACCGACGGCGGCCAGACCATGCCGGTCGGATGGAACTGCACGAACTCCATGTTCACCAGGGGCGCCCCCGCGAGCAGGGCCAGCGCGTGGCCGTCGCCCGTGTACTCCCAGGAGTTCGAGGTCACCTTGAAGGACTTGCCGATGCCGCCGGTCGCGAGGACGACCGCGGGCGCCTCCAGGACGAGGAAGCGCCCGCTCTCCCGTTCGTAGCAGAAGACCCCGGCGACCCTCCCGTCCCCGTCCTTCAGGACGCGGGTGACGGTGAACTCCTGGAAGACCTTCAGGCGCGCCTCGTGGTCGCCGGTCTCCCGGTGGTCCTCCTGCTGGAGCCCGACGACCTTCTGCTGGAGGGTCCGCAGCAGTTCGAGGCCGGTGCGGTCGCCGACGTGCGCGAGCCGGGGGTACTCGTGGCCGCCGAAGTTGCGCTGCGAGATACGGCCGTCCGGGGTCCGGTCGAAGAGCGCGCCCCAGGTCTCCAGCTCCCAGACCCGCTCGGGGGCCTCCTGGGCGTGCAGCTCGGCCATCCGCCACTGGTTGAGGAACTTCCCGCCGCGCATGGTGTCCCGGAAGTGCGTCTTCCAGTCGTCGTGCTCGTTGGCGTTCGCCATGGAGGCGGCGATGCCGCCCTCGGCCATCACCGTGTGCGCCTTGCCGAAGAGGGACTTGCAGATGACGGCGGTGCGCGCGCCGGCCCGGCGCGCCTCGATCGCGGCCCGCAGCCCGGCGCCGCCCGCGCCGACCACGACCACGTCCCACCGCTGCCGTTCCACGGAGCTCACAGGACTCATGTCAGAAGAACCTCGGGTCGTCGAAGGCGCCGGTGGCGAGCAGGTACACGTACAGATCGCAGGCGGCGACGCTGATCAGCGACGCCCAGGCGAGTTGCATGTGACGCCGGTTCAGGCGTCCCACCCAGGTCCACAGCCGGTAGCGGACGGGGTGCTTCGAGAAGTGCTTCAGACGGCCGCCGACGATGTGCCGGCAGGAGTGGCAGGAGAGGGTGTACGCCCAGATCAGGACGATGTTGACGAGGAAGACCAGCGTCCCGAGCCCGGCGTGGCCCCAGGCGTAGTCGGTGTCCCGGAAGGTCAGGGCGGTGTCGTACGTGAGGATCCCGGCGACCGGCAGCGCCGCGTAGAAGAAGTACCGGTGGAGGTTCTGCAGGAGCAGCGGGAAGCGGGTCTCGCCGGTGTACGCGCGGTGGGGTTCGGCGACCGCGCAGGCCGGGGGAGCCGCCCAGAACCCCCGGTAGTAGGCCTTGCGGTAGTAGTAACAGGTCAGCCGGAAGCCCAGCGGGAAGACGAGGATCAGCAGGGCGGGGGAGAGCCCCCACCAGCTGCCGAAGACCTCCCAGTTCGGCCCGCCGCGCATGGGGACGCAGTTCTCCGCGAGGCAGGGCGAGTAGAACGGGGAGACGTAGGGGGCGGAGTAGTAGTCGGCGTTCGCGAACGCCCGCCACGTCGAGTACGCGACGAAGGCGAGCAGACCGACCGCGGTGGCGGCGGGGGAGAGCCACCAGCGGTCGGTGCGCAGATGGCGGGCCGCGATGGAGGCGCGCCCCGGGGAGCGCACCCCCGTCGCGGCTCTGTGGCTCGTCGGGGGTTCTGTACCTGTGGCCAACAGGGCCTCCTCGGCTCTACGGCGCGTGGCGGTCGCGTGCTCCCAGGCCCTCGTCGTCGACGTCGGTCCACTTCCCGGCGTCGTACGGGGCGTCGGGGATGGTCACCATGCTCGCGGCGCGGCCGGAGGCGGGCGCGAGAGGCGCGGTCTGCCCCGTCCCGACGCGGCGTTCCAGCTCTTCGACCGTGTGTTCCAGGTCCTGCAAGCGGCGCTTGACGGCCGCCAGATCGTCCTGAACGGACATGGTTGCCCTCACCTTCGTGAGTGTCGCGCGTCACATCCCGCTTGGGAAGCCGTGTGCACGGGTGGTTGGGCCGCACGAGTGGGGTTTGCCGGTCGCGCCGTCGTGTCGCCGTGGCCGAATCCGGTCCGTCCTTTTCAGTGTATGAGCAATAGGTCTGATCATCTCCAAATGGAATAAATCTGGACGAAGGGGTACAAGTCATGTCCCAGATCGGCGCCCCTCGCGGGAGGACATGCTCCAGGAGCCCCCGCTCCCGCACGCTCCGCTCCGTCGCCACCCTCACCAGCGCGGTCCTCGCCGTCACCGTCCTCGCCGGCTGCAGCTCCGACGACGAGGCCGACGAGGCCCCCGTCGCGGCCCAGGACAAGGCGCCCGCGGCCCGCGACCGGGTCGCGGACGGCGGCACCCTGCGCTGGGCGGTCGACACGCTGCCCACCACGCTCAACACCTTCCAGGCCGACGCCGACGGCACCACCTCGCGCATCGCCGGAGCCGTGCTCCCCTCCCTCTACACGCTCGACGAGCGCGGTCGGCCGCAGCTCGACCCCGACTACCTGGAGTCCGCGCAGGTCGTCGAGACCGAGCCCAAGCAGGTCGTCCTCTACAAGCTCAACCAGCAGGCGGTCTGGAGCGACGGCCGCGAGATCGGCGCCCCGGACTTCGTGGCCCAGTGGCGTGCGCTGAGCGGCCGTGACACCGCGTACTGGACCGCCCGCAACTCCGGCTACGAGCGGATCGAGAAGATCGAGCGGGGCAAGAACGACCTGGAGGTGCGGGTCACCTTCGCCAAGCCCTACGCCGACTGGCAGTCCCTCTTCACGCCCCTCTACCCCAAGCAGGTGATGGGCTCCCCGAACACCTTCAACGACGGGGCGCGCACCACCCTCAAGGCCACTGCAGGACCGTTCCTGCTCAAGGCGATCGACCGGAAGAGCGGCGACGTCACCCTCACCCGCAACCCCCGCTGGTGGGGGCAGCAGGCCAAGCTCGACAGCCTCGTCCTCAAGGCCGTCCCCCGCGCCGACCGGCCCGACGCGCTCGCCGCGGGCAGTCTCGACCTGGCCGAGATCGACCGGTCCACCGCCGAGCGGATCTCCCTCGCCCTCCGGGACGCCCGCGCCGGCCGGAACGGCGCCCAGGCCGCCCTCGCCCACGGCCCCGGCGCCGCGATCACCCCCTCCAAGGCCCTGCGGTCCTGGGCCCTCGCCCACGGCTCCGACGAGAAGGCGGCGGAGGCCAAGGCCGCCCGCAAGAAGAACCAGGAGGCCATCGAGCGGTACGCGAGCGCCCAGGACGCCCTGGCGAAGTACGTGGTCCGCAAGTCCCTGGAGCCCGCCTACACCCAGCTCTCGCTGAACGGCGAGTCCGGCCCGCTGGCCGACGAGCGGGTCCGGCGCGCGGTGGCCCGCGCCATCAACCGCCAGGAACTGGCCGAATCCGTACTGAAGCCGCTCGGCCTCCCCGCGAACCCCCCCGGCAGCCACCTCGCCCTCGCGGGCCAGGCGGCGTACGCGGACAGCAGCGACGCGCTCGGCGACCAGGACACCAAGGAGGCGCAGGCGCTCCTCTCCGACGCGGGCTGGGTCCCGGGCGGCGCGCTCCGGAAGCCCGCCGGCACCAAGGCGGGCAGCGAGTCGGAGAAGAAGGAGTCCGAGAAGAAGGAGAAGAAGGAGGCGGAGAAGAAGGACGAGGGCTCCACCGACGCCAAGAAGAGGAACGACGACACCGCCTCCGACGAGGGCCTCTACATCGTCGGCGACGACAAGCCCGGCGACCGCCGTGCCGCCCCCGCCATCGGCGCGAACGGCCCCGAGAACGGCACCGGCCCCCTCGCCCCGGCCTCCGACGCCGCCCGCCAGAGCGCCGCCCTCCTCGCCCGCGCCGAGGCGCTCGACACCGGAACCGGCGCCAGTGCCCGCGCCGCCCAGTCGGCCCCCAAGCCGGACCACGGCGTGGCCGGCGCCTACGCCCCGCGCGGCACCGCCGCCCCCGTGACCGCCCCCGACGCCGCCAAGGCCCTCGGCAAGGACGGCAAGGCCCTCAGCCTCCGCTTCGTCCTGCCGTCCGGGCCCGGCTCCGAGTCGCTGCGGGCGGTCGGGGACCGGATCGTCCGGATGCTCGACGCCGTCGGGATCCGCACCGAGGTCACCAAGGTCTCCGACGACAGCTTCTTCAAGGACCACGTGGCCTCGGGCGACTACGACCTGGCCCTCTACTCCTGGCCGGCCTCCGCCTTCCCGGCGACCGACGCCCGCCCGATCTTCGCCAAGCCCGAGCCGGCCTCGGACGGCTCGCTCCTCGTCGAGCAGAACTACTCCCGGGTCGGCACCGACCGCATCGACCAGCTCTTCGACCAGGCGGCGGGGACGCTCGACGAGGAGGAGGCCCACGAGCTGGTGCGCCAGGCCGACGCCCGGATCTGGGCCGCGGCCGGATCCATCCCCCTCTACCAGCGCCCGCAGCTCGTCGCCGCCAGGGCCGATCTCGTGAACGCCGGGGCCTGGGGGCTCGGCACTCCCCGCTACCAGGACATCGGCTTCAAGAAGCCCGAATCCTCCAACGGTGCCGAACGAAACCGCTGAAACCTCCGAAACCTCTGAAACCGCTGGTCACAACCTCAGAACCAGCTCAATTTCCTTGCCCGCCGGTGATCCCGGCGGGCAGGATCGCGTCGGCCCTTTGACCCGGTCGCACGACCCCCCAGCACGGCCCCCACACCCTTGAAAACCCTCAGGACTACCACTCGGATCTTGGCCGGGGAAGCCCCTTGCACGGCAGCCCCGTACCATAGGACATAGCCGTGGCGCGTCCGCCCGGCGGGCGTACGAGGAACTGACGCCGCATCCCACGATCCGAGAGAAGCGCAAGCACCCATGCCCACGCGCCACGACATCCGTAACGTCGCCATCGTCGCCCACGTCGACCACGGCAAGACGACCATCGTCGACGCCATGCTCAAGCAGGCCGGTGCCTTCGCCGCCCACCAGCAGCTCGACGACCGCATGATGGACTCGAACGACCTGGAGCGTGAGAAGGGCATCACGATCCTCGCCAAGAACACGGCGGTGAAGTATCACCCCAAGGACGGCGGGGCCCCGATCACCATCAACATCATCGACACCCCCGGCCACGCCGACTTCGGTGGCGAGGTCGAGCGCGGTCTGTCGATGGTGGACGCGGTCGTCCTCCTGGTGGACGCCTCCGAGGGTCCGCTCCCGCAGACCCGCTTCGTGCTGCGCAAGGCCCTCCAGCAGCGCAAGCCCGTCATCCTCTGCATCAACAAGACGGACCGCCCGGACTCCCGGATCGACGAGGTCGTCAACGAGACCTACGACCTCTTCCTCGACCTGGACGCGGACGAGGACCAGATCGAGTTCCCGATCGTCTACGCCTGCGGCCGCGACGGCATCGCCTCGCTGACCAAGCCGGCGGACGGCACGGTCCCGCAGGACTCCGACAGCCTGGAGCCGTTCTTCTCCACCATCCTGGAGCACGTCCCGGCCCCGGCGTACGACGAGGAGGCGCCGCTCCAGGCGCACGTCACCAACCTCGACGCCGACAACTTCCTCGGCCGCATCGCGCTGCTCCGCGTCGAGCAGGGCGAGCTGCGCAAGGGCCAGACGGTCGCGTGGATCAAGCGGGACGGCACCATCTCCAACGTCCGCATCACCGAGCTGATGATGACCGAGGCGCTCACCCGCAAGCCGGCCGAGGTCGCCGGCCCCGGTGACATCTGCGCCGTCGCCGGTATCCCCGACATCATGATCGGCGAGACCCTGGCCGACCCGGAGAACCCGATCGCGCTGCCGCTGATCACGGTCGACCAGCCGGCCATCTCCATGACCATCGGCACCAACACCTCGCCGCTCGTCGGCCGGGGTGGCACCGGCAAGGGCGCCGACGCCAAGGCCGCGGTCAAGGACCGCAAGGTCACCGCCCGCCAGGTGAAGGACCGCCTGGACCGCGAGCTCATCGGCAACGTCTCGCTCCGCGTCCTCGACACCGAGCGTCCCGACGCCTGGGAGGTCCAGGGCCGCGGTGAGCTCGCGCTCGCCATCCTGGTCGAGCAGATGCGCCGCGAGGGCTTCGAGCTCACCATCGGCAAGCCGCAGGTCGTCACCAAGGAGGTCGACGGCAAGATCCACGAGCCCGTCGAGCGCCTCACGGTCGACGTCCCCGAGGAGCACATGGGTGCGGTCACGCAGCTCATGGGCGTCCGCAAGGGCCGCATGGACAACATGTCGAACCACGGCTCCGGCTGGGTCCGCATGGAGTTCGTCGTTCCGTCCCGTGGCCTCATCGGCTTCCGTACGGAGTTCCTCACCAACACCCGCGGTACGGGCATCGCCCACTCGATCCACGAGGGCCACGAGCCGTGGTTCGGCACGCTGACGACCCGTAACAACGGCTCGCTGGTGGCCGACCGCGCGGGTGCGGTCACCGCCTTCGCGATGACCAACCTCCAGGAGCGCGGCGTCCTCTTCGTGGACCCGGGCACCGAGGTCTACGAGGGCATGATCGTCGGCGAGAACTCCCGCTCCGACGACATGGACGTGAACATCACCAAGGAGAAGAAGCTCACCAACATGCGCTCCTCCTCCGCCGACTCCTTCGAGGCGATCGTCCCGCCGCGCAAGCTCTCGCTGGAGCAGTCGCTGGAGTTCTGCCGCGACGACGAGTGCGTCGAGGTCACCCCGGAGGCCGTGCGCATCCGCAAGGTCGTCCTGGACCAGAAGGAGCGCGGTCGTTCCGCTTCCCGCGCCAAGAACGGCTGAGTAAGGTCGCATACGGCCGCTGACGGCGGGGTAGATCACGCTTCTGTGATCTACGCCGCCCGCGGTTGACACGACGTCAGCACCGGAGCCCGGACCCCCACAGGCACTGTGGGGGTCCGGGCTTTTCGTCAAGTTCCGTCAACCCCATTTCAGAGCCCGAGTGTCCGTATATCGGCGATCGCTCTCCGGTACGTGTGTTAACAGTCCGTTTCGGGCGTGTCTGTCTGTGCTCAGTTTGTCCGGATTTCGGTCACTCGGGGCCTGGCGATGTTGTCAAAACGAGACCGCTTAAGTGTGGTTTACAGCCCGGACGTACTTAATAGTTGGCTCCATTGAGCTCGGGTCAATGGGTCACGCACTGTGGGGAGTGCCGACTCACGAGCACACTCGGGGCACTTGAGTCCAAAGCCGTCAGGGGTGTCGGCGAAACTCGGAGTGTCCCTCTTGTAGTGACAAAGTGGACTCATGAGGAGGAACCCATGCGCGGTGCCAAGAGCGCCAAGTGGGTAACGGGCGCGATCATCGTTGCCCTTGCTGCGACCGCCTGTGGCGGGGGTAAGAGCGGGACCGGCGACGACGCCAAGGGCGCTGTTGACCCGAACGGAATCTTCTCCATCGAGCTGGGTGAGCCCGAGAAGCCCCTGCTCACCGGTGACACGATGGAGTCCAACGGCTCCGCCGTCATGGCCGGCCTGTTCTCGACCCTGGTCGACTACAAGGCCGACGGCTCCCTGCAGATGATCAACGCCGAGTCGGTCACCACGACGGACTCGAAGACGTGGACCGTCAAGCTCAAGCCGGGCTGGACCTTCCACGACGGCACCCCGGTCACCTCCAAGTCCTACGTGGACGCGTGGAACTGGAACGCCAGCCTGAAGAACGCCCAGGGCCTCGCGTCCTGGTTCGCGGACATCAAGGGCTACGACAAGGTCCACCCGGACGCCGAGGGTGCGAAGCAGACCGCCGACAAGCTCGAGGGCCTGAAGGTCGTCGACGAGAACACCTTCACCATCGAGCTCTCGAAGGCCGTTCCGTACTTCGGCCACAAGCTCGCCTACATCGTCTTCGCCCCGCTCCCGGAGTCCTTCTACAAGGACCCGGTCGCCGGCGGCCAGAAGCCGGTCGGCAACGGTCCCTACAAGTTCAAGAGCTGGGACCACAAGAAGAAGATCGAGATCACCCGGTTCGACGGCTACAAGGGCCCGAACAAGGCGAAGAACGGCGGTGTGGTCTTCAAGAACTACACCACCCTCGAGGCCGCGTACGAGGACCTGAAGTCCGGCAACGTCGACGTCCTGCGTCAGATCGCGCCGAAGGACCTCCCGGTCTACCGCCAGGACCTCGGCGACCGCGCCGTGGACCAGCCGTACTCCGCGATCCAGACCATCGCCGTCGCCTTCTACTCGGACCAGTGGAAGAAGCCGAAGCTGGTCGACCCGCGCGTCATCCAGGGTCTGTCCATGGCGATCGACCGTGCCACCATCACCAAGACGGTGCTGAACGGCACGCGTGAGCCCGCGACCGGCTGGGTCGCGAAGGGCGTCCTGGGCTTCCAGGAGGACGGCGGCAACGGCGTCACCAAGTACGACCCGGCTCAGGCCAAGGCCCTCATCAAGGCCGGCGGCGGCGTCCCGGGCAACAAGATCTCGATCCAGTACAACGCCGACGGTGGCCACAAGGAGTGGGTGGACGCTGTCTGCAACTCCATCCAGCAGGCCACCAGCGTCCAGTGCGTCGGCGACGGCAAGCCGGACTTCCAGGCCGACCTGACCGCCCGTAAGACCAAGCAGGTCAAGTCGCTCTACCGCTCCGGCTGGGTGCTCGACTACCCGGTGAACGCCAACTTCATCTCGGACCTGTTCCGCACGGGTGCGGGCGGCAACCAGGGCGACTTCTCCAACAAGGAGCTGGACGCCAAGATCGCGAAGGCCGACTCCGCCACGACCCTTGACGAGTCCGTCAAGGCGTACCAGGCGATCGAGAAGGACCTCAAGAACTACATGCCGTCCATCCCGCTCTGGTACTACAAGGTCAACGCGGGCTTCTCCGAGAAGGTCTCGGGTGTCGCCTACGGTCAGGACGGCGACCCGATCCTGACCGGCGTCGAGGTCAAGAAGTAATCACCCAAGCGTAGTCCGCACGCCGTCACGGGACTGACGGATCGTCAGTCCCGTCTCGGTGCCTTACGCAGCGGCTGGGGGGCCCTTCCACGACATCAGCATGCCCGGATCCGGGCATGCCGTCGGGGGAGGGCCCGTCGGTTGCGCTGTCACATCTCAACGGAGGCATGATGGGGCGTTATGTCGCACGACGACTGCTCCAGATGATCCCGGTTTTCCTCGGGACAACCCTGCTGATCTTCCTCATGGTGCACAGCCTGCCCGGTGACCCCGTGCTGGCGATGTTCGGCGACAAGGGCGCCGACCCGGCGACGCTCGCCGCGAAGCGCCACGAGCTGGGTCTCGACAGGCCGCAGTGGGAGCAGTACGTCACCTACATGCGAGACATGGTCCTGCACCTGGACTTCGGCACCCAGATCCGCAACGGGCTCCCGGTCACAGACGTGCTCGGCGACGCGTTCCCCATCACGCTCCAGCTGGCTGTACTGGCCTTCGCCATCGAGCTCGTCTTCGGCATCGGCCTGGGCATCATCGGTGGTCTGCGAGCCGGCCGCCTGGCCGACAACCTGATCCTGATCTTCACCCTGCTGATCATCTCGATCCCGGTCTTCGTCCTCGGCTACATCATCAAGATGGTCTTCGCCTTCAACCTGGGCTGGATCGAGCCGAACGTCAGCACCGAGCCCGAGTGGGGCCAGCTGATCGCTCCCGCCATCGTGCTCGGCGGTCTCTCCCTCGCCTACGTGGCGCGCCTCACCCGTACGTCCATGGCGGAGAACCTGCGCGCCGACTACATGCGCACGGCCGTCGCCAAGGGCCTGCCGAAGCGCCGGGTCATCGGTGTCCACCTGATGCGCAACTCGATGATCCCCGTGGTCACCTTCCTCGGCACCGACATCGGCGCCCTCATGGGCGGTGCGGTCGTCACCGAGTTCATCTTCAACATCCACGGCATCGGTGGCGTCATCGCCGAGTCGATCTCCCGGCGCGAAGGTTCGACCCTGGTGGGCCTCGTCACCATCCTGGTGATCGTCTACCTCGTCACCAGCCTGCTCATCGACCTGCTGTACGCGGTCCTGGACCCGAGGATCCGGTATGCCTGACGTGACCAAGACCGCTGCCGCGGCCGTCGAGGACGCCATCGCCCCGCCCCTCGTGGACTCGGCGCCGGCACCGACGCAGGAGAAGGCCCGCAGCCTCTGGGGCGACGCCTGGGCCGACCTGCGCCGCAACCCGTACTTCATCGTCTCGTCGGCGCTGATCGCGCTGCTGCTGCTGATCGCGGCCTGGCCGACCCTCTTCACCAGCGCGTCCCCGACCGCCGGTGACCTGGTCCACCACTTCCTGGGCAAGCCCGAGCTGGGCAAGGTCGGTTCGCCGGAGTGGCTGGGCTACGACGGCCAGGGCCGCTCGGTCTACGCCCGGCTGATCCACGGCACCCGCGCCTCGATCATCGTCGGCATCGCCGTCACCGCGATCGTCACCGTCATCGGCGGCATCATGGGCATGATCGCCGGCTACTTCGGCGGCATCGTCGACGCGATCCTCTCCCGGATCACGGACATCTTCTTCGGCATCCCGTTCCTGCTCGGCGCCATGGTCGTCCTGCAGTCGTTCGTCGAGCGGACCGTCTGGGTCGTCGTCTTCGCCCTCGCGTTCCTCGGCTGGACCCAGATCACCCGCGTCATGCGCGGTGCCGTGATCACGGTCAAGCAGGCCGACTACGTCCACGCGGCGAAGGCCCTCGGCGCCGGCACCGTCCGGATCCTCTTCCGGCACATCCTGCCGAACGCCATGGCCCCGGTGATCGTCGTCTCGACCATCGCGCTCGGCGGCTACATCTCGGCCGAGGCGACCCTGTCCTTCCTGGGTCTGGGCCTCGCCGCCCCGACCGTCTCGTGGGGTGTCGACATCTCCGCGGGCGTCGCCCAGATCCGAGTGGCCCCGCACATCCTGCTCTGGCCCTCGATCATGCTGAGCATCACGGTTCTGGCGTTCATCATGCTCGGCGAAGCCGTACGCAACGCCCTCGACCCCAAGCTGCGCTGAGGAGGGCGTAACAGATGAGCATCATCGACAAGACCGCGGCCGTCCCGGCGCCGCGCGGCGGTTCCGACCACACCGGTCCGCTCCTCGAAGTCCGCGACCTGCACGTGGAGTTCCACACCCGTGACGGTGTGGCCAAGGCGGTCAACGGCGTCAACTACTCGGTGAACGCCGGCGAGACCCTCGCCGTCCTCGGCGAGTCCGGCTCCGGCAAGTCCGTCACCGCCCAGGCCGTCATGGGCATCCTCGACATGCCGCCCGGCAAGATCCCGCAGGGCGAGATCCTGTTCCGCGGCGAGGACATGCTGAAGATGTCCGAGGAGGACCGCCGGAAGATCCGCGGCCGGAAGATCGCGATGATCTTCCAGGACGCGCTGTCCTCCCTCAACCCGGTCCTCACCGTCGGCTACCAGCTCGGCGAGATGTTCCGGGTCCACCACGGCATGTCCAAGAAGGACGCCAAGGTCAAGGCCATCGAGCTGATGGACAAGGTCAAGATCCCCGCCGCCAAGGCGCGGGTCTCCGACTACCCCCACCAGTTCTCCGGCGGCATGCGCCAGCGCATCATGATCGCCATGGCGCTCGCCCTGGAGCCGGACCTGATCATCGCCGACGAGCCCACCACGGCTCTCGACGTGACCGTCCAGGCCCAGGTCATGGACCTCCTCGCGGAGCTCCAGCAGGAATACAACATGGGTCTGATCCTGATCACCCACGACCTCGGCGTCGTCGCCGACGTCGCGGACAAGATCGCCGTGATGTACGCCGGCCGGATCGTCGAGCAGGCGCCGGTGCACGAGCTGTACAAGCGCCCGGCCCACCCGTACACCCGCGGTCTGCTGGACTCGATCCCGCGCCTGGACCAGAAGGGCCAGGAGCTCTACGCGATCAAGGGCCTGCCGCCCAACCTGCTCAAGGTGCCCACCGGCTGCGCCTTCAACCCGCGCTGCCCCAAGGCCGACGACATCTGCCGCACGGAGATCCCGGCCCTGGTGCCGGTCACCGAGCAGGACGGCGCGGATCTCCCGGGCCGTAAGAGCGCCTGCCACTTCTGGAAGGAGACGATCCATGGCTGACCTCAGCAAGAACGACGAGGCCGTGGCCGCCGCCGTCGAGGCCCCCGTGGGCCGCGGCGAGCCGATCCTCCAGGTGCGGGGCCTGAAGAAGCACTTCCCGCTGACGCAGGGCATCCTCTTCAAGAAGCAGGTCGGCGCGGTCAAGGCCGTGGACGGGGTCTCCTTCGACCTCTTCCAGGGCGAGACCCTCGGCATCGTGGGCGAGTCCGGCTGTGGCAAGTCCACGGTCGCCAAGCTCCTGATGAACCTGGAGCGGGCCACCGCCGGCGAGGTCTTCTACAAGGGCCAGGACATCACCAAGCTGTCCGGGCGTGCGCTGAAGGCCGTCCGCCGCAACATCCAGATGGTCTTCCAGGACCCGTACACCTCGCTGAACCCGCGCATGACGGTCGGCGACATCATCGGCGAGCCCTTCGACATCCACCCCGAGGTGGCCCCGAAGGGCGACCGGCGCCGCAAGGTGCAGGAGCTGCTCGACGTCGTCGGTCTGAACCCGGAGTACATCAACCGGTACCCGCACCAGTTCTCCGGCGGTCAGCGCCAGCGCATCGGCATCGCCCGCGGCCTCGCGCTCAACCCGGAGATCATCATCTGCGACGAGCCGGTCTCGGCCCTGGACGTCTCCGTCCAGGCGCAGGTCATCAACCTGATGGGGAAGCTGCAGGACGAGTTCAACCTGTCCTACCTCTTCATCGCGCACGACCTGTCGATCGTCCGGCACATCTCCGACCGCGTCGGCGTCATGTACCTCGGCAAGATGGCCGAGATCGGTACGGACGAGCAGATCTACGAGCACCCGACGCACCCGTACACCCAGGCGCTGCTCTCCGCGGTGCCGGTGCCGGACCCGGAGGCCCGTGCGCACCGCGAGCGGATCATCCTCACCGGTGACGTCCCCTCGCCGGCCAACCCGCCGTCGGGCTGCAGCTTCCGCACCCGCTGCTGGAAGGCGCAGGACAAGTGCTCGCAGGAGGTTCCGGTCCTCGCGGTCCCGGAGCGCTTCAAGGGCCAGGACACCCCGGCCGCCCACTTCTCGGCGTGCCACTTCGCCGAGGAGAAGCAGGTCGTCCCGGTGCACTGACGCACCGACACGCCGTCCGATCCGGTCCGCCCGGAGCCCGAGAGGCCCCCGCACCCGCAAGGGTGCGGGGGCCTCTCGCGTCGCCCGGGGCGCCCCGGTCCCCTTCCGGCGAGAGCGAGAGCGAGGGCGAGGGCGAGGGCGAGGGCGACGGCGACGGCGACGGCGGGCGGGGACGTCCCATGGGAGGGGCGTACGGGTGTCTTGTTCCCGTCCCGCGTCGCCCGGGCCGTCCCGCGAGCCCGACGGGACGTCACCTCCCGTCCGTGTCCCCGCCTCGGACATCGTGACCGTCCTGTCGCACCGGCCCGGCGGGCGGGACGGACCCGGCCCGCCGGGACGGCCGGGACGGCCGGTGGGACTGGCAGCGTGTGCCGTGGCGCGGCCCACCGGCCGGCCGCCGCCCACGACTTACGGACCAGGAGCCACCTGTGAACGCACTGACCCGCAAGCTCGCCACCGTCGGTCCGGCCCTCGCCACGGCGGGTTCGAGCCTCCTCCTCGCCTCCTCGCCAGCGTCGGCCGCGACGTCCTGCTCCTTCGACCGCGCGAACCGGTACTAGGAAGGGCGGGAGCGCCCTCGTGAACGCCCTCACCCGCAAGCTCGCCACCACCGAACCCGCCCCCAGCCGCCGCACCCTGCTCGCCGGAGGCCTCGCACTCGGCCCCACCACCTGGCGGGCCCTGGTCACCGGCTCCTCAGGCGGCAGCGGCGGCAGCGGCGGCCTGCTGACCCACGCCCAGGCGGCCTCCATCTTCACGTCGGCCGGCATCACCTGGACCTCCTCCGGCAACTGCACGGACCGCTACAACAGCGCCTGCACCTCCTTCGAGGGCCTGCGCCAGGCGTCCTCGGACGGCGCCGTGACGCTGAAGCGCGCGAGCGGCTGCGGCCTGACCGTCACCGGCGGCACCGAGACGGGCCACGCCGGCGGCACGTACTCCCACTGGAACGGCTACAAGCTGGACTTCAGCCCGACCACCTGCCTGAGCGACTACATCACCGGAACCTTCACCTACTCCGGCACCCGGGGTGACGGCGCCGCCCTCTACACCGCTCCCTCGGGCAACGTCTACGCCCGCGAGAGCAGCCACTGGGACGTGACCTTCCTCAACTAAGGCATGTCATGCCCACGCGAATCTCCCCCCGTCCGGCGGACGGGGGGAGATTCGCGTGTGACGGGGGGTCGGCCACGGCGGGCCCGCGATACCCCGGACAGCTGCCGCCGAGATGCGGCCCTGTCCGGCTTGCGATGATATGGGGGCCTAAGTCTCGGCAAGAGTTACGGGAGGCACTCCATGCGCGGAGCCACGCACGCCAAGTGGGCCGCACTGGCCACCGCCGTCGCCCTCGCGGCCACGGCCTGTGGCGGCGGCGACAGCGGTGGTGGCAGCGGGGCCGACGGCATCGTGAGTTCCTCGTGGGGCGACCCGCAGAACCCGCTGGAACCCGCCAACACCAACGAGGTCCAGGGTGGCAAGGTCCTCTCCATGATCTTCCGCGGGCTCAAGCAGTACGACCCGAAGACCGGCGAGGCCAAGAACTTGCTCGCCGAGAACATCGAGACCACCGACTCGCAGAACTTCACCGTCACGGTCAAGGACGGCTGGACCTTCTCCAACGGCGAGAAGGTCACCGCGAAGTCCTTCGTCGACGCCTGGAACTACGGCGCCAGCCTGAAGAACAACCAGAAGAACGCCGCCTTCTTCGGCCAGATCGAGGGTTACGACCAGGTCCACCCCGACAAGGGCGAGCCGACGGCCGAGACCATGTCCGGCCTCAAGGTGACCGGCCCCCAGACCTTCACGGTCAAGCTCACCCAGAAGTTCTCCACCTGGCCCGTCACCCTCGGCTACGCGGCCTTCTCGCCGCTTCCCCAGGCCTTCTACAGCGACCACGCCGCCTGGCTCTCGAAGCCCATCGGCAACGGCCCGTACACCGTCGACTCGTACTCCAAGGGCTCCCAGATGTCCCTGAGGAAGTGGGACGCCTACCCCGGCCCTGACAAGGCCCAGAACGGCGGCATCGACCTCAAGGTCTACACCGACAACAACACCGCCTACACGGACCTGACGGCCGGCAACCTCGACCTCGTCGACGACGTGCCCGCCTCCCAGCTCAAGAACGTCCAGGCCGACCTCGGCGGCCGGTACATCAACGTCCCCGCCGGCATCATCCAGACCCTCGGCTTCCCGTTCTACGACCCCGCGTGGAACAAGCCGGGCCAGGAGAAGCTCCGGCAGGGCCTCTCCATGGCGATCAACCGCCAGCAGATCACCGAGACGATCTTCCAGAAGACCCGCACCCCCGCCGTCGACTGGACCTCCCCGGTTCTCGGCTCGAAGGGCGGCTTCAAGGACGTCTGCGGCGACTTCTGCAAGTACGACGCGGCCCAGGCCAAGAAGCTCGTCGCCGAGGGCGGCGGCATCCCCGGCGGCACGATGACGATCTCGTACAACGCCGACACCGGCTCCCACAAGGAGTGGGTGGACGCCGTCTGCAACTCCATCAACAACGCACTCGGCAACAACAAGGCCTGCGTCGGCAACCCGATCGGCACCTTCGCCGACTTCCGCAGCCAGGTCAGCACCCAGAAGATGAAGGGCCCGTTCCGCGCCGGCTGGCAGATGGACTACCCGCTCATCCAGAACTTCCTCCAGCCGCTGTACTACACCAACGCCTCCTCCAACGACGGCAAGTACTCCGACCCGGAGTTCGACAAGCTGGTCAACCAGGCCAACGCCGAGGCCGACACCGCCAAGGCCGTCGGGCTCTTCCAGCAGGCCGAGGGAGTCCTCCGCGACGACATGGGAGCCATCCCGCTCTGGTACCAGAACGGCAGCGCCGGCTACTCGGACAAGATCGAGAACGTGACCCTGAACCCCTTCAGCGTCCCCGTCTACGACCAGATCAAGGTCAAGTGACGACGTAGCAGTACGGCGGCGTACGGCCCGGGCCGCGGATCCCCGCGCCGGGCCGTACGCCGTCCCGCAACCCACCCTTCCTGGAGGCCTCCGTGGGTCGATACGTGATCAGGCGGCTGCTGCAGATGATCCCGGTCTTCTTCGGCGCAACGCTGTTGATCTTCCTGATGGTGAACGTGATGGGCGACCCCATCGCCGGCCTCTGCGGCGACCGCGCCTGCGACCCGGCGACCACCGCCCAGCTGCAGAAGGAGTTCGGCCTCGACAAGCCGGTCTGGCAGCAATACCTGACCTACATGGGCAACGTCTTCACCGGGGACTTCGGCACCGCCTTCAACGGCCAGCCCGTCACGGAGCTGATGGCCTCGGCCTTCCCGGTGACCATCCGGCTCACCATCGTCGCGATCCTCTTCGAGATCGTCATCGGCATCACCCTCGGCGTCGTCACCGGCCTCAAGCGCGGCCACCCCGTCGACACCAGCGTCCTGCTGCTGACCCTGGTCGTCCTCTCCGTCCCGACCTTCGTCACCGGTCTGCTCCTCCAACTGCTCCTGGGCGTCGAATGGGGCTGGATCAAACCGGCCGTCTCGCCCGAGGCGCCCTTCAACGAACTGATCGTCCCCGGCCTCGTCCTCGCGTCCGTCTCGCTCGCGTACGTCACCCGGCTCACCCGGACCTCCATCGCCGAGAACAAGCGCGCCGACTACGTCCGCACCGCCGTCGCCAAGGGCCTGCCCCGCCGCCGGGTCGTCACCCGGCACCTGCTGCGCAACAGCCTCATCCCCGTGGTGACCTTCATCGGCGCCGACATCGGCGCGCTCATGGGCGGCGCCATCGTCACCGAACGGATCTTCAACATCCACGGCGTCGGCTACCAGCTCTACCAGGGCATCGTCCGCCAGAACACCCAGACCGTCGTCGGCTTCGTGACCATCCTCGTCCTGGTGTTCCTGCTGGCCAACCTGCTGGTCGACCTCCTGTACGCCGTCCTTGACCCGAGGATTCGCTATGCCTGAGCCCTTTGAACCCCTTGAGTCGTACGGAGAGGAAGGGCGCGCCATCGCCTCCACCGGCGCCGGAGGCGCGTCCGACCTCGGCACCCAGGAAGCCGAGACGCTCGAGAAGACTCCTGGCGGCCCCGAGGGCACCGGCGCCGACAAGAAGCCCCGCTCCCTCTGGTCCGACGCCTGGCACGACCTGCGCCGCAACCCGATCTTCATCATCTCCGCGCTCGTCATCCTCTTCCTGGTCGTCATCTCCATCTGGCCCCAGCTGATCGCCTCCGGAGACCCGCTCGACTGCGACCTGTCCAAGGCGCAGGAAGGCTCCCAGCCCGGCCACCCCTTCGGCTTCAACGGCCAGGGCTGCGACGTCTACACCCGCACCGTCTACGGCGCCCGGACGTCCGTGACCGTCGGCGTCCTCGCCACCCTCGGCGTCGCCGTCCTCGGCAGCATCCTCGGCGGCCTCGCCGGCTTCTTCGGCGGCTCCTGGGACGGCGTCCTCTCCCGCATCACCGACGTCTTCTTCGCCATCCCCGTCGTCCTCGGCGGCCTCGTGCTCCTGTCCGTGGTGACCAGCTCCACCGTCTGGCCCGTCATCGGCTTCATGGTGCTGCTCGGCTGGCCGCAGCTCTCCCGCATCGCGCGCGGCTCGGTCATCACCGCCAAACAGAACGACTACGTCCAGGCCGCCCGCGCGCTCGGCGCCTCCAACTCCCGGATGATGATCCGGCACATCACGCCGAACGCCGTCGCCCCCGTGATCGTCGTCGCCACCATCGCCCTCGGCACGTACATCGCCCTGGAAGCGACCCTGTCGTACCTCGGCGTCGGACTGAAGCCCCCGACCGTCTCCTGGGGCATCGACATCTCCTCGGCGTCGCAGTACATCCGCAACGCGCCCCACATGCTGCTCTGGCCGGCCGGCGCGCTCGCGATCACCGTGCTCGCCTTCATCATGCTCGGCGACGCGGTGCGCGACGCCCTCGACCCGAAGCTGAGGTAGGGACCCATGCTGCTCGAAGTGCGCGACCTGCACGTGGAGTTCCACACCCGGGACGGCGTGGCCAAGGCGGTCAACGGCGTCGACTACTCCGTCGACGCGGGGGAGACCCTCGCCGTCCTCGGCGAGTCGGGCTCCGGCAAGTCCGTCACCGCCCAGGCCGTCATGGGCATCCTCGACATCCCGCCCGGGAAGATCAGCGGCGGCGAGATCCTCTTCCAGGGCCAGGACCTCCTGAAGCTCAAGGAGGAGGAGCGGCGCAAGGTCCGCGGCGCCAAGATGGCGATGATCTTCCAGGACGCGCTGTCCTCCCTCAACCCCGTCATCAGCGTCGGCGACCAGCTCGGCGAGATGTTCCAGGTCCACAAGGGGATGTCGCGCAAGGACGCCAGGACCAAGGCCGTCGAGCTGATGGACCGGGTCCGCATCCCCGCCGCCAAGGAACGCGTCGGCCAGTACCCCCACCAGTTCTCCGGCGGCATGCGCCAGCGCATCATGATCGCCATGGCGCTCGCCCTCGAACCCGAACTGATCATCGCCGACGAGCCCACCACCGCCCTCGACGTCACCGTCCAGGCCCAGGTCATGGACCTCCTCGCCGAACTCCAGCGCGAGCTCAACATGGGCCTCATCCTCATCACCCACGACCTCGGCGTCGTCGCCGACGTCGCCGACAAGATCGCCGTCATGTACGCGGGGAAGATCGTCGAACAGGCGCCCGTGCACGAGATCTACAAGGCGCCCGCCCACCCCTACACCCGGGGCCTGCTCGACTCCATCCCGCGCCTCGACCAGAAGGGCCAGGAGCTCTACGCCATCAAGGGCCTGCCGCCCAACCTCCTCGCCATCCCGCCCGGCTGCTCCTTCAACCCGCGCTGCCCGCTCGCCCGGGACCGGTGCCGCACCGAGGTGCCCCCGCTGTACGACGTGACCGAGTCCCCGGTGCCGCGCTCCAGCGCCTGCCACTTCTGGAAGGAGTGCCTCCATGGCTGAGGCGATTCTCGAAGTCCGGGACCTCCACAAGCACTACCCGCTGACCCAGGGCATCCTCTTCAAGAAGCAGATCGGCGCCGTCAAGGCCGTCGACGGCGTCGACTTCGACCTCGCCGCCGGCGAGACCCTCGGCATCGTCGGCGAATCCGGCTGCGGCAAGTCCACCGTCGCGAAGATGCTGGTCAACCTGGAACGGCCGACCTCCGGAACCATCCGCTACAAGGGCGAGGACATCACCACACTCTCCCCGCGCGCCCTGAAGGCCGTCCGCCGCAACATCCAGATGGTCTTCCAGGACCCGTACACCTCGCTCAACCCGCGCATGACCGTCGGCGACATCATCGGCGAGCCCTACGAGATCCACCCCGAGGTCGCCCCCAAGGGCGACCGGCGCCGCAAGGTCCAGGACCTCCTGGACGTCGTCGGCCTGAACCCGGAGTACATCAACCGGTACCCGCACCAGTTCTCCGGCGGCCAGCGCCAGCGCATCGGCATCGCCCGCGGCCTCGCCCTCCAGCCCGAGATCATCGTCGCGGACGAGCCGGTCTCCGCGCTCGACGTCTCCGTCCAGGCACAGGTCGTCAACCTCCTCGACAACCTGCAGACCGAGTTCTCCCTGTCGTACGTCTTCATCGCCCACGACCTGTCGATCGTCCGGCACATCTCTGACCGCGTCGGCGTCATGTACCTCGGCCGGATCGTCGAGATCGGCACCGACGCCCAGATCTACGACCACCCCACCCACCCCTACACCCAGGCGCTGCTCTCCGCCGTGCCCGTCCCCGACCCCGAGGCGCGCGCCCACCGCGAGCGGATCATCCTCACCGGCGACGTCCCCTCCCCGGCCAACATCCCCTCCGGCTGCCGCTTCCGCACCCGCTGCTGGAAGGCCCAGGAACGCTGCGCCCTGGAGGTCCCGCTCCTCGCCGTCCCGGCCGTCTTCCGCCTCACGGACAGCCCCGCGAAACACGACTCCGCCTGCCACTTCGCCGAGGAGAAGCAGGTCGTCCCGCCGGAGACGCCCGAGACGCCTTAGGGGGTCCGGCGGACCAGGGCCGGACAGGCCCTAACCGACAGGCAACTCCGCGGAAACGGATCCGATATACGGACAGGGCAGGATCGTCGGCATACGGCCCGTGCGGGTGCCGTGAGCCGGCCGGGGCGCACCATGCCGCCCCGGCCGGCCACCATCCACTGTTCACGCAGAACCGCTTGTCCCGGTCGGTCGCGACGATGAGTATCGGGACCGTGACTGTGACACGACCGGCACGTCTCACCGGCGCCGCGCTCTGCGCCGCGCTCGCCCTCATCGCCGCCGTGTGGATCCTCCAGGACCTCGCCGTGCTCGGCTCGCCCGCCGACCTCGCCTGGTACTGGGCCGGGGACCACCGCTTACCGACCCGGGGACGGTCCACCACCTCCCTGCTCGACCCCGTGCTCCTCGCCGCCTACGCCGCCACCGCCGTCGCCGCGCTCCGCTCCCGGCACGCGGCCTCCGCCCTCGCCGCCACCGGGACGGCCACCCTCGCCCTGCGCCTCCCCGGGCTCTGGGCGGCCGGGAACGGCGCCCTCGTCACCGCCCTCCTCGAACTGGCCCTCGCCGCCGGACTCGTCCTCACCGCCGCCGTCGGCCGCCGCCCGGCGGACGCGCCGCACGAGCCGCGGCCCACGCCGCCCCGGACCGGCCCCGCCGTCGCCGCCGGGATCCTCCTCGCGGCCGCCACGCTCCTCCTGACCCTGGGGGAGCTGTACCGGGCCGGCGAACTCCCCCTGGAGGTCACCGTCGACCGGTTCACCGGCGGCCGCTCCGTCGTCGCCCCCGCCCTCGCGCCCCCGCCCGGCTGGCTGTCGGCGATCGCCGCCGGGCTGTACGGCACGGCCGCCGTCTCCTGCCTCGTACGGGCCCGCCACGCCCGGGCCTTCGGGCTCCTCGCCGCCGTGCTCCTGACGGCGGGCGGCCTCGGCGGGATCGCCCGCGCCGTCCGGTACGAGACCCTCGTCCACCTCGGCGACCTCACCACCCCGGCCACGGCGGACGTCCTCACCCCCGTCTTCGAGCTCCTCGCCGGCCTCGCGGTGCTCGTGCTCCTGGCCGGGCGCGGCGCCCCCGCCGCCGCGCCCGGACCGCACCCGGCGGCCGGGGCGCGCCCCCCGGCCCCGCCCCACCCGACGCCGCCCGGCTGGTGACTCAGCGCCCGATGCCGAGCGACCGCTTCAGGAAGTCCACCTGGAGCAGCAGCAGGTTCTCCGCCACCTGCTCCTGCGGCGTCATGTGCGTCACCCCGGACAGCGGCAGCACCTCGTGCGGCCGGCCCGCCGCGAGCAGCGCCGACGACAGCCGCAGCGCGTGCCCCACCACCACGTTGTCGTCGGCGAGACCGTGCACGACCATCATCGGCCGGGCCGGTTCCTCCGGCGCCGTCAGACCGTCGTCGGTCAGCAGCGACTGCGCCGCGTACACCTCCGGATCGTCCTGCGGCGTGCCGAGGTACCGCTCCGTGTAGTGCGTGTCGTACAGCCGCCAGTCCGTCACCGGCGCCCCGACCACGGCCGCGTGGAAGACGTCGGGCCGCTGGAGCACCGCCCGGGCCGCCAGATAGCCGCCGTACGACCAGCCGCGGATCGCCACCCGGTCCAGATCGAGCGGGAGGCCCCCGGCCAGCGCCCGCAGTGCCTCCACCTGGTCGTCGAGCGTCACCCCGAAGTCCCGCGCGATCGACTTCTCCCAGGCGGGGGAGCGGCCCGGCATGCCCCGCCCGTCCGCCACGACCACCGCGAAGCCCTGGTCGGCGAACCACTGCGAGGTCAGGTGCGGATTGTGCGCCGCGAGCACCCGCTGCCCGTGCGGCCCGCCGTACGGATCCATCAGGACCGGCAGCGGCCCGTCCCCCTCCTCGTACCCCGAGGGCAGCAGCACCGCGCACGGGATCCGCCGCGCCCCCGCCTCCGTCAGCCGCACCCGGGCGGAGATCACCGGCCGCTGGGCGTACGAGGCCACCACCGCGACCGGCTCGCCGTCCCGCAGCACCCGCGCCACGCTCCCCGGCTCCTCCGGCCGCGCCGACACCAGGACGGTCACCGCCCCCGAGCGCACCGCGCCGTGCACACCGGCGCCCTCGGACAGCCGCGTCAGCCGCTCCGCGCCCCGCCCGGTCACCCGGTACACATGGATCTCGCCGGTCTCGGGACCCGCCGCCGCCTCACCCGCCGAGGCCGACACGAGGACGTCGTCCGCCCCCACGTCGAGCACCGCCCGGACGTGCAGCCCCGCGTCCGTCCACGCCTCCTCCCCGACGGCCAGGACCCGCGCCCCGCCCTCGTCGGTGACCCGGACAAGCCCCCCGCCCGGCCCCCACGACGGCACCCCGTGGTGCAGCTCCAGCCACGCCGGATCCGCCTCCGCCCGTACCGTCGCCGTCTTCCCCGAGTCCGGGTCCACCGCCAGGAACAGCTGCTCCCGCTGGTCCCGCGTCTGCACGAGCAGCAGCGGCGCCCCGGCCGCCGACCAGTGCACCCGCGCCAGGTACGGATACCGCTCCCGGTCCCACACCACCTCCGTACGGGACCCGTCGAGGCCGATCACGAACAGCCGCACCTCCGCGTTGGGCGTCCCCGCCGCCGGATACCCCACCCGCTGCGGCTCCCGCTCCGGGTGCGCCGGGTCCGCGATCCACCAGCGCCGCACCGCCCGGTCGTCCGCCCGCGCCACGAGCAGCCGGTCCGAGGCGGGCGACCACCAGTGGCCGCGCTCCCGCCCCATCTCCTCCGAGGCGATGAATTCGGCCAATCCGTAGGAGACGTGCTCGTCCTCCGGGACGGCCAGCGCCCGGTCGTCCGCGCCGTCCGTGCCCACCACCCGCAGGGCGCCCTCCGCCACGTACGCCACGAACCGCCCGTCCGGCGAGGGGCGGGGGTCGATCACCGGCCCCGGCACCGGAAGCTCCCGCGCCGTCCCCGCCCGCAGCTCCGCCGCGAACAGCCGCCCCGACAGCGCGAACGCCGCCAACTCCACGGCCGCGTCCACCGCGTACGCCACGATCCCCGCCGAGCCCTCCCGGCTCCGCTCCCGGCGCGCCCGCTCCTGCGGCGGCAACTCCTCCTCCGCGCCCGCGAGCAGCGCCACCGGGTCGGCGACGACCCGCTCCCCGGGCTCGCCGTCCCGGGGCAGGTCCAGCACCCAGAGCCGGTGCGAACGGTCCGTCCCCGAACCGGATCTGACGAACACCACGCGCTCCCCGTCCGGGGCGACCGAGAAACCGCGCGGGACCCCCAGGGTGAACCGCTGGGTCCTGGCGTGCTGGCGGGGGAAGGAAAGCCCGGCCGAGGGTGTGGCCGGCTGCTGCGAAGACAAGGTCATGCGGCTGAAACTAGCGCCGTGCGCCCCCCTCGTGCCTCCGTCCGCCGATCGATGCGGCCGCACGGATAGTTATGATCCGTAGCGCTAGGTGGGTATGCATCGGACTGGCATGCCCTCTGGCACATGCTGATCGACCGAACCGCTCGAATATCCGACCGAAGGTGGAGGTGAACCGCCGTGGCACTCTCGATCTCCGTGGTGGTGCTGCTGGCGATCGTCGTCTTCCTGCTGATCCGGAAATCCGGGCTGAAGGCTGGACATGCGGCGGTCTGCGCGCTCCTGGGCTTCTACCTGGCGAGCTCCTCCATCGCCCCCTCCATCAGCACCCTCACCACCAACGTGGCGGGCATGATCGGCGGCCTCAAGTTCTGACGGCCTGACCTCGTAGGGTGGGGGGCATGTCCGATCTCCCCGCCCGCCGTCTGCTGCTCGTGCACGCGCACCCGGACGACGAGTCGATCAACAACGGCGCCACCATGGCCAGGTACGCGGCCGAGGGCGCCCTCGTCACCCTCGTCACCTGCACGCTCGGCGAGGAGGGCGAGGTCATCCCGCCCGACCTCGCCCACCTGGCCCCCGACCGGGAGGACCGGCTCGGCCCGCACCGGATCGGCGAACTCGCCGCCGCGATGACCGAGCTGGGCGTCACCGACCACCGCTTCCTCGGCGGCCCCGGCCGCTTCCGCGACTCCGGAATGATGGGCGCCGAGCAGAACAAGCGCGCGGGCGCCTTCTGGAACACCGACGTCGACACCGCCGCGCCCCACCTCGTCGAGGTGATCCGCGAGACCCGTCCGCAGGTCCTCGTCACCTACGACCCCGACGGCGGCTACGGCCACCCCGACCACATCCAGGCCCACCGGGTCGCCACCCGCGCCGCCGAACTCGCCGCCGACCCGGACTACCGCCCCGACCTCGGACCGGCCCACACGATCGCCAAGATCTACTGGAACCGCGTCCCGCGCCCCGTCGCCGAGGCCGGATTCGCCCGGCTCCGCGCAGAGGGCTCCGTCTTCCCGGCCGTCGCCGCCGTCGACGACGTCCCCGGCGTCGTCGACGAGGACCGGATCACCACCGAGATCGCCGCCGACCCCGCGTACGCCGCCCGCAAGAGCGCCGCGATGGCCGCGCACGCCACCCAAGTCGCCGTCGACGGTCCCTTCTTCGCCCTCTCCAACGACCTCGCCCAGCCGATCTTCACCACCGAGTACTACGAACTGGTCCAGGGCGCGTCGGGCGCCCCCGAGGGCGAGCGCGAGACGGACCTCTTCGCGGGGGTGACCACGTGAGCACCGCCTCTCCCGCTCCCTCCCCGGGGATCAGGTACGTCTCGTACGGCGTCCTGCTCGTCCTCGGCGCCCTCGTCGGCGCCGCCGGAGCCCTCGTCCAAGCCGCCTGGTTCCCCGGCGGCTTGCTCCTCGCGCTCCTCGCCGTCGCCGGCCTCTTCTACGGAGGGCTCCGCGCCACCGGCACCCAGGTCGGCGTCGCCTCCGCCGCCGCCGGCTGGCTCGTCGCCGTCATCCTGCTCAGCCTCGGACGCCCCGAGGGCGACGGCGTGTTCGGCGGAGGCGCCGGCGAGCTGCTCTTCCTCTTCGGGGGCATGGCGCTCGCTGTGATGTGCGCCACTCTGCCCCGGCTGCCGCGACCGGCCCCGTGAGCAGGACGACTTGAGGCCGGGGACGTCCTGACTTCGGCCGGATTGCCCGTCGTCCTTCGCCCGGGGGTCGGGTATGAGTCGGCGGCGTTCAGTATGGTGGTGCGCGCCGCCGAACCGCCCGGGTCAACACGAGCATCAGCAAGAGCGGGCGGTGGAGCCAACCGGGAGATCCTGCTTTGAGTCGTGAAACTGGTCGAGAGACTGACAGTTCGTCCTCCGGCGCCCAGGGGCGCGGGGGAGCCGCGTACCCCTCGGGTACCCCGCCGTACGGATCCCGCCAGTATCCGTCGCTCCACCCCACGCAGGACGCGCCGGAGGAGACCGCCGCCGCGCCCGCACCGCCGGAGGAGCCCAAGACCGAGACGACGCTGACGACCCGGATCCGGATCAACATCCCGGGTTCGCGTCCGATCCCGCCGGTCGTGGTCCGCAAGACGGTCAACGAGACGTCCGCCCCGGACCCCGAGCCCGTCGCGCAGCCGGAACCGGAGCCCGAGCCGGTGGCCCCGGCCCCGGAGCCCCCGCGGGCGGCCGAGGAGGCCCCGCAGGCGCCGAAGGCGAAGGAGACGAGCGACTGGTTCGCTCCCCGCAAGGCGGCGGCCCCCAGCCCGACTCCCGCCCCCGCCCCTGCCCCCACGCCCACGCCGGCGGCCAAGGCCGCCCCGGCGCCGGCGGGCCCGGACGCCCCGGGCACGGGCTTCGCGGGCTCGGCGACCTCGGGCGTCCCGACGGTCGGCACCACCCCGTCGAGCCGCCCGGTCACCGCGTCCGCCCCGACACCGCCGGGCAACCCGCTGTACGAGACCGGCACCCCGGCCGGCGGCACCCCGATGTACGACGGGACCCCTGCGGGGGGCACGCCCCTGTACGACGG